>JAAFHY010000174.1 GCA_013298505.1 Cytophagales bacterium
CAACGCATGCTGGCTCAAGCCCGCAAACAAACTGCGGATGTGTTGAACCGCATCAATAATTTCTTCAGTACGAAGTTTGCGGACTATCGGAAGAAGGTGGAAACGGTGCAGTTTTCGTTGTTTAAGCCTTATGTGCCGTTGAAAGTGGAGTAAAATGCCAGAACGCGCCCCTCGAAAGTTTCAGACTTTCGAGGGGCTTTTGTTTGCACAATGGTGCGCTGAAGGATACTGCTATGGTTCTGTTGGCCCGCTACTATTTCCTATTTTGCCTGTACAATTGTGCGCTAAAGAGCTTTTCAAAAAGAACCGGAGCTAAATAAAGTAGGCAATGTAAATAGTGATTTAGCTTGCAAAATGGTGCATATTTGACCTTTTCGAAAGTCTAAAACTTTCGAAAAGGGGGTTCTAAATGGTGCTTAAATCCCAAATTTGGGGCTTTAAACGCTAAGCCACTTCCAGAGCCTGCAACCAGCCCTGCCGCGCAAATAAATTCTGCACATCTTTTACAAAACGCTGCCAATCGAAGTTGGCGATTTTCTTTTTGGGTAGCCATTCCAGCATGGTGTCGATGTATTTGGCGGCCATTAGGTGCAAGACTTCTTCGGGTGTGGATTTTTGCACTTCGTCGTAGGAGAGGCGCATTTGGGTGGACACTTCTCCTCGCTTAACGCTATAACTAAATTGATCTTCGTGCATGTGATTGTCATCATGCTCTATGATGTAGATGAAAGCAACTCCTGTAATGACACCGTACTCGCTCAGTTTGACGTTTGCTTGCAATACATCTTCAATTTGATTAATGTTATCGATAGCAACTTCATCAGTTACTTCGTGCCAGCTTATACTTGAAACAACAAATGGGTCTCGCATTTTTACTGTTTTGGGTTTTACAGGGTTGGGGAATTCAAGAATAAATTGATTACTTTGGAAATTGGTTCCTTAGTGAAGTCAAAGTTATACGAATCAACGTTTAATTTTTTCTTACACCTATTTTGTCAATAGGTTTAATACCTCCAAACTCTTTGCTACATCTATTTGTAGCAAATGGGAAAAAACGAATGGGGACTTTTTGTCCCACTGAATCAACTGACATATTACCGAGTTTACACTCACATTCAGTATTTTTGTATGTATATTTTATGAAGGCAGTTTTAAAACCGAATCTATCAACTGTCCCAACAGCCTTATTCCCAAAAATCAATAATAGTGGACCAAATAGTAATGCGGCCAAAAGAAATAATCCTGCAAATACAGTCATAATTTTTAGAAATAAAGTAGGTTCTTCTTTAGGATCTTTCATAATGAAGTTAAAAATTCCCATATAGTTAGTTTTAGAATAGAACGATTAGTGCCTAGCAAGATTCAATCAAAAGATTTTCAATGAAATAACTTAATTATTTGATTGAAATCGCGATGTCTGCTCTTACCTGCTTCGCAGGTGATTTCTTTTCACCACCTAAGAAACCTAAGGCACTGAAGGGGCACTTTAGTAAAAATGGCGCCACAATCGCTCAGCTTTGGCTTAAAATCATTCAATTCTCCACAACAGTTGCCCACCAATCTGAAAGCGGTGAATATTAAAGTTCATAATTGACTCAGGATAAATGGCCAGAAAATTATGAAATTCATTGTCTATAAAAGCATATTGCCCGAGAACTTGAAACCTCATGGAGGGGGTAATTTTTGCATCTACTCCCAGTCCTCCACCCCAGCCCAGAGCCCAACCCAAAAAGTTCGCGGTTCGTGGTGGGGAGCCCTTTTGAGAAGGATCATCTAATTTCAAGCCATAAAATTTGCGGGACAAAGGCATCAACAGTTGCCCTCCTGCCTGAACAAAGGCTCCGTATTTCGCCTGTCGCGAAAAGTGATATTGAACCATTATCGGCAATTCCAGGTAATTGAGTTTAACTTTAAGGGTCAGCAGATTAGGATTCAGGATACTACCAAAGTTAAAAGTGTCATCGGTGATTGTTCGGTTGAGGTAGCTTAGCTCTGCATATGCTGACCATTTGTTCCTGCTCTGTAGTTTTAGTGCAAGCCCCAGAGTAGGAGAAACATTGCCTCTATAGCCTTCACCAATTTGATAATAATTGTTTTCAAGAACAAAAGCACTCCCCAAATTAAGCCCAAGTTTGGGACCCCAAAATAGTTCTGGGCGCTTGGACTGATAATATATTTGCTGTTCATTTCCTGCTTCCAGGCAATCGTTGTACCTGACGACCAAACTCACCATTGAAGCGATGTCCAGTCCATTGTTTTGGCCTGCCTTAAATTCAGGGCAATTGCGCTGCATCGCTGCTATAAGTCCTGGTAAGGTTTTGTATTGAACTAAGGTAAATACATTACTAGCTTCGAAGTAGTATATTTTGCTTTCCGAGGTACTGAGGTATAAGCTTGCTTTTCCCTTAACCAATACTTCTAACCACAAGCATTTTTCTTCACCATTTAGTGTTGAGCAATAGGTCTGGTAATGTTCCGCGTCTTTCAATTCAATGGATTGAATGTGCTCAAAAGGGACGTAAGCGGCGTCAGCTGTTTCTTGTGCCCTAAAGTAGATTCCCTTGGGTTGAGCCAAGTGAAATTCTCCAGCGATAAATCCTTGTTGCTCTTCTCCGGTTTTTAAAAATATTCGCCCCGGTTGAAATTTTGGAGTTTGTGCTTGTGCAAGAAAAGTAAATCCAATGAAAATGTTTAAAAGTGAAATAAATATTCGTTGTTTCATTATAGTATATTGAAAGGGGGATTGAGTTAAATGCTGAGTATTGGTTAAGTGTTGGAACAGAGATAATTGAGTAGACAAATTTACGCCTTATTATCTAAAGACGCAACGCTGTTGAGGTAGTCGTATTCCAGTCCAAAGGCTTCGGCGGAGCGGTAGTGCCAAGTTTCCAGTTTTTCAGGCATCGTGTAGACTCTGACTTCGGAGGAATCATGTTATTTATTAATCTTTACCATGGGCCTCATACCTGCGGAGGGGTTTAAATAAAATTTTCATTCTTCATGTTCTTCATAGTACTCTCGTGTTTTTTTCCAATCAATTTTACACACTGAGGTATAATATGGGTGAAGCCGAATGATCACCATGTTTCCAATTTTAGCGGTTCGATCATGTACACGCCCACCATTACAGTAGCAGGTACGTTTTTCTTGAGGGTGATAGTATTCAAGAACAACATTTTTGCTACCTCGAATCTCTTTTACAATACTTTGCACATAGGTAGTACTTTTGTTAAGTAATATTGAGTTTCTCCATGCGAAAATGAGAATTCCAATGCCAAATGCAAGAATTAGCATCCCAAGGATAGGGTTTACTTGTATTTCTTTTTTTGATTCAATAGCCATTAAGAAAGTGTTTTATCAAATTGAAAATTCTGAGAGCTGCCCGATTAATTCATAATTAAAGCTAACCCGCTAACCCAAGTCTTACTCATCTGCCTTTAAGACGCAACGCTGGTTCAACGTCCAGACCTGTACCAATATCCCCGCGTCTTCTCCAGACGCAAAATTATGCACGATGTTAAACGACAACGACAAGTCTTTTGTTGGAGGGCTAGTTTTAAAGATTAAAGAACTCATTTTCTTTTGATTACACACGTCGGGAGACGTGCCGATAATGGTACAAGTCTGGAGACTTGTACCAGCGGTTGAAATAAAGTGCTTATCTTACTGAGGTGATTCTTAAGTGTCTTAGGTTTCTTAGGTGGTGAAAAAGAAAGAACCTTATTTTTTTCACCACCTAAGAAACCTAAGACACCTGAGAGGCACTTTAGTCCTGATGCGCCAACGAAGCCACTTAATGCAGGCTTAATTTTTTATGCAAAAAAACGAACTTCATCTTACCCACGGAACCATCTC
>JAAFHY010000175.1 GCA_013298505.1 Cytophagales bacterium
CAATTAAAAATGCCCTCTAACCTTACTATTTGAAATATGAACCTGAACACCGAAGCAGAAAGCAAGAACACGTACGATGCCATTGTGGTAGGAACTGGAATTAGCGGAGGTATTGCAGCTAAAGAGCTTACCGAAAAAGGGTTGAAGACTCTCGTGCTAGAGCGAGGGCGCGATGTGAAGCATCAAGAATACCCTACAGCCAACAAAGACCCTTGGCAATTGGAGAATGCAAACAAGCCCACGCAAGAAGACTTACGTAAGCAAGGTGTTCAGAATAGAACGGGTTATACCACCAACCAAGATACAAAGCATTGGTTTGTCAATGACCTAGAACATCCTTACACCGAGAAAGAAGGTACTCGCTTCGACTGGATGCGCGGCTATCATGTAGGCGGGAGGTCGATCATGTGGGGTAGGCAAAGTTATCGCCTGAGCCAAATGGATTTTGAGGCAAATGCAAAAGATGGCATTGCAGTAGATTGGCCAGTGCGCTATGCAGACATCGCTCCTTGGTACGATTATGTTGAGCAATATATTGGTGTAAGTGGTCAAGCTGAGGGTTTAGCTCAGTTGCCTGATGGCAAGTTTCTTCCCCCTATGGAGTTGAATTGCGTAGAGTTGGAGCTGAAGAAAACACTAAAAGATAAATTTGGACGGGCTTTTACCATTGGGCGTACAGCGCATGCCACCGCACCAGTAACTCAGACACCGTGGCGTGGCACTTGCCAATTTAGAAACTTATGCTCTCGCGGTTGCCCTTACGGTGGTTACTATAGTAGCAACGCGGGCGGACTTATTTCTGCTGAGAAAACTGGCAACATGACTTTGCGCCCTAATTCAGTAGTGCATGAAATTATTTATGATGAACAAAAGGGAAAAGCTACAGGTGTAAAAGTGATAGATGGAGTGAGTGGTGAACAAATGGAATTTTATGCAAACATAATTTTCTTGTGCGCCTCTACGATGGGGTCAACATTTATTATGCTGAATTCTATTTCCAATCGCTTCCCCAATGGGTTTGGCAATGATAGTGGCGAACTCGGATTGAACATTATGGATCATCAACTAGGCGTGGGTGCTGGTGGACAGGTAGAAGGTTTCGAAGACCAATACTATTTTGGACGGAGAGCAAATGGATTTTACATTCCGCGCTTTCGCAATATAGGTAAAGATAAACGCGACTACCTGCGTGGCTTTGGCTACCAAGGTGGTGGCAGCCGGCAAGGTTGGAGCAGCCTGGTGGCAGAAATGGCGATAGGGGAAGAATTGAAAAAGGCGGCCGCTACGCCAGGCAAGTGGACGCTTGGCATGATGGGCTTTGGTGAGATACTTCCCGACAAAAGAAATAAAGTGTCGATCAATAAAGACAAAAAAGATATCAATGGATTGCCTACCCTGTTGTTCGAAACCAACTTAAGGGAAAATGAACTGAAAATGCGCGTTGATATGAAAAACGATGCAGCCGAAATGTTGGAAGCAGCGGGCGTAAAAAATATTTATACGTACGATAATGTGACGGGCGTAGGCCTCGGCATTCATGAAATGGGCACGGCACGCATGGGTAAAGATCCGAAAACTTCAGTGCTCAATAAGTGGAATCAGGTGCATGCTTGCAAGAATGTATTTGTTACCGATGGATCGTTTATGACCTCGGCAGCATGCGTCAATCCTTCACTCACATACATGGCGTTTACTGCACGTGCGGCAGATTATGCTGTAAGCGAATTAAAAAAAGGGAATCTGTAACTTTAAAAGTAGAAAGCAATGAACCAACCAATAGATAGAAGAGAAGCATTACGCAAAACCGCACTATTAATGGGCGCAGCCGTTTCGGCATCGGCTATAGCCGGATTATTGAATGGATGCAAAGCTACCCCCGATTTGAATTATAAGCCTGTTTTCTTTACCGAAGACCAAGCAAGGCTGGTGAGCGAACTATCAGAAATCATCATGCCAAAAACAGATACACCTGGAGCGAAGGAATTGGGCGTACCTAATTTTATAGACAAGATGTTGAACGAGGTCTATAAGAAAGAAGACCAAGAACGTTTTATTAATGGCCTCACTTCTTTTGACGAAGAAGCTAAAAAATCGTTTGGCGATGCATTTATTTATTGCAAACCCGAAGATCAAACAGCGCACATTACTAAAACATTGAGCGTAGCCATCGAAGAGAAAAAAGCAAATTATGCAGCCAAGCAGCCATTTATTTTAATGGCCAAAGAGTTGACCATGTTAGGCTATTTTTCTACTGAAACGGGTGCCACACAGGTTCTCCAATACGAAGCAGTTCCGGGTTCTTACAAAGGTTGCATTCCGCTAAAGGAGGCAGGCAATGGGAGGACGTGGGCTAGTTAATCAATAGAAGTGTTTGTTTAAAAAGCATTGCTGGGTCAATCAGCAATGCTTTTTTATTTCAATCAAAGTACGCGGTCAAGTTTCTTTTAGAATAGTGTTATTCTATATCCTCGCCTGATACGTATACAACTGAAAATACCGTCCTTTCTTTTCGATTAGCTCTTCGTGTTTTCCACGCTCAGCAATTTGTCCGTCTTCCACCACTAAAATTTGATCTGCCTGACGAATGGTGCTTAACCGATGGGCAATTACAAATGTGGTGCGGCCTTGCATCAATGTTTTTAAACTATCTTGAATGAAACTTTCGCTTTCAGTATCGAGGTTAGAAGTTGCTTCATCTAAAATTAGAATACGTGGGTTGGCTAAGATGGCTCTCGCGATTGCAATGCGTTGGCGTTGCCCACCCGATAATTTTACACCACGTTCGCCAATCACTGTTTCAAGTCCTTTTTCAAAACGATCGGTGAACTCGTGAACGAACGCAGCCTTTACTGCATTCTGTAATTCAGTTTCAGTAGCCTGTGGCCGAGGGAATAGTATATTTTCGCGAATGGTACCTTCAAACAAAAAGTCATCTTGAAGAACAACTCCAAGTTGACTTCGATAACTATCTAGCGAAACTTTATTCATATCCATTCCATCAATGGTTATCGTTCCACTATCGTGATTTAAGAATGAAGCGGTAAGTCCAGCAATAGTAGTTTTGCCAGAACCTGAAGTGCCGACTAAGGCAGTAACCGATCCAGCGAAAGCTTGAAAGCTTATATTTTTCAAAACAGGTTTTCCTTCTTCATAAGCAAACGAAACATCCTTGAATTCCATATCGCCTTTAATTTTTCCAATTTTTACAGTACGAATACTACCATCGTCTTCAATCGGCATGTTCATCAACTCTTCAGTCCGGTCTAGCCCTGCAAATGCTTCCGTGAGTTGGCTGCCAATGTTGCTCATCTGCACAATGGGCGCAATCATGAAAACCATGAACATGGTGAACTGTAAGAAATCTCCGGCAGTTAAATTAAAGTAGCCACTAAGCCCCATAATCCCCACGCTTGCCAAACCGACTAAAAAGGTTCCTGAGCTGGTCACGAAACTTGTAGAGGTAAGGCTCTTTTTTACGTTTTGAAATAGTTGCTCAACTCCTTTTTCAAATACTTTTATTTCTTGTTGTTCGGCATTGAAGCCTTTGATTACTCTAACACCGTTTAACGTTTCGGTAAGCCTTCCAGTAACTTCGGCAGTAATTTTTCCTCGTTCGCGAAATACGGGCCTGATGATTGAGAAGGCCTTTAGCGTAATGATTCCAAAAATCGACATCGGTAACAATACGAAGAGCGTCATCAATGGATTAATGTTGATCAGAAATCCAATGGAGATGATGGCGGTTAGCACACCACCTACTAATTGCACTAAGCCCGTGCCCACAAGATTTCGAACCC
>JAAFHY010000176.1 GCA_013298505.1 Cytophagales bacterium
CATCACCAAGAATGCACAAAATGAATTGATAGAAGAATTTGAATACGAGCCATGCAAAGCGGTTCGCACCTATAAACCAAAACCTGTTTTGCAAGTGTCGCAAATAGAGGCCGCGGCTGCACTCATCAACCAAGCCAAGCGTCCGTATATCTTAGCGGGTCAGGGAATATTGTTATCAGGGGCAAGTGAAGAGCTAAAGGCCTTTTCGGAAAAGACGGGTATACCAGTGGCGAGTACACTATTGGGCTTGGGAGGATTTCCGACCAATCACCCAAATTATGTTGGCTACTTGGGTATGCACGGCAACTACGGTCCGAATGTAAACACCAATCAGTGTGATGTGCTGATTGCTGTGGGCATGCGCTTTGACGACCGCGTGACGGGCAATGTGAGCAAGTATGCGAAGCAAGCACGCGTAGTCCACATTGATATCGACAAAGCAGAGATAAATAAAATTATCAAGGCAGAAGTTTCGGTGCATGCCGATGCGAAGGAGGCGTTAACTGAATTGACGAAGCATTGCAAATCCAATCGTTTTCCAGAGTGGATTGATACCTTCAAAGCACTCAATCAAGAGGAGTTTGAAAAAGTGGTGGAGAAAGAAATCAAAAACACCAACAGCCTGAAGATGGCGGAAGTGGTACACATGCTTTCGGAATTGACCAATGGTGAGGCAGTGGTGGTTACGGATGTAGGTCAGCACCAAATGGTGACATCGCGATATTACAAATACAAAAATCCGCGGACCAATATTACCTCGGGTGGCGCAGGCACGATGGGCTTTGCGTTGCCAGCCGCGATGGGCGCAAAAGTAGCAGCCCCGCATCAACAAGTGGTTGCCATTATTGGCGATGGTGGTTATCAGATGACGGTTCAAGAACTCGGCACGATTATGCAGTACAAAATCCCTGTAAAAATTTTGGTGTTGAATAATAATTTTTTGGGGATGGTGCGCCAGTGGCAGCAACTTTTCCACGGCAAGCGTTATTCGTTTACTGAAATGGACAACCCGGATTTTGTAAAAATTGCAGAAGCATACCGCATCACAGCCGATAAAGTAACAGAGCAAAAAAATTTGGAAAGCGCATTGAAGAAAATGTTGGAGGCGACTACTTCTTATTTCTTGGAAGTGGTGGTGGAGAAAGAAGACAACGTGTTTCCGATGGTGCCGGCTGGGGCGGGCGTGGCGGAGGTGATTTTGGAAATTCCGAGTAAGACATGAGAAATGAGATATGAGTAGAGAGAAGTCTCACATCTCAAGTCTCTCTACTCAATACAAGCATGATTATGAAACAAGATTTCACATTGGAGGTAGCGGCAGACAATAATTTTTCTGTGTTGAACAGGATTATTAATGTGCTTAACCGCAGGCGGGTGCGCATCAAAAAACTAATGGCGCATGAAAACGAAAATGATTTTCGAAGAGGTGGTGTGATTATGCTGTTGTTTACCACTCCGGATATGATTGAAAAAGTTTCAGCACAGTTAGAGAAATTAATTGAAGTGGAAATGGTGAAAGCCCATGAGGGAAGTCATTTGTATTTTGAGTTGAGTGAACGAATTGTGGATGTGGATTAGGTGACTTGACAAACAATCACTTGACAGTTGACAATGATGCGGTGAAAGAAACAACTTTAGGTGAAGTAGGCAGTTGGCAGTAAGCAGTAGGCAGGTGTGAGTTGAAAATTGACAAAAGAACAGTTGAAAAAAAATACGCAGTTAGCAATGGGCAAAACATCAACCGAGAAAATCCCGAAGGGATGAAATGATTGTAGAATGAAGGGAAGAAATCTTCATGAAACCCCGAAGGGGTGGCATAGTTAAAAAGTAATAAATTAAAAAATGTGGATTAAGAATGTCAGGAACAATGACTAGATACAATGCGGCAGGGATAGAAGCGGAAAGCCCGAAGCGTGTTTGGCTTGAGCGTTGACGGACTTGTAGCGGATAGCCCGTCTGCCGCCCAAATGAATTTGAAAAACTAAAAACGAATAATTAAAAACTAACAACTAATACTATGGCTAAGATTAATTTCGGTGGGACAATAGAGGAAGTGGTAACACGCGAGGAGTTTCCGATGGAAAAAGCGCTGGACGTGTTGCGCGATGAGACGATTGCAATTATCGGTTACGGTGTGCAGGGTCCCGCGCAGTCGCTGAACTTGCGCGACAATGGTTTCAACGTGATTGTGGGCCAACGCAAAGGCAGCAAGACGTGGGACAAAGCGGTGGCGCATGGATGGGTGCCGGGCGAAACGCTTTTTGATATTGAAGAGGCGGTGAAGCGCGGAACGATTATTCAGTTTCTGCTTTCGGATGCAGGGCAGATTGCGCTGTGGCCAACCATTAAGCCGTACATGACGAAAGGTAAGACGTTGTATTTCTCGCACGGATTCGGGATTACGTTTAAAGAACAAACGGGCATTGTGCCATCGGCAGATGTAGACGTGATTTTAGCAGCACCAAAAGGTTCGGGCACATCGGTGCGCAGATTGTTTTTGCAAGGCAAGGGCATCAACGCCAGCTACGCGGTGTTTCAAGATGCAACGGGCAACGCAAAAACAAAAGCGATTGCATTGGGCATTGGTGTAGGCGCGGGTTATTTGTTTGAGACGGATTTCAAAAAAGAAGTTTACTCGGATTTGACAGGTGAGCGTGGCACGTTGATGGGCGCCATTGCTGGAATTTTTGAAGCGCAATATGAAGTGCTTCGCTCGAAAGGACATACTCCTTCTGAAGCATTTAATGAAACAGTAGAGGAGTTGACACAAAGTTTGATGCCATTGGTGGCAGAGAACGGCATGGACTGGATGTATGCAAATTGTTCGACTACAGCACAACGTGGTGCTTTAGATTGGAAAAAGAAATTCAAAGCAGCTACACTTCCGGTGTTCAAAGAATTGTATGAAAGCGTAGCAAGTGGCGCGGAAGCCAAACGCACGATTGATACGTGCAGCAAACCTGACTATCGCGAAAAGCTCGCGGAAGAATTGAAAGAAGTACGCGAGAGTGAGTTGTGGCAAGCGGGGGCAGCGGTGCGTGCTTTGAGGCCGGAGAAAAATCAGGTGGAAGCGAGCATGATAAATTAACTTCAATTGACAGTTGACAATTATCAATTGACAAGACCTCAAGTTGTCAATTGCTTTTTGTCAACTGTCAACTGTTTGACTCAATGAACGAAAGAATTAATCAACCTCTTCCAATAGCATACAGTCAGATTGACGAAGCCACCAAACTTTCTGGTTTCACGATGGCATCTGATGTGTTGACGTGTTCATTGCTGAGGACGTTGGCAAGTTCAAAACCTGCTGGTACGTTTTTAGAATTGGGAACGGGAACTGGTTTGGCTACTTCGTGGATATTGGATGGAATGGATACGGACTCAACGCTCGTATCGGTTGACAACGATGCCAAATTTTTGGAAATAGCTGAATCGTTTTTAGGTAATGATAGGCGATTGAACCTTGTCTGCTCTGATGGTGGTGAGTGGATGGAGAGAAACAGAAATCAAAAATATGATTACATCTTTGCTGATACTTGGCATGGAAAATATCTTCTGCTAGAAGATGCACTCTCGATGCTCAATAAAGGTGGCCTCTATATTATTGATGATATGTTGCCGCAACCCAATTGGCCAGAGGGTCATCAAGAAAAGGCAATCAATCTTGTCAGTGTTTTAGAAAAGCGAACAGATTTGTCATTAACAAAGCAAGTGTGGGCGACAAGGATTATTGTAGC
>JAAFHY010000178.1 GCA_013298505.1 Cytophagales bacterium
CCAAAGCCTTCGCAGGTTTGGCAAGCACCAAACGGATTGTTGAAACTGAAAAGATTGATGGATGGCTCGGTAAAGGTGATGCCATCTAATTCAAACCGATCGGAAAAAGTTTTTTTGGCTTGGCCTTCAATGTAAATCACACAATCGCCTTGCCCTTCGAAGAAGGCAGTTTGAACAGAGTCTGACAATCGGAAGGTTAGGTCTTCATCACTGGCGTTGATGGCTGCGCGATCGATTAAAATCTCTACTTCTCCATCAATTTTCTTAGCTCTTGCCGATGTTTTCTTTTTTGGTTCATCTTCTTCCGTTGGCACTCCCACTAATTCTTCAATAAATTTTACTTCTCCCTCTATCAGTACACGGGCAAATCCTTTGCTCAACAGCAAATTCAATTCATCTGCCAACTTGCGTCCTTTTTGGATTTTGAGCGGACAGGATACCATTACGCGCGTGCCTTCTTTTTGTCGATTGATGAACTCGACCACATCGGTTACGGTATCACGCTTTACTTCTAGGCCGCTGATGGGTGAATACGTTTTACCAATCCGAGCAAAAAGCAATTTCAGGTAATCATAAATTTCCGTAGTGGTGCCCACGGTGGAGCGGGGATTGCGGGTGTTTACTTTTTGCTCGATGGCTATGGCTGGCGAAACCCCACGGATATAATCGACCTCGGGTTTTTCCATCCGCCCCAAAAACTGACGGGCATAGGAGCTCAGACTCTCTACGTACATGCGCTGGCCTTCGGCAAACAGCGTATCAAAGGCCAACGATGACTTACCAGAGCCAGAAAGACCTGTAATTACCACTAGCTTATTGCGGGGGATGGCAACACTTAAATTTTTTAAGTTGTTGACGCGGGCGCGTTTAATGATGATGTATTCTTTCGGATCAAGTTCATCTAATTGTGAATCGGAAAAAGGTAATGAATGATGAGTCATGCTTGAATAAAAATAAAAAACACCATCGGGCATGATGGTGTTTATGCAACTTAATGTTTATTTAACTAAATCGATTGATTAATTGTCAAAATCGGGGTCGTAGCTGGCCTCTTTGCTGCGGCCGCCACCCTCACTGTCATCATCAAACCCATCTCCTTCGCTATCGCTTGCGCTTTCGAAGTCGGGTTCGGCTCCTGCGCGCACATCGTCATCGGCATCAAACTCTTGCCGTTCGCCCGAATCCACATCATAGCCACCATCGCTATTTTTGGTTACGGGCACTTTTACAAGCACCACAGCATCTTCGGTTTCGATTGGAAAAACGAAAATAGGTTCTTTTTTAGCATTGGTTATCCGGGTAATGCTAGCTTCATACCCATTAGGGTACTGTTCGTGAACTAAATCTTTGAGGTCTTCGGTGAGACTTTCTAAGCTTTTGATAAGTTTCTTCTTCGAAACGGCCATGATTCTTATTTATTGTGAAAAACGGCTCAATTAGCGAAAGAATTTACACTACAGGCAAGATTTTTTTTAATTTTTTTTTGATTTTCTGAAAATAGTTCTACTTTTCAATTCTAAAGCAAAAGAAAACTTAACCCACACACTATCGAGCGACAAGTTTACGTTACCTAAACGCAAGACAGATGATTGACAGCAGATGCAGCGATAGCCAGTTGGTGACGCTCTATCAAACCGGTAACGAAGAGGCGTTCGAAATGCTACTTCACAGACACAAGTCCCGTATTTATACGGCCATTTATTTAATAGTTAAAGATCGCTACGAAGCCCAAGACCTGCTTCAGGACACCTTTATCAAGGCGATCAATACTATTCAAAGTGGCCGTTATAACGAAGAAGGTAAGTTCCTTCCTTGGATTTGCCGCATCGCACACAATTTGGCCATCGACCATTTCAGGCGCAATAAACGCTATCCTGAGATTACCTTAGAAGATGGAAACAAGGTGTTTGATTCTCTGCAGTTTGCAGACGAGTCGTTTGAGGCCAAACAACTGATGCGCGATACACGTGCACGCATGCGCGATTTGATAAAAGAATTGCCTGAAGAGCAAAAGCAAGTGTTGATTATGAGACATTATTTAGACATGAGCTTTCAGGAAATAGCCGACCGAACGGGAGTGAGCATCAATACGGCATTGGGTAGGATGCGCTATGCGTTAATCAACTTGAGGAAGAAAATGATTAAAAACCATATAGCCTATGATAAAGACCTTTACCCACAACGACCTGATCAGATTGCTTTACCACGAGACCTCGGAAGAGGAGGCGAGGGAGATTAACAAAGCCTTGCTGTGCGACAGTGAGCTACAAGCTCAATACAACGATTTAAAGGAAGGCAAAGAGGCTCTAAGTGGGGCAGAATTGCAACCCGCACCATCTACCGTGCTCAGTATTTTAAGCTATGCGCGAGGGCTTCATCAAAAGCTCTAACAAATTGAATGTTCAACTAAGAGCCCTCAAAATTATGTGAGGGCTTTTTTGTTTTATGATATTGCCTCGACCTGAAAAAAGTTGACATAAAACTTAAAGTGTTATAGCATTTTCAAATGAAGATGAGTTTGAAAAATCGGACGTTATCGACAACAACATTTTGCAGAAAAAAATTTTGTTGACTTTGTTAATTAATACATCGCTTGGATGCATTTTGAGTAGTGATATTTTTCATTCAACTATAAAAAAAGTATTTATGGCTATTTAGTTAACAAGAACGTAGTTTACTGTTGGGATTTTAATAAAAGTTTTTGGTGCGCCATAACAAGTTATGATTTCTAAATCAAAAACTGACAGCTTTTTTTGGACCAGAAAGTCAACTTATATCTATAAGGGTCATTATTATATAGGTTAGATACGCTTGCTCTACTCGCTAAAATAATGGTAATACTATCGCTTCTATGAATTTAATAGGCCTTATCAAAACAAATCAAGCACACATGTTGATAATCCTATTTGTATTTTAATAACTTTGTGATGTGGGCAAGAGATTGAACATTTGTAAAGGAACGGTACGTTTGGTAGTGGCGATTTATGTGCTTCTAAATGGGGCTGCATTATTTTTTGCTTCTTCAGCGATAACCGATACTCAAAATTATACACTAAGCACGAAAGCCCTAACGGGAGATAATTCATTTTTTATTTGTAATGAAAATGAAAAGGATGGTGAAGATGATGACTTTAAATCTCAGTTAATTCTTCAAAATTCATTTCAAGGTCAACCTTTTTCTACACCAATCAGTTACATTCTTTCTGCAAGAGAGTTTTTCTCTTGTCAAAATTCTCCCAAAGTCTATCTCGTTAATCGCTCGCTGCTACTATAGGTAAGCGATCTTGCCGATTACCAAAACTTGCCACCGCAAGTACTTCTTCCCTTATTTTCCTAATCTATTATGAACAAACTTATTTTAAGAATTTGTTTCTTTTTTCTTGTTTTAAGTACCCTGATTGTAAAAGGACAAGTAACTTCTGATTCAACTTTAAGTTTTCAACAAGCCAAGGCGAGATTGATAAAGAAGAACCTTAGCCTATTAGCGGCATTCTACGATATTGATATTTCAGAAGCACGCCTCATCCAATCTAAGGTTTGGAATAATCCATATTTTATTTGGAACCAAGAATTATATAATGTAGAAAAGAATCAATATTTCAATTACAAAAATCAATTTCTTGCACAGGTTGAGCAAATTTTTTCAGTTGCCGGAAAACACACGAACACAGTAAAATTGGCTAGAATAAACGTAGCCACAAGCAAGGTTCAATTTGAAG
>JAAFHY010000177.1 GCA_013298505.1 Cytophagales bacterium
GCAGCGCCAACGATTTAAACTCTTTTGACGATTTCAAATCGTTGGCGCTGCATGTGCCCGTGGGTAAAGAGGTTTTGTTAAAGATTCGGGCGAAAGATGTATTGCACTCTGTATTTCTCCCTCACTTCCGTGTAAAAATGGATGCCGTGCCAGGTATGCAAACTCAGTTTAAATTTACGGCAACCAAAACTACGCAAGAGATGCGCGATGAATTGGGAAATCCTGCCTTTAATTACGAAATGGCCTGTACTGAGATTTGTGGTAGAGGTCACTTCTCCATGAAATTTCCGGTAGTGGTAGATTCAGAAGAAGACTACGCAAAATGGTTGGCAAGTCAAGATTCATGGCTGAAACAAAATCCGGATTACATGAAATACGTGCCAGCAGCTTTGAAAGAGGCAGCGATGATCAAAGCGGGCATTCCATTAGACAATGTTACAGCAGTACAAACAGCAGCAAACTAACGATTTGAAGAGACGATAAAAGAGAAGATTTATGGCAACTCACACAGCAGCACACGCGCACGATGATCACGCTCATGAACATGAGCACCATGGAAATTTCTGGACCACTTATGTATTTAGCGAAGATCATAAAGTAATTGCGAAGCAATTCTTGATTACGGGTATGATTTGGGCGTTGATAGGTGGAGTTCTGTCAGTGCTTTTCCGTTTGCAACTTGGTTTCCCCGATGCTAACTTAGCTTGGTTAAAGCCCATACTGGGTGGTTGGTTAACCCCTGAAGGAAAAATTGATCCTGAATTTTACTTAGCACTCGTAACCATGCACGGAACCATCATGGTATTCTTTGTATTGACGGCTGGCTTGAGCGGAACGTTCAGTAACTTTTTAATTCCGCTACAAATAGGTGCGCGCGACATGGCTTCAGGTTTTATGAACATGCTCTCGTATTGGTTCTTCTTTCTGTCAAGCTGTGTCATGTTTGTATCCTTATTTATTTCAACCGGTCCTGCGGCTGGTGGTTGGGTTATTTATCCACCGCTAAGCGCGTTGCCTCAAGCCATTCCTGGTTCGGGGTTGGGCATGACGTTGTGGTTGGTATCAATGGCCTTGTTTATTGTTAGCTCGCTACTGGGCAGTATCAACTACATCACAACGGTAATCAACATGCGAACAGTAGGTATGTCGTTTACTAAATTGCCGCTTACTATTTGGGCATTTTTCTTAACGGCTGTGATTGGTATTCTTTCGTTCCCGGTATTGTTTGCCGCGGCCTTATTGTTGATTTTCGATCGCAGTTTCGGCACCAGTTTTTACTTATCAGATATTTATATTGGAGGCGAGGCATTGCCTAACCAAGGCGGTAGCCCAATTTTGTTCCAGCACTTGTTTTGGTTCTTGGGTCACCCTGAAGTTTATATTGTGTTGTTGCCTGCGTTAGGTATCACTTCAGAAATTATCGCTACCAATTCGCGCAAGCCGATCTTTGGTTACAAAGCGATGGTGGGGTCTATGTTGTTCATTGCGATTTTATCTTTTGTAGTGTGGGCACATCACATGTTCGTTACGGGTATGAATCCATTCTTGGGTTCCATCTTTACATTGCTCACGTTGATCATTGCTGTGCCATCTGCAGTAAAGATATTTAACTACGTAACCACCCTTTGGAAGGGAAACATCCGCTTTACACCGGCCATGTTGTTCTCTATCGGATTAGTTTCCTTCTTTTTAACGGGCGGTATCACGGGTATCTTCTTAGGAAATTCTGCTGTAGACATCCAGTTACATGATACTTATTTTGTAGTGGCGCACTTTCACTTAGTAATGGGTAGTGCTTCCTTCTTCGGTATGATGGCCGGGGTGTACCATTGGTTCCCTAAAATGTTTGGCCGTATGATGGATGAGAAGTTGGGTTATGCACACTTTTGGTTGACGTTTGTAGGAGTTTATTTAGTATTCTTCCCGATGCACTACATTGGTATTGCTGGTTTCCCTCGCAGGTACTATACTTGGACGGCATTTGAAACCTTCAGTGGATTTGCTGACTTAAATATGTTGGTAAGTATTGCGGCTATCATAACATTGACCGCTCAGTTCATCTTCTTGTTCAACTTTATCTACAATATCTTTAGAGGCAAATTGGCACCAGCCAATCCTTGGAATGCCACCACTTTGGAGTGGACGACACCACGCTTGCCAGGACATGGCAACTGGCCTGGTGAAATACCTACCGTGTACCGTTGGCCATACGATTATAGCAAGCCTGGGGCGAAAGAAGATTTCATTCCACAACACATCCCGTATTCTGAAACACCCGAGTCAAACTTCCCGCATGAGAATGATGAGATAAAACTTGAGATGGGTAGCGGGGCAATTGTAGTAGAGTCGGTGAAGCATTAAGTAAAGAGGCGAACGATAGAAATTGAACACAACAGCGACCAAGGGATTTTTTAAGCTTTGCTTAACAACCTTGGTCGCTGTTTATTTTTTAATAGCCGTGGGTGGTATTGTGCGCGCCACCGGTTCGGGTATGGGCTGCCCCGATTGGCCGAAGTGTTTTGGAAATTGGATTCCTCCAACTTCTGTTGAGCAACTTCCCTCAGATTATAAAGAATCGTACTCTGCCTTACGCGAAAAGAAAAACGTGAAGTTTGCAACGTATCTGCAAGCCATTGGTATGACCGATACGGCTAACAAAATCCTCAATGACCGATCGATACTCGTTGAATCAGACTTTAATGCTGTTAAAACTTGGATTGAATATTTAAACCGATTGGTGGGTGTGGTGATCGGCCTATTGATTGTAGCCTTGTTCTATCAATCGTTAAAATTCAGAAAAGTAAAACCCGTTCTGTTTTGGTTATCGCTGGCAACCTTACTGGCGGTTATCGTGCAAGGCTGGTTTGGCTCAATAGTAGTTTCTACCAACCTCACCACGTGGACAATCACCATCCACATGTTTGTAGCGTTGTTGATTGTCGGGTTTCTGGTCTACCTGCTGCATATCAGTAGAGGGTCTGAGGCTGCATATCATCCCGCCAAGGGAGTGAGGCCATTGCTTTTGGCTTGTATGGCTTTGCTATTGACGCAGGTCTACTTAGGCACGCAGGTTCGAGAGGCCATTGATAGGCTGGTCTCGCTGCCGCGGAATAGCTGGATTTCGAACTTAGGGTTGGAGTTTATCGTACACCGCTCCTATTCGTGGGTGATTTTATTGGTGCATGGCGCATTGGTTTGGCAATTGATGAAAACAACGGGCGCAAAAACTTTAATCCGTGCCGTAATCGTGCTAATTTTGGGCTCGTTTTTTACGGGAGTGGTAATGGCATACTTTTCAGTTCCAGCAGCGTTTCAACCAATTCATTTATTGTTGGCTACTGTTACATTTGGCGTGCAGTTGTATTTGTTTTTCTCTATAACCAAAGCCAAGCAACCCGTGTTAGTTAACTAGTTATGCCAGAAACTGCCTCCATCTCACTTCAGCCATCCAAAACAAAGGCCTATTACGATTTGCTAAAGCCACGGCTTTCCTTTCTGGTGGCATTTTCGTGTGCTTTCGGTTATGCACTGGCCACCAAGGGCAGCGTAGATTGGTCTACGTTGTTCATGCTCACCTTGGGTGGCTTTTTACTATCAGGTGCCTCGGTTTGCATCAATCAAATTATTGAAAAAGATTTAGATGCCATCATGACCAGAACCATGAATCGGCCATTGCCTACCTCTAAACTAACGGTGCAAGAGGCATCGGTATTTGCTAT
>JAAFHY010000179.1 GCA_013298505.1 Cytophagales bacterium
TAATCAAGATGGTCGTAGTGATCGTGGGTGATTAGCACCACATTTATCGTTGGCAAATCGCTTACACGGAAGTTATTTGCCCCTTGAAAACTTTTAGTAGCAAAACTTAGTGGAGATGCGCTGCCACTAAAAACTGGGTCTACCAAAATAGTTTTGTCTTCTATTTGTAATAAGTACGATGAATGCCCAAACCAAATAATAGTAGGTTGGCTTGAGAGTGTGTGCAAATCAGTTTTTACGAACGGTAAAGGTTGTAACGGCTCGGTAGATTTTGGTGCATTAAAATACTTCCACAATGCGCCAGCGTACGAAAAACTTTCTGACTGAACGGGGGTAGCATTTAAATTTTGAAAAGCTTTATTCCTGTAATTAGGAGATTTTTCTATTCGGGTCAATCGCTCGCCCGATGGATCGGCACCGAAAATTTTGGTTCGTGTAAAAAAGTAAATCCCTATTACGAATACTGCTATTACTAGTAATAAAATACTCATAACCGTTTGCAAAAAAGATATACAAATTTACTTATTTACAAATACACTCAGCTGGCCTGATTTTATTTTTGATTTGATTGGTGTATCTGCAAAACAAAACTTTTTTCGTGAGTGCATTACGCCTGCGTAAGCGGGCAAGACCTGCCTTCATAATTTATACCTCGTTTACTATTTTTGTGTGATGTTAATGTTTACAACCACCATTAAAAAATTTGACAAGAAGGGGGAAAAGACGGGCTGGCAATACATTGAAATAAGTGCTGCACAAGCCAAGAAGTTGAAAGAAGGTAAAGTCTCTTTTCGCGTAAAGGGATTTATTGATTCTGTTGCTGTTCAAAAGACAGCTTTGCTGCCAATGGGCGAAGGGCAATTTATTTTACCGATGAACAACGCGTTGCGAAGAGCGCTAGGAAAAAAAACAGGCGATAAAATCAATGTGAAGTTTGAGGTAGACGAAAGAAAACTGACCTTATCGCCCGACCTATTAGCATGCTTGAAAGCAGAGCCGATGGCACTAGCGTTTTTTAAATCGCTGCCACCTTCGCATCAGCAATACTACAGCAAGTGGATAGAGAGTGCTAAAACTGCTGCTACCAAAACGCGCAGAATTGTAATTTCCATCGAAGGCTTCAACAAAAAAATGGGCTATGCCGAAATGATGCGCGCCTATAAAACACAAATGGATTGAAATTGAAATACTAGTACCTATTGTCAACCATCTTATCCTTCATCCCTCCATACAACACATCGATCACTCCCGCTTCGTTAAAGAATTTCTGAGGGAATGGTAATTCAATTTTTGATATTTCATTCAGTTCGTTGATGGCATCGGCTGGCAATTCAAATTTTAAACAGTCTAGCACATCTTGTAATTGCGCCACTTTGGTGGCACCTACAATAGGTATTACACTCTGTCCTTTTTGTTGGCGCGTCCAGTTAATGGCTACTTGAGAGGCCGATACCCCAAGGCGACCTGCTATCTCAACTACTTTTTTTGTGATGGCCGTTGCCCTATCGCCAAGGCGTGCACTGGTCTCGGGCAGCCGTCCTTTGTCGCCCTTCAAATATTTGCCAGTAAGCGCACCTCCCGCCAAGGGTGCCCATGGGGTTACGGTCATTCCAAATGCCTTCGCCATTGGCATCAACTCTGCTTCAACGGTGCGCTGAATCAAACTGTATTCAATCTGCAAGCCAATGAATTGATTCCAACCGCGCAGTTGCGCCATCGTATTCGCCTGGCTCACTACCCATGCGGGCGTATCGCTGATGCCAATGTAGTGCACAAGGCCGCGGGTAATTAAATCTTCCAAACCTTTCATTACTTCTTCCGTAGGCGTCCAACTATCCCAAGCGTGCATCCAAAGCACGTCAATGTAATCGGTATTGAGCCTCCATAGACTTTCCTTTACGCTGCGCATCATATTCTTTCGATGGTTGCCAGCAAAATTCAAATCGCCCGATTGATCGCGCAGTGAATATTTAGTTGCCAACACAAAATGATCGCGGTCTTTAGCGATAAAATCGCCTATAAATTTTTCGGAGGTGCCTTCGGTGTATCGGTTCGCTGTATCTAGAAAGTTGCCGCCTGCGTTGGCAAACTCATCAAAAATTGCCTTGCTCAATTCTTTGTCTGCGCCCCACTTCCACTCGGTGCCAAAGCCCATGGTGCCAAGGCATAGTTCTGAAACACGTAATCCTGATTGTCCGAAAAGTTTGTAGTTCATGTTGATTGAATCGTTAGTTTATCTTTGTGTCAAAGGATACTGGATACTGGAACCTAGTATCTAGAATCTAATATCCCGTTAAAGCACAATACAAGCAAAAAAGTTTAGCTAAACGAATTATAAATGAAAAAAATAGCGATTGTTCTTTTTGATGATGTAGAAGTCTTGGACTTTGCTGGGCCGTTTGAAGTTTTTTCTATCACTGGCAAGCGAAAGATCGGTGAAGCGTACGAAGTTTTTACCGTGGCCGAAAAAGATACTGTTGCCGCCCGTAACCAATTGGTGATAACACCTACCTACACGTTTACCACCTGCCCAGCCCCTAACATCTTTTTGATACCAGGAGGTGGAGGCTATCATCCTGATGGCTCGCCCTTTGGTTCGCGCAAAGAAATGCACAACCCCGCAATGCTTGAATGGATAAAACAACAGAGTGCGGCTGCCGAACTGGTCCTTTCTGTTTGTACGGGCGCGCTTATTTTGGCCAAAGTAGGCCTACTCGATGGCCTAGAAGCCACTACTCATTTTATGGCTATCGACAGCTTACGTGAAGTTGCGCCTCAAACAAAAGTGTCGCCCGAAAAACGGTTTGTAGACAACGGCAAAATCGTACTTTCCGCAGGCGTCTCGGCAGGAATTGACATGTCGTTTCATGTAGTAGAAAAGCTACAGGGCAAAGAGGTGGCGTTGGAAGCTGCAAGGTACATGCAGTATGATTATTGGAAATAGGCTTTTGTTGAACAGAAAAATTTTTTTGCACAAACAGAAATCTCTTTTACCTTTGCAGTCCTTAAAAATGGGAGCTTAGCTCAGCTGGTTCAGAGCATCTGCCTTACAAGCAGAGGGTCGGGGGTTCGAACCCCTCAGCTCCCACGAACAAACCTCAGTACTCAACTGAGGTTTTTGTTTTTTGGATGAGGCATCTCTCTATTCTGTACTCTCTACTTGAATAAATAGTATTTTGAATCCACCGTAGAGTCGATTTAGGAACGGATCAGGAATACGATTAATATACCGCGGGTTTAAGGTCGTCATCATCGTCTTGTCAATTCTAAAAAATGAATATTCGCTAGCCGAATTCATACAGTCTATTCTCGGCCTCAATCAAAATTCATATATTGCTTGTTAATGTTTGGTTAACTCATGCCAAAGACATAATACCCCACAAAATTAACCTCACCCCTATTGAATCGCTTTACCAAATTTTTAATCTATACGGGCGTTGGACTAATTGTTGCAATCAGTGCGCTGGTAGCTTCCCTCTTCTTCTTCAAAGATCGCATCATTCAAGAATTTATCAGCGAGGCCAATAAAAGTTTAAATACGCCTGTAAAAATCGGAAAGGTTGAGATTTCAGCTTGGCAAGATTTTCCCAATCTTTCAATTGTCTTCAGCAATGTGTATGTAGAGGATAGCCATACAGAAGAGTTTCCGTTGCTTACGGCCAAAAAGATTTCGTTCTCGATGAATGCGCTTGAAGCATGGCAAGGAAATTATT
>JAAFHY010000018.1 GCA_013298505.1 Cytophagales bacterium
GTATACAAACATAGCAGGTCAACCCAACTCACCTACTATGTATTGCCCCTTCCTTATCCCTCAAAAACCCGCTAGGTCTATCCGAGAATTTGCTCTTTATCTCGGCTATGATGGAAATCGCTATTTCTTCTGCTCCTTCCGCCCCAATATCTAAACCGATGGGAGAGTGTATTCGCTCAAGTTGAGATGAATCAAATATTATCCCTTCCGCTTTCAATTCTTCTTGCATTTTAGTGAACCGTTTGCGTGGCCCTAAAATACCAACGTAAGGCGTAGCTGAAGAAATTATTTTTTTTAATACATCTCTGTCATATTCGTAATTGTGAGACATCAGCACGCAGGCGGTGTAATTCGTAATCGCAAAATCACGGTCGATGAAATCGCGTTGGCAAAGCGATAACTTATCTGCCTCTGGAAAAAAGATAGGAGCAATGTGAGCTACGCATTCGTCTGTTACTTGTACGTGCCACCCAAGCGATTTTGCCAATTGACTTACGGGGCGGGCATCTACTCCTCCGCCAAAAATCAATAACGAAACGGTAGGCTGAATCCACTCAAAAAAAACTTCAAGCACCGATCCATCAGATGCCATGGTTAGCGTTTGCGAAAAAGACTTCTTGACTTTAAAAAGTGTTGATAGCACCAGATGGATTTGATCTTTCCACAAAGAGTTGGTAACGGTAGTTTCCAGTACTTCTTGTTCGGTAATCCACAATTTTTCTGCTATTCCATTTTCTGCGCGATGGATCGTAGCAAGTGCAGTCGGCTGACTGTGTTGCATCATTAAATCGAACCAAGCAATTGGATTATACTTTTCTGAAAACGGTTCTATCAAAACATCAATCACTCCATTACATCCTAAGCTAATACCCAATTGCTGATTGCTTTCTTCGCGCGTGTCGTACGTAACCGTCATCGGCACTTTGCTGGCCATTACAGTTCTGGCCTTTCTTAGCGCATCGCCCTCTAGGCAACCACCACTAATAGAACCTACCCACTTGCCATCATCGGTGATAAGCATGCGAGCGCCTGCACTTCGATAAGAAGATCCATTGACGTTAACAACCGTAGCCAACGCAGCTTGACGGGCACTATCTCGCTTCTTGAATTCTGAAAGTATCGCTGTAAAATCCTTCATGCCTAACTCGCTCACTAATTAGTTGGTTTCTTCTTCGTTGTGAGCAAAGTAGTCGACATGAAAAAGATGCCCTTCGTACTTCTTGAAATGGATAAGGCTGCCCAATTCAGTGCTTTCGTAATGACTGGCATGGCAATGCAATGCACCTTTAGTGTATCTCCTTTATCGGTTCTCACAATAGCAATCCATTGTTCCTCTTGAGCGGTTGTAATAGTGTAGTTTCCCCTGCGGTTGCCACCATAAGGGCCACCAGAATAAGTATGAGCCGGAACAAAAATCTTTTCGATAATGATGCCCGAAATATGCGCTGGTTTTGAAAACAGTAGGTCGTAGACAAACAAGGTTATGCCGGCTATGCACAAAGTGGCAATGATTCCACCTACCCAACTCGTTACTTTTGATTTTTCTTGAATCATAAAATGGTAAATCTAAAATTACAAAAAAAGGCCTCGCTTTTACAGAATTGTTTTATGGCATTAAACTTAAAACGTATTTTTACTGCCAACCTATGAACAAACCATTTACCATTGGCATAACAGGAGGCAGTGGCTCAGGGAAAACTTTTTTCTTGCAAGGCCTATCCACACTCTTTAAGCCCGAAGATATTTGTCTCATCTCGCAAGATAATTATTACAAACCACGCGATCAGCAACCTATTGACGAGAATGGAATCAAAAATTTTGATCTCCCTGTTTCCATTGACCGCGAAGCGTTTGTTAACGATCTCGTAAAATTGAAAGCAGGGCAAAGTGTGATAAAAAAAGAATACACCTTTAATAACCCAGCGGCCGAACCCCACTTATTAGAATTTAAAAGTGCTCCTATCATCATTGTAGAAGGCCTGTTTGTTCAATACTTTGAAGAAATCGCCCGCGAAATTGACCTCAAGATTTTTATTGAAGCCAAAGATCATGTAAAACTTGGCAGGCGAATAAAAAGAGATCAAGTTGAGCGTGGGTATGATATAGACGATGTACTCTATCGCTACCAATTTCATGTAATGCCCATTTATGAAAGCCAGATTGAACCCCTAAAACATTTTGCCGATTTGGTGATTCCCAACAACAGTAATTTTATCAGAGCCTTGGCCGTATTGGCGAGCTTTCTTAAATCTAAAATAGAGGTTGCAAATTAGTTTCTAATGCATAGTTTTGCCCTGCAATTTTATGGGCAAAAAAGTAAAAATGTGGAATAAAAAGCTAAAAAAGGGGTTATTGCTAATTACGGGCATCTTGTCGGTAGTGGTAATCGTGCTTACCCAATCTTTTTATAAGCCCACCACTGAAGAAAAAGTTACCGCTAAAACGGAGCAAAGCGACTCTAACAAGCAAACTTCCATTCACGCCCCTGCTGATGTAGTTGCCAACGGAAACGCTACCGGGTTACCAGAAAATACGCCCCTTGTACCGCAGCAAATCGCCACGCAAGAAGAATCGAAAAAAGTAACTGCCATTTTAAGGCAAGGGTTAATTAAATTCTTTAAAACCCTTTTCCGTACTAGCATTGCGCCCAACGCGCCCTAATCAATTCAAGATTCAAGATTCTTTATTCAAGATTTAGATTCAGCACGATACGCTGAACAATTTTCAATTTTAACTATAACCTAATTTTATTATGCGTAACAAAGGAGTCGTTATTGTACTCACCATCCTCATCACTTTATTGTGTATTTATTTTTTGTCGTTTACCCTTGTAACATCTAAAATCCAAAAAGAAGCTATTGCCCATGCAACCGCAAAAAACGGGTCGCTTGATCTTACTAAAAAACAAAACTACCTAGACTCGCTTTGGAACAAACCTGTCTATAATTTATTCGGAGCCGAGTATACCTACAAAGAAGTAAAAGAGAACGAACTAAGCCTAGGTCTCGACTTGCAAGGTGGTATGCACGTTGTGCTCGAAATTTCACCCATTGATATTATTAGAGGTGTAAGTGGCAATAACCAAGATCCTGTATTTATTGCTGCGTTGCAAAAAGCAAGAGAAATGCAAAAGACCAGCACCGAAAATTACAGCGTACTTTTCTACAAAGCATTTAAAGATGCCAATCCAGATAGGTCACTTGCTTCATTGTTCACTTCAACAGCAAATAAGGATCGCGTAAAACTAACCGATAGCGATGCTGATGTGATGAAGTTTTTAAATTCAGAAATTGAGGGAGCCATTGATCGCTCTTTCACCATTTTAAAAACACGTATCGATCAGTTTGGCACATCGCAGCCCAACATCCAACGCTTGCAGGGCACGGGTCGCATTCAAATTGAAATTCCAGGTGCTGATAACCCACAGCGGGTGCGCAAATTGTTGCAAGGTGCAGCCCGGTTAGAGTTTTGGGAAATCGTAGAACCGTACGATCCGCAGTTAAGCCAATCGCTTGGCGCGATCAATCAATTGTTGTTGAAAGAACAAAATGAAAGTAAAGTTGCGGCCGTTATGGGAACGAATGAATCAGCAACTACAACCACTCCGACTGACACTACCAAATCGGCTCTGGAAAAAGCATTGAGCACCGCTGCTAAAGATAGCACAGGCAATACGTTAGATTCGCTACGCGCAGCAACCTCATCGCCTTTGTTTGCGCTAAGCAGCCAAAGCATTCCGTTCTACTATCAAACAAAAGATACTGCTACGATCAACAAAATTTTAAGACGCAATGATGTGCGCGCTATGTTGCCCCGTACGATTGGTTTCTATTGGGATGTAAAATCAAACCCTGAGGTAACACCTGGTGTAGACGACCTACAGTTGAACTTTGTAAACATCGGCCGAAATGGCAAGCCCCTTTTATCGGGCGAAGTAATTAACAACGCACGCTTAGATGTAGATCAGTTTGCGCGCCCAGCGGTAAGTATGACTATGAATGCTGCAGGGGCAAAAGTGTGGGCTAAAGTTACGGCTGCTGCTGCTGCAAAACGACCACAAGGAAGAATTGCCATCGTGCTTGATAACTATGTCTACACAGCACCCAGCGTAAATGGCGAAATCCCCAATGGAAACTCTCAGATTAGCGGTTCGTTTACCAACGAAGAAGCGAAAGATTTGGCGAGTGTTTTAAAAGCCGGATCGTTGCCTGCGCCTACTAAAATTGTAGAGCAAGCAATTGTAGGCCCCACGCTCGGGCAAGTGGCTCAAAACCAAGGTTTAATTTCAATGGCATGTGGTTTGGCTCTTATCGTTCTGTTCATGGTAGCCTACTATGCAAAAGGTGGTTGGGTAGCAAACATCGCGTTAATCTTTAACGTATTTTTTATTCTCGGCATTTTGGCGCAGTTCAATGCAGCATTAACGTTGCCCGGTATTGCAGGTATCGTACTTACCATGGGTATGGCCGTAGATGCTAACGTACTTATTTACGAACGCATCAAAGAAGAATTGGCGATTGGCCGCAAGCTTCGCGATGCGATTAAATTAGGTTACGACAGGGCGTTTATGACCATCTTCGACTCTAACCTAACAACCCTCTTTACTGCGGCTGCACTTTATATATTAGGCCAAGGCCCCATTAAAGGTTTTGCCATTACGCTAATCATCGGTATCAGCTGTTCGTTTTTTACGGCCGTTTATATTTCACGTTTAGTAGTAGAGTGGATGGTGCGCAAAGGTGATGATGCCAACGTTTCATTTGAAACAGGAATTTCAAAGCTGATTAAAAAACGGAAGGTGTATAATTTCATTGCCAACCGTAAGAAAGCATATATTTTCTCTGGTACTTTCATTTTGGTGGGTATGATTCTGGTAGCCATTCAAGGGCTAAACTACGGTGTAGATTTTAAAGGTGGTCGCTCGTTCACAGTTTCATTCAATAAACCAGTTGAAGCTACCGCTATGCGCAATGCATTGGCTGCCGCCTTTGAAAACTCCGGAACAGAAGTAAAAAGCTACGGTGGCGATAACGCGGTAAAAGTAACTACCTCGTACCTTATTGAAGATGATGCAGACGTTGCCGATGACAAAGTAAAAGATGCATTGGTGAGTGGCGTAAGTAAATTTACGGGCCTTCAGTTTAGCGAAAATGACGCACTTATTGACGATACTCACTTTACCATTTCTTCATCTTCAAAAGTAACACCTACGATTGCCGGTGACATTAAAAACTCATCGGTGGAAGCGAGTATTTTTGCACTCGTACTGATTTTTATTTATGTACTCATTCGATTTAAGAAGTGGCAATATAGTTTAGGCGCGGTAATCGCGCTCTTCCACGATACGCTCTTTGTAATTTCGGCCTTCGCCTTTGCACGCTTATTGGGCTTTGCGTTTGAAATTGACCAAGTGTTTATTGCAGCTATCTTAACTATCATTGGTTACTCCATCAACGATACGGTAATTATCTTTGACAGGATTCGAGAGTTCTTAGGCTTTGGTGCTTCGCATGATCGCAAGGCAGTTTTCAACGATGCGATCAACAATACCTTGAGCAGAACGCTCATTACTTCTGGAACAACCTTGATTACCGTTGTGGTGTTATTGTTCTTTGGTGGTGAGGTGTTAAGAGGTTTCTCATTTGCGCTCTTTGTTGGGTTTGTGGTAGGAACGTACTCGTCTATCTTTATTGCAGCTCCCGTTGTAATTGACTTAGACAAAAGCCCCGATGGCGAAGCAAAGCCAGTAAAAGCTTAATGATTAGTCTGTAAAAAAACAAAAAAAAGGGTAGTGATTTAATCACTACCCTTTTTTGTTTCTTAATTTTTAGTGCTGCTTTACAAAACGTTGTTAAGCTGTTCTTTTATCTTTTCTAGTTCTTCTTTCATGGCCACCACGTGCTTTTGCATTTCGGCATCGTTGGCTTTGCTGCCAATGGTATTGATCTCGCGACCAATTTCTTGCGAAAGGAAGCCCAATTTTTTTCCGTTCGATTGTTTTTCCCATAATAGTTTTAAGAAATAATCGAGATGGGTTTTTAGTCGTACGCGCTCTTCATGAATATCTAACTTCTCGATGTAAAAAATAATTTCTTGCTCTAATCGGTTTACATCAAACCCTTCATTACCAAAAAAGTCGGTAATGTTGTTTTTGATTCTGGCTCTTATTTTTTCGATCCTGCTGGGGTCAATTTTTTCTACAGCCGACAACCCATTTGCAATAGTGCTGATGTACTCCTTTATCTTTTCTTCTAGTATGCTGCCCTCGGCAATCCGAAATTGTTCGCACTTATCAAGCGCATTCACCGTAAGGTCTTTTATCTGCTCCCATTCGCTGGATTGTAATTCTTCTTTGCTGGTAGTTAGCAAAACATCGGGTGAGTTTAATGCCATTTGAAAAATCGCATCGTATCCAGCCATTACCCGATCGGCCAATCGCTTTAGCTCTGTGTAGTAGCTTACAAAAAGATCTTCGTTGTAACGTTTCGCTTCGCTTGGCTTTGCCGATTCCTGAATGTCTATGTTTAATGTGATCTTACCACGTTCTAGCTTTTCGGCTATTAAATTTCGTATTTCCATTTCCTTTTCAGAAAACTTTCGCGGCAAGCGTAAACTCAGATCTAAGAACTTAGAGTTAAGTGATTTAACTTCTATCGAAATAGAAAGCGATCCATTTGCTACTGCTACTTGGCCAAAGCCAGTCATCGACTTGATCATGAAAAAAGTTAATTAAAAATCAAAGCCGAAAGTAACATAAAAGCGCGGGTTTTTGATGACATAGTTCTCTACTGGCCAAGCTACATCTACTTTTAGGTAGTAACCAAAAATCATAGATCGGAAGCCAGTTCCATAACTATATAACCACGGATTTAAGTATTCTTTGATCTCGACTTGGAAGGGACCACTTTCTACAATTCTTATTCTCCCGTTATTCTCGTTGTTAAGCGGAATGGGGCCTGTCCAACTGCTGCCAATATCATAAAATCCGATCAGCTGAAGATTACGAAAGAAGTTTGAGGTGATGGGGCCGCTTGACAATGCACGTACTAACGGAACACGCAGTTCGGCATTTAAGAGGGCGGCACTGTTTCCGTATTGCGCTGCATAATCAAACCCGCGTACACTAGTAGCAAATTCTAAGAATAATAAATTTTCGTTATACGTGCCTGGTTGGCTAACTAAAGGGTTGCGCACACCGTTATAATTGAATGAATTGCCAATCCAATTGTCCATTCCGCCCAACACATAATTTTTTGGAGAGTTCCCAAAAAAAGTGCCGGTAAACCCTCTTACGGCAAATACGATTTCTTTATATATTTTTTGATACCTTCTTACGTCTAAAGAAACTTGTCCAAATCCCCTCTTGCTATTTCCAATAGCCGAATATGACACAAGGCTCAACTTTGCCCGCGTTCCTTCGATAATATTCATACCTGTAGTAATTGAATTATCATAAACCAATTCCATTTTTGCACCCGTATAAAATTGAGTCTGCGAAGGGCGGAAAGAGGGAACTGAATTTACTCGAGGGTCTCCTCCACGATCATCAAATTGAGTATATCCAAAAAATGGTTTTAAAGTTAACCGAGTACGGACAGAAAATGGATAGGAAGCGCCCACCTCTACCTTCTGAAATGAGTAGCGATGGTTTTCAATGTTTACTATGTCACCATTGTAGGGCGGTTGCCAAAATACTACTTTCCGGTCGAATCGTGCGCTAAAATCGATGCGGTGGGGTAGGTACTGAAATTCTCCGTACACATCGCCATTTTTAAAATCAAATGCAGTTTGTATACCGCCAAAAACGCGATAGTTTTCTAGCATATCGTTCATTTGTGCTTCGATGCGTACACTCCATCCTCGCAAGGGATCGACCACAAAACTGGTAACAATGTTTTCGTAACTAAACTTTGGTGCATATTTAAAAGGCCCAGTAACTCTACTAGTTTCGCGCGCTTTCATGTACCTGGTTAAGAAAGTCTCTGTAGGTTGTTTGTTTTTTCCTATCTCTTCTTCAAATACGTAGTCATCTGTGTTGAGTGGAGTTTCTTTTTTTGCAGTAGTAGGTTTACTGGTGGTGTCTGTTTTTACATCATCAAAAGTATAATCGTCTGTGTTGATCGAAGTGGGCTTAGCAACTTTTACAGTATCTGGTTTAACTGGTGGCTTTTCGGTTTCAACCGCTACGGTGTCTGTCTTTTCTTTTACTCTTGAGTTGATCAGGTCTTTGATGGATGTAGGCTTGGGCATTTCCTTTCTCTTACGTTCGGTAAGTACACGGGCTTGCAATACTTCTTTGCGCCTAGTGGCCGGGGTAAACACCTGCCGATCGAAATTTACATTCGTTTCGATATAAATATTTTCTTTACGATTCTGCGTTACGATAGCAGCCAGCATTTTATTATCATCATTCAAATCATAATCCTTTATGCTAGAATTAAAATTGGTGACTTGCGCGTAGATGCCCGTTTGGCTATTGAAGCGAAATAAATTTACAATACCCCGCTGGTCGCTCAAATAATAAAAAGTGTGGTCGTCAATGGCGCGTGCATGGAAATCTTTGCTTAGGGTATTGGTAACGCGAATGAGTTTGTTAAGGGTTGTGTCGATGTTGTACAAGAACAAGTTATATGTAGGTGCCAACTTTTGAAGCCCCTTTACATTGGTATGGAGTGAATCGCTCAGTCGGTTAGAGCTAAATACCACGGTGTTGGTATTGGGTACAAACGAGGGATCGAGGTCGTCAAACTTATCGCTGGTAAGCCGCTTGGTTCGGTCTCTTCGGCTACTGATCAGAAATAAATCGTTTTGTCCTTCAAAATCGGCACTGATCACAACCAATCGACCATTATTAGAAAAACTAAAACTTCTGATATTACTGAACTTATCCAGATCGCGTGGCAATTTGGTTCGAGTGCGTAAGTCATAGAGCCAAAAAACATATTGACCTTGTTTTACACCAATTACTCCGAGAGTATTTGCATCTGACCAATTCAGCAAGGGTATGCGATAGTCTACCGTTTGCTTAATCACCCGATTGCCGCCAGAAAGTATGGTTGTCTCTTTTCCATTCTCCAACGATTTTACTTTCACGGTAAATTCACCACGGTCGTTCTCTGCATAGGCTACTTTTTTTCCATCGGGGCTAATTTTCACCGTTGTGTAGATGATGTTTCTTCGAGCGTCTGTAAATTTCAATGAATCGGGAATCGGAATATAACTTTGGCTTACCTTGGATTCGATCTGTCCATAGAAATTCTTCCAATCGAGCATCAATTGCTTAAATGGAACGCCAAGTGTTATCAAAATACTTTTTTCTTCGTTGCGAATAATACGGGTGTAGTTTAGGATGTTGTTGATACTGCTTTTGCCATACTTTTCAACAATGTAATTCCAGATGGATTGGCCTACGAGCGCTGCCTCTTTATCAGTTAATCGCAATGCCTTATTTACTTTTTTGCTTTTTACCAATTGCCTTGCGAAATCGTCCATCTCTTCGTTCCAGCCGTGGGCCACATAGTACGAGGTTCCGTAAATAAACCAATCGGGCAAATTGAGTAAAACAGAATTTTGAAACATGTCTTTGAGCGTGCCTCCAAACATCATCTCGTTTACTAACAGATCAGACATTTTAAAAATAAGCTCTTGCTTAAACTCTTCCAGATTGCCCGGGTGAGCAATTTCTACGTAGGGCTTTATAAATTCTGTTTCGCCACCAGGACTGTAGCGGGTGTGGTTGAGGCCAATATTACTTTGTTGTAAATCGGCAATGGAGTTGTAAAGAAATACCTTGGTTTTTTGGTAGGGATAGAAGCCGAGTAAATCGGTAATGCGATCAAACTCCGATTCGAGGTATTGAAGCGCATCTTCGGCAGCTCTTTTTCGCTCGCCATAAAAGTGAACGTCAAAGTTTTCGGAACTCAAATATTTCCAATCAAAATTTTTGTATTGAATTCTATTTTGGCCAAAAACCTCAAGCGACTGCTGGGCATTTAGTGCAGAAAAAGCGCTTAAACAAAATAAGGCGATCAAGCCTCCACCAATCCATCTCATACGTACATAACTAAGACCTCGAATATAACGGTTTAAAGCGGTTAATATTTACTTCGCGTTGAATTTCGCCTTGCCCAACAAGCCAATTTGCCAATTGTTTTGCAAAATAAGGAGCAAGGCTTACTCCTTTCGTGCCTAACCCGTTGAAAATAATGAGGTTACTATACTTAGGATGCGCACCCAAAATTGGCCTTCGGTCGATGGTGGTAGGTCGTATGCCCCATTGCTGGTTTACAATTTTGTAAGGAATATTTAATAGCGAATCTAATTTCGCAGTCAATTCTTCAGTTGCTTCGATGGTTACGGCAGGGCTTACATCTGTCAGCGAATAGGTGGCTCCCGCTCTGAAAAGGTTTTGTTTAGCTGTTGGCACGATATAAACTCCCTTGCTCAAAATCGTTTCCGGATGGTTGGTTAATTCGATGGCGAGTGTTTCGCCTTTTAATTTGCGAATGGGTAACCAATGAAAATAAGGATGGAGCGTATCGACACCAGTGCAAAAAATTATTTTCTCTGCTTTTAGATTCTTATACAAAACGGTTTGTGGCTCGATTACTAATTTATCAATCTCAAATTTTTCGGCTGAATAACATCCGTTCGAGATTAGATGCTGTTGAACTGCCGAAAGAAAAGCAGTAGTATCTAAATACCCCGATTGCCCAAGGAGAATTCCCCCGAAAGGGTTTTTAACCATATTGGCATAGTGCTGGTTGGTGTACACTTTCTCTACAAACTGGCTTACGCCTTTGTCTGCGGTTTTAGCCATCCAATTATTTTGCTCTTGGGCCGATTGAAAAGGCCTGTATAACGATTGAGGAAACAAGAATTGGGCTGCTAATTTTTTTTCAGCTGCCCGATAAAAGTGATTTAACTCAGCAAAAATTTCTTTGGCCAGCCACGTCTCAACAATGCCCATGCCCGTAATCGGATTGTAGAGACCAGCGGCAACACGCGAGCAATTGTTTTCGGCAGGCAAATCAATAACCGTTATTTTTTTGCCTTGCTCAAGTAATTTTAGTGCTAAAGCCGAACCTGCCAACCCTTGGCCTACGATAATATAATCTCTCTCTTCGATCAATCTGTTTCATGAAAAGCCAAAAGTAGTATATAGATTCCGTAGATAGCGTATCAATTATCTAGCGTATCAATTATCAAGACCGCTCGTGGCGGTCGGATGACTAAAGACCTCGCTAAGTTTTGTTAGTTTTGCAAGATGCTTTCAATACAATCTTTTGTTTTCAACCCATTTTCAGAAAATACCTACGTGGTATCTGATTCTACAAAGCAAGCTGTTATCATCGACCCCGGTTGTTTTGAGCCCGAAGAGAAAGCAGAATTAGATGACTATATCAAGCAGCAAAACCTTTCGGTAAAATATCTTTTAAATACCCATTGCCACATCGATCACGTACTGGGCAATGCACATGTAAAAGAAAAATATAAAGTTCCATTTCTTATTCATGCCGAAGAAGAAAAAGTACTAAGGGCCGTTAAAAGTTACGCCTCCAACTATGGCTTTGCCACCTACCAAGAAGTGCTACCCGATGCATTTTTCAAAGAAGGAGATGTACTTTCGTTTGGAAGTACTAACTGGGACATTTTATTTTTACCGGGCCATGCGCCTGGCCATATTGGTTTTTATGACGCCCGCGAAAAAGTAATCTTTAGCGGAGACGTTCTGTTTCAAGGAAGTATTGGTCGCACCGATTTGCCCGGTGGAAACTTTGAGGTATTAATCCAGAGTATTCGCAAAAAATTGTTTTCGCTGCCCGATGATGTAACCGTTTATAGCGGTCACGGTGCCACTACTACCATTGGATATGAAAAAGCAACTAATCCATTTTGCGGGCTAAACTCACAGCGATAATCTTACTATGAATATCAAAAAACACATACCCAATCTATTAACCTGCTGTAACTTAACCTGTGGCTGTTTTGGAATTGTTTTTTGCTTAGAAGGAAGGGAGACACCTGCCGCCTATTTTGTTTGGGCCGCTGCCGGATTTGATTTTTTAGATGGCTTTGCTGCCCGCATGTTAAAAGTAAGTTCACCCATCGGTAAAGAATTAGATTCCCTTGCCGACATGGTTAGTTTTGGTTTGCTGCCATCGGTGGTGATGTATACAATGATTTCCGCCAGCACAGTCGATGTTTGGTTGCCTTTTATTGGTTTTCTGATTGCGATTTGCGCAGCCTTGCGCTTGGCCACCTTCAATGTAGACGAAACCCAAACAGATTCTTTTAAAGGATTAAATACACCAGCCAACACTCTTTTCATTACTTCGCTGCCTCTTATTAGCTGGGCAGGCAATTGGCTTCAAACCGATTGGATGTTGATTGCTATAACTATTGTGTTTTCTTGGCTGATGGTATCACCTATTCGTTTCTTCGCTTTCAAATTCAAGAATTTTGGATGGAAGGATAACAAAGTCAGGTTTACCTTTTTGGCTATTTCGGTATTGTTGTTGGCACTGCTTCAGATCAACGCCATTCCCGTTATTATACTATTGTACATTGTTTCTTCGTTAGTAGAGGTTGCCCTTGGATTTGATAAGAACTAAACTTTGATTGACTCAAAAAAAATAGCCGTTTGTTTTCTTTGCTTACTGCTAACTATTAAGGTAAGCGGACAGGCTAATTCTGTATTGGCGAGCGGTAGTTGGGCAAAATTCTCGGTGACTGCCGATGGAGTCTATAAAATAAACGCAGACGCTTTGCGCAAGGCAGGAATAAACCCTGATCAAATAGACCCCCGAAACATACAACTATTTGCCGGCACCAACAGCATGCTGCCACAGGCAAATAGCAAAGCCCGAATAAAAGATTTAGTTGAAATACCTCTTTTCGTATCAGGCGAAAGCGATGGTAAGTTTAATGGAGAAGATTTTGTTCTGTTTTTTGCGCAAGGCCCCGACCAGTATTCTTTTAATATGCAACGGCAGATGTTCAGCTATCAAAACAATCTATTTACAGATAAAAATTTCTATTTTTTACGAGTGGCTACTTCGCCAGGAAAAAGAATGGCAACTATTGCCAACCAAGCAGGCAGTTTCCCCGTCATCCGCGAGTTCGATGACTTTTCGTATTACGAAACCGAAAAATTCAATTTACTCAAATCAGGTAGGCAATGGTTTGGCGAACAGTTTGACACCAACACAGAAGCCACCATTCGTTTTGATATACCGGGCATTGTAGAAAACTCTACGATAAAGTTTGCTAGCCACATGATGGCACAATCTATCAGCAGTTCGTCTTTCAATATTTTTTTTAACAACACGGCCATTCTTACGCAAAACATAGCTGCCATACCCAACACCCCCTATGGTATCATTGGCAAATTTAAAATTGATACCATCGGCCTCAACAGCACAACGGTAAAAGCATCTACACAAAGTACGCAAGACATTAAATATCAGTTTACACGTGGCACAACGCCTGGCATTTCTGTGGGCTATTTAGATTTTCTTCTCTTTAGTTATAAGCGAAAGCTTGCTTTGTATGGAGCTCAAACCGGATTTACGGCTTCTCAAAGCGTGGCCAATTCTACTTCTACTTTTGAATTGAGCGATGCCAACACAAAAACCCTTATATGGGATGTAACTGATCCGCTTAACGCTGGCAAACAAGAAACAACTTTAGCAGGTAATAAAATCAACTTCTCAACGCCCACCTCATCACTAAAAAAATTCATCGCCTTCAATCCCGATCAGTTAGCATTACCTATTTTTGAGGGAGCCGTTGCCAACCAAAACTTACGGGGGTTAACTCCTACTTCGCTCATCATCATCACGCATCCATCATTTAAAAAAGAAGCCGATCGCCTCGCAGCACATCGACAAAGTTATTCGTCCATTTCCGCATCGGTAGTTACCACCGAACAAATTTTCAACGAATACGCAAGTGGCAAACCCGACTTCACCGCAATTAGGGATTTTATCAGAGATCAATTTAAGAAACCCGGTTCCACCTTAAAAAATGTTTTACTCTTTGGCAGAGGATCGTATGATTATAGAGATCGCGTTTTTGGCAACACTAACTACGTTCCTATCTATGAATCTACCAATTCTCTCAGCCCATTAGAAACTTATTCCTCGGATGATTTTTTTGCCTTGCTCGAAGACCACGAAGGCGAATGGAAAGAAAGCCCGGCCGAAAATGCAACGCTCGACATCGGGATAGGAAGGCTGCCCATAAAAAAAATTGAAGAAGCAAAAGCGATCGTAGATAAGCTGATCCAATACGATATAGACGCAAAAGGAGTTGGAGCATGGCGTAAAAATATTTTGTTCGTTGCCGATGACGGCAATTCCAATCTGCACGAATCGCAAGCCAATCAACTCGCTAACACCATCGATCAAACGAATTTAGATTTTGAAGCGCGGAGATTATTCATCGGTTCTTACAAACAAGTGACCAACCCAACCGGCCAGATTAGCCCCGATGCAACGCGAGCCCTTAACAACGCCATCCGACAAGGTCAATCTATTATTAATTATACCGGCCACGGATCAGAAAAAGTGTGGATGCAAGAACAAATATTAAACGAAACTACCGTGCTCGAATCTACCAACGGCCCACGCTATCCATTCTTTGTAACGGCTACGTGCGAATTTGGCCGAAACGATGATCCATTCATTACCTCTACTGCCGAGCGACTTTTAACCAACCCCAAAGGTGGAGGGATTGGCTTGGTAACAACCGCACGGCCTGTAAACTCCTTTACCAATTTTAATTTAAACAATGCCTTTTACGCAGCTCTCTTCGTAAAAGAAAATAATCAATTTCGCGACATCGGTTCTGTTTTTAAAGCCACAAAAAACAATAGTGTAAGCGGCACAGCGAATCGTAATTTTTCATTGCTGGGAGATCCATCTATGAAATTGCAATGGGGAGAAAATAATGTGGCCATTACAACTGTAACCACCTCAAACAACAATACCGATCTTCAGCCCCTCGCCCAAGTAACCGTAGTTGGCGAAATTTTAAACAACGGAATTAAGAAAACCAACTTTAGCGGATCGATAAATGTAATGCTGCTAGATAAAGCGCAAGAACTTACAACGATTGCCGATAACGAAGAGTTTGCAAATCCGAGCTCGCCCGCGTTTCTCTATTCCGAAAGATCCAATAAATTGTTTGACGGAAACGCATCCGTGGTAAATGGTGACTTTCAAATTTCGTTTAGGATTCCTAAAAACGTGAGCGTTGATCCTGACAAGGCAAAATTTAGCTTCTACGCAAATGCAACAAATGGCGAAGATGCTATCGGGTATTCTACCACCTATAAAGTAGGTGGCCCTGTTACCCTGCCCTTGATTGATACAACGCCCCCGCAAATAAAATTATTCATTGGCGATACTACTTTTATTGGTGGTGGCATTGCGGCACTCAATACAAAGTTGGTGGCTCAGTTGGCCGATGCAAGTGGTATCAATATTTCGTCTTTAAATCAGCAACATAGCATTGTGGCTACCTTAGATGGAAAACAAAGTTTTATCCTTAATAATTATTACGAGGCGGCCAAAAATAATTTTGCCAAAGGCGAGGTTGTTTTTCCGCTCGACACCTTAAAAAAAGGAAGACACACGCTTTTGCTAATGGCATCTGATACGTATAACAATACATCTCAAGCCACCGTAGATTTTGTGGTGAGCGATGGCACTGGTATTTCGATTGAGCAGTTTACCAACTACCCCAACCCGGTGGAGGCAGACGGAACTACTTTTTGGTTTACACACAACCGCCCAGGCGAAGATTTGCAAGCAACGTTGGTCATTTATAATTTAGCTGGCCAAGTAGTGGTAAGCCAAGATTACACCATCAACGAGAGCCAGTATTTAGTTACCTTGCCCAAGTGGAAAATAGATAACGCAGATGGAATAAAACCCGGGCCTGGTTTATACCTTGCACGCCTGTTTGTTCGTTCTCTGCTCGATGGCTCAAATAATGAGCGAAATGCCAAGATTATTTTACCGAATTAGTTACCTTTAAAGCGATAATCCTGATTATGAATAAGTTAAGGTTTTTGATATTTATCTCATTTGGCAGTAGCCTTTTCACATCCATGCATGCCCAAACAACGGGAGGGGGCGGTGTTATTATTGGTCAAGATACCAACAACAAAAGCATTACCACAGCCGTGCCCTTTTTAGGTATAACCCCAGACTCACGCGCGGCTGGCATGGGCGATGCTGGAGTGGCCACAGCACCTGATGCAAACTCAGCCTACTGGAATGCCGCCAAACTTGCCTTTGTCGACAAAGGATATGGTGGTTCGCTTTCGTATACCCCTTGGTTAGGAAAAATCATCAATGATATGCGCTTGGTTCATCTTTCTGGTTTTTATAAAATAGATAGAGTACAAACCGTTGGTGCCTCCATGAAGTATTTTGATTTGGGAGACATTGAATTAAGAGATGGCGCAAACATCTCTCAAGGCCGATACAACCCAAGGGAAGTTGCCATAGATTTTACATACTCAAGATTATTGACCGATCATTTTAGTATTGGTGGCTCACTTCGTTATATCTACTCAAATCTTACCGGATCGTTCACAGGGTTAGATGCAAGCTCGGCTCACTCGGTAGCTGTAGACATTGGCGTTTTTTATACCAAGCCGCTCGAATCAAAAAACGCAACATTATCGCTAGGTGCATCCATCAATAACATTGGCGCAAAAATCTCTTACACAAATGCTAATAACCCAGATTTTATACCCACTAATTTAAGAATTGGTGGCGCCTACAAGACTGAGTTAAACCCATTAAACAGTTTAACTTTTGCGTTAGACTTTAATAAACTAATGGTACCAAGTACGGTGCCTGGCAGTCGAAACAAACCCTTGCTCGAAGGCATATTCGGTTCTTTTTCTGATGCACCCGGAGGATTTGCCGAAGAACTTTCAGAGTTTACGATTTCAACAGGCGTAGAGTATTGGTACAACAATACCTTTGCAGGAAGGCTTGGTTATTTTTATGAAGACCAGTATAAAGGAAATAGGAAGTACTTAACCGCTGGCGTAGGTTTTAAATACGATAATTTTGTGATCGACATGGCCTATCTGGTACCTACCAACAAACGCGAAAATGCGTTGGCAGAAACTATCCGTTTCACCATCATGTACATGTTTCCTACTAAAATAAAAGACGAGGAATCGGTAACTCAATAATTCGTGCTTGACCGTAAAATTCCTCCTCTCTTTGCAAAAGAGTTTTCTTTTGAGTTGCCATATCACGCTAACATTTCTGTTAGAAGTGGATTGGATTTGTATTGGATAAAGGGGGTAGACGAAATTGTAAAAATTGACTTTATCTACAGAGCAGGCAAGTGGCACGAGCCTAAGCCGGGCGTTGCCTACTTCACGGCACACATGCTCGAAAAAGGGACAGCCACTTACACTTCGCAACAACTTTCAGAAATTCTAGATTACCACGGTGCGCAGTTAGAGATTTCTGCGGGAGCCGATTTTACATCAGTCTCCATTTACAGTCTTTCTAAAAACCTTTCAGTTGTTTTACCGCTTGTAATTGATATGCTTTGCCACCCTGTTTTTCCTACCGAGGAACTTGATCTGCTACTATCTATTTATCAGCAAAACCTTAAAGTCAACAATCAGAAAACCAGTTTTCTTGCAAGCAAAACGCTAGCTAAAAATATTTTTGGATCTGATCATCCGTATGGAAAATCGGCTGAAGAAGCTGACTTGGCTGCTATAAACCCTTCCATTCTGAAAGACTTTTACACATCGTATTTTTCACCGATAGCAATTTTTTTAACGGGCAATCTTTCCGATTTAGAGCTAACTAACCTTACTAAAGAAATAGCCACGCTTCCGCGGAATAACAATACTTCATTTATTGAGAACATCATTCAACCATCCATTGATAAAAAGCAGGTCATAAAGAAAGAAGAAGGTGTTCAGGTTTCCATTCGGATGGGGAAACAAACCATCGGCAGGACAAATGGCGATTACTCAGGGTTTCTATTGCTGAATCATCTTTTTGGGGGCTACTTCGGTTCTCGCTTAATGAAAAACATACGAGAAGAAAAAGGGCTAACCTACGGAATCTACTCGTCCATTACGCCTTACCTTAACGGAGCTTCCTTTTCGATCGGTGCCGATGTGGCCCTCGAGAAATGTGATGAAGCCATTGCCGAAATAAAAATTGAGTTAAATCGACTGCGCGATGAAGCCATCTCGTCTGAGGAATTGGCCTTAGCTAAAAATCATTTTTTAGGAAGCCTTCAGCTAGAAGTGTCCAACCCTTTTGCCGCTACCGAAAAAATCAAAACCATTCAACTTTTCGATCTGGGTGCTAATTTCTATTCAAACCTATTTGATCAAATTCTTAAAACTCAGCCTTCCGATTTACAACGAATCGCAAAAAAACACTTGCTGGTTGACGAACTCTACACCGTGCAGGTGGGATGATGAAATCATTAGGAGAAGAATGAAAGTCGCACTCTATTTAACTACAAATACTAACTCGCTCACTTGTTTATCCGTCCAACGGCTCATTGTTGCTGTTGTTGTCGTTGCACGTACGCATCGTACGACTCGGAAATTCGTTGCTTAAAATGCTCACGTTCACTTGAGGTTATTTCTTTGGGCTTAAGTTGATCGGCAGAAAAATCGGTGGTGCTAAACTGAACGGTTACTTCAAGCAAATGCTCAGACGAACCCACGTAGGTTCCCTTCACCGGTGTGCAGTCCACAAAATTTCTTCCAACAGCCAGGCGAATGTGCCGCTCGCCAGCCAAGCATTTATTGGTCGGGTCTATTCCTATCCAACCTAAGTCGGGCAGCCATGCCTCTACCCATGCGTGTGTTGCACCTTCGCCTCTCCATTCGCTCGTACCCGGGCAAATATAACCACTCACATAACGGCACGGCACACCACATAAGCGCATCATGTACAAAAGCAAATGCGCAAAATCTTGGCATACGCCCGCCTTCAGTTTCCAAAGTTCGTCAATACCAGTTTCGATGGTGGTCACTCCTTTTTTGTATTCAAAATTTTGATAGATGTATTCTGATAGGCGTAGCAATTCTTCTAGTGGATGCTCTTCTGAATTGAGCCTTAGGACTTTTGCTATTTCATTTTGGTGCTTCGTTAGTTCGGCATTCAAATAGTTATGATGATTCTCTTTGGCAGTTGCGCTTAATAACTCTTTCCACACATCACTGGTTGAATACCTTTCTTTAAGAGTTTTGCTGCTCATCTCAACCCGAAGAAAACTCTCAATCGATAACTCACGATGGGGTTTGAGCACCGAAAAAAAACCTGTCTTATTTTCGAAATAATCTTGGATGGTAAAAATCTCAGGACTACTGGATACTACGATGCGATGATCTACTAAGTGCTGATGAGCATCTGAAAAGGGATATAACTTAATTTGATTTGCAGCGCACTTAACCCAATTGGGGTAATGGTAGTGCGTTCGGTGATGAACAAAAAGTACTGGCATCTATTCTGCTGACGGTAACTTATGAATTCCCAAAATACAACGTAGACAAGCGTTGGTTGAGGTTGGCAAATTGCAAGCGAAGATCGGGAATGAGTTGATCGATAGCCGCCACGCTTTCTTTCTTTTGGTAGGTATTAATACTTTCAATCATTTCCCTTATGATGCGCTCGATCTCGGCAAAATGTTCGGGTTGCGAAACGTCTACTAACCGTTGGAAGTAGCGATCCATTTGGCCGAGGCTGTAGATGACAGAATGCGGAAATTGTTTGTTGTAAAGAACTTGATGGATCACTTCTTTATCTTGTAAAGAATTTTTGTATGCCTTTGTATGAAACTCGTAACCCGAGAGTGCATACAGTAAATATTTCCAATGCACTGCTTCAGTTTCGGCATTAGCCATTTGCTTGCGCTTAAATTCGAGTATGTCCAATGTCTGCAGGCAACGCTCTATGTATTTTCCAAGGTTAAGAAAAGTATACCCTTCGCCCCTACTCATGGTGGTGTCTACCGTTCCATAAAAAATAATGCTTTCGCGAAGTAAAATATCTAAAGCCGTAACAGGATCGTTATGAAGAATCAAATTTTTCGTTTCCGGATTTCGGATCGTATGAAAAAAATCATTCAACGATTGCCACAACTCTTTGGTGATATAATCTTGAACCGACCGCGCATTTTCGCGCACCCTTACGATATTGGTGAAGATTGAATACTCATGCTGACGGTGAAGTACCAAATGATTAAGTGCCTCGCGATAAGAACTCACCATTACTTTCTTTTCAGGAGTATCGTCACCAAACGTATCGATTAGTAGTTGCCAATCGTAATCCAGTAATTCATCTTGTGCAGCAATGTAATCGGTACGCAACAAACGCAATAAGTTATCGGTGCGCTCTAGATACCGAGCCATCCAAAATACCGAATCAGCTACTCTGCTTAACATCTCTGTAATTCAAGAATCAAAATTCAAAAAAAGTCTAAATCAATATCGTCAATGTAAGCCATTTCTAAAACCTTACCTCGCTCCTCTCCAGAAGAGAGGAAATTATTAGAACTTATCTCAACGACATTGAATCATAAATTATAAATCACCAATCGCGCTTCCATAAATCCCCTCTCAACTATGAGAGCACCCATGTATCTTTACTCCCACCGCCTTGCGAAGAGTTGACAACTAACGAACCCTCTTTTAACGCAACGCGGGTCAATCCGCCAGGAACAATTTCAATACCTGATGGACCGTACAATGCAAATGGCCGCAAGTCAACGTGCCGTGGCTGAATCTTGCCATCAATAAAACAAGGAACAGATGAAAGTTGAATCATCGGTTGGGCAATAAACTGCCGAGGATCTTTTTGAACTTCCAATTTATAGTCGGCAATTTCTTGATCGGTAGAAGCATGCCCCATCAACATTCCATAGCCTCCGCTCCCATTTGTTTTTTTAATAACCATTTTTCGGATCTGACTAAATACATGATCGAAATGATCAGTATTATCCATGTAGTACGTAGGCACCGTTTTTAAGATTGGCTCTTCGTTGAGGTAGTACTTAATCATGGCTGGCACAAACGTATAAACCGCCTTATCATCTGCCACTCCGTTGCCTGGTGCGTTGATAATCGCTACGTTACCTTTTCTGTATGCGTAGTACAATCCAGAAACACCCAACATGCTGCTCGGATTAAAAACTAGAGGGTCTAAAAATTCATCATCTACCCTTCGATAAATAACATCCACTTGCTTAAGCCCTGCTGTGGTTTTCATATACACTTTAAAATCGTGTACTACCAAATCCCTACCCTCAACTAACTCTACGCCCATTAATCGCGCAAGCGTGGTGTGCTCAAAATAAGCCGAATTAAAAATGCCAGGCGTTAATAAAACAACTGTTGGATTACTCACCTGTCGGCTCGACAAAGCGAGAAGATTTTTAAGCAGCAGATCGGGATAATCTTTTACCGATCGAACATTATTTTTTGGCAACAGACCGGGAAAAATCCGGTAAGTCATGTTTCGGTTTTCCAACATATACGATACACCCGATGGTGTACGCAAATTATCTTCTAATGCATAAAAAGAACCATCGCTATCGCGGATCAAATCAATGCCAGAGATATGTGTATAAATATCAAAAGGCACGTCTACGCCTACCATCTCCTTTAAGAAATACGGGCAAGAATGAATCATCGTTGCCGGAATCACTTTGTCTTTAACAATGGCTTGCTCGTGATAGATGTCTTTTAAAAAAAGATTGAGAGCCCTGAGCCGTTGTTTGATTCCTGCTTCAATGTGAGTCCACTCTGCTCCCGTAATGATACGCGGAATAATATCGAAAGGAAATATTTTCTCGATCCCTTCACCATCGCTGTAAACCGTAAACGTAATGCCCTGGCTCATGAAAAGTTTTTTAGCCAAATCATCCTTCTGAGCAAGGTCGACCATAGATGCTTTTGCCAGACTTTCTAAAAAGAGTTTGTAGTGTGCTCTGATTTCTCGGTTGGCGCACATCTCATCCCATGTATTGGGGCTCTCGTGGTAGTTGGCAAGAAACTTAGAGAATGGCATCACCTAAATATACAAATCGAAAAGTAATAGACAAGCAAAATAATTTTGTAGATAAACTGAAACCGTTTGCAACTACCCATTGGGCATCAAAAAAAACGATGCCGGGGTTGTTCAATTCCCGACACCGTTAACCCCAATTTAATTCAAGGTTCAAGATTTAAAGTTGTTTTAGCCCTAAACTTTTAATCTTGAATTTTAAATCAATTAATTCGCGCCATCTGTTTGCCCAAAATTGACTGTGTAGTCTCCCACTTTTTTACCCAGCTTCTTGCCTTCTTCAATATCCGAGCGATAGTGAATAGCTCCATACAATCGCGATAGCGAAGCCTCTTCGGCCATCGCGTTAAACTCGATTGATTTAGTCGGAAACAAATACGAAAGCACATTTGCGGCAGCAGCCGAAAACGTAGAATGACCCGATACATAGGAAGGAAAATTGGGCATGCCAGTAGTTGTTTTGATAGACGGATCTAACTGCGATGGACGAGGGTTGAAGTAATAATATTTGGTATGCCAACAAGCAACGGCCGCATCGTGCATAGCCATGTTTAGCAAGGCAAAAGCGCGAGCAGCTCTTACTTCACTGAATTTTGCATCTCTAATATATTCTTCGGCAATATCGTTCCAGTGGCCAGGCGGTGCGTACGTGCCTGCCCCATCGGCCCATTTGTGACCGATAGCGATTTGCTCTCGTGTTACGTTGGTAGCATATCTCTTCAATTCAGCAAGTTCATCCCTCATCTGTTGAGATGAAGTAGAGGGTGGCACGGCAATGGCCATCCGCTCTTTTGTAATATCTGCTTTAGTCATTTTCCACGCTGCAACGTTTCCAAAAAAAGGAAGCATAGGTGGGCGAGCGGGCGCATCTAAACTCTTCCAAAAAATTTCGTTTGTAATATCCCTACCCGCTTTGGTAAGATGAACTTTTGCTGAATCGGTAAGCGCAGCCCACTGAGCTGATGTGCCAATAGCATTACCAATCCCATCTGTTCTTAAGCGGCCTCGAGAAGCGAGGGTAACGTTGAGCGTAGTTGTTGACGAACCGGAGACACCCGGTATTGTAAATAGACCTGTGCTGTTGGCCGTCATTGCTGTTGCTACTGCCTTGCCCAATGCTAGGCCTGCAGAAATATCGCTATCGGTTGCTTTGCCTGCCCACTTAGCCGCGTTGCGCTGATCTGCCGCTAACCTAGTAATTTCTTCTACTGATGCGGGGAATAAAATTTTCAACATTTCAGCTGCTGCACCCGACATGGTTGCTTCTTCAGATGGATAAGGAGGCAAATCTATTTTTGGCATCAATGCTTGGATTCCATTGTCTGCTTCATAAGGAGAATCAGGTCGTGTTGATTTATACAGATCTTTATAATACCAAACTGCTCGTAGCGCATCATACATGGCTACGCTAACATAACTATAAGCGCGTGCTGCATACGGAGGGTTAGCAAACGGGAATTGGGGATCATTAAATGGATTCTCCGCATCGGGTGCGGGATAGCTTCCATCGGCATTTGGTGCCGGTGGTAAATTATACTTTGCCACCAATTTTCTAAAAACCTGATTCCATCGAAGCACACCGCCAACGCTCCAATATTCGATTGTCTTGCGTTGCTCGGTGGTGAGTTTACTCTGAATACTCTTAATGTTTGCTAACTCTGCCAAATAAGCTGCCGAGTTGGTGGCAGCTGGTGCGGGTAATCCAAATACGGGGTAAGAAGTTGTTATATCGGGTAACCACGTGCCCGCGTTGGCATCTACATTAGTAGGCGTAAGTGGAAATAATTCTTCGCCACCGGTTATGTCCTTGCAACTAAACGGAGCGATTACTAACAGCGTCAGCAAAAGAGTAGTGAGTGTATATAATTTCTTCATATCAATTATTGATTAGCTTTTTTAGCAAAGTGAAAAGTATAAAACAGGCCAGCAGTAAGTGTTGTCGCTTGCCCCACGTTGATACCGTCTAGGGTATAGTCAACTTGTGCGCGCACCGCCAGCCCCTGAGGTTTTGGCAAATAATACATACCCATTATTCCCAGTTTTAAAAAATTCATGCGGTTAGAAACAAACGGCATGTCTTGCCTGCGTATGTCACCTCCCCCCAACGTATTTTGTTGAGTCAGATTAATTTCTGTCTGCCATGCATTTTTATGATATCCAACGCAATAGGTAGAAATGATTTGATTGGGCATCCACACTTGATTGGTATAATAAATGTTTCCATCTGTGAAATACGAAGGACGATCGAGCGAAACATTGCTGCGCCACGCGTAGCCAGTAGATTCGTTGATATATAAGCCATTGGCAAATTTTATATTTATATTCAATCTACCTGTAAGAGTAGTGCTCGCAAGGCCGATAGAGAGTGGCAAAAAATCGGGTGTGTAATTGGTAAGCGGTGTAGAGAATGAGCCAACACCAGATGCTGATAAAAAAGTACCTGCACTGATTTCTCTCTTAAAGAAATTATACTTTAGGCCAATCGTCAAATCTTGAATACCATCAAGCCCTGTTAGTGTACCGCCACTGGCCGAAGTTTTTATATACGGTACCATGGCAATAACATTTAGTCTATCAGTAATGCCATACGCGCCCATCCCAGTGAGTTGTGTAGTAGTGATCGTGCCTATGTTTTGATTGTCTCGTTTTAAAGAGCCTTCCCAATAGTTTTTCCATTGATCGGTGGTAAACAAAATGCCTGTACAGAAATCTTTTTTGGGCATTAGCAAACCATCGGTAAGTGTTTGTGCGCTTAGCTGATTAAGTGCCAGCAACGCAGCAAATGCGAGTACGAGTCTCTTCATAAATAAAAATTTAATATTGCCATTTTGTGGCAATGGTAATTGATTGAACTAGCAACTGATCAGCATAACGCTAATGAGCCGTTTAAAAAAATTAATAAACTGAAAACTGAAAGGGCGCACTAGAACAATGCGCAAAAGAAATTAAGCTTCAGGAGGCTGCACAATGTGTTGATTAAAATTGAATTGATACAAGTCTGTTTTACCAACCGAAAGAGTGGCTGCATTACTCCAGCCTTTGGCAATTAATTGTACCGAGGTGGTGGTTGATAAAAAATCTTTACTGAATAGAGAAACCGTTTTGGCGTTTTGCTTGGCGCTGAAAGGTTTATCGGTATATGACTTTACATAATCGGCAAGTACCTGATTAATTTTTTGAGCGCGATTATCTTTTATGCAAATAATATATAAGGTGTCGCTTTGCAATTTTTGCTTTACTAACCTATATACTTGGCCTTCGTGCTCAAATTCACCATCTACTCGCTCGTACGTTTTTGAATCTACTGCGTACGGTATGGCGATAGGGACTTTAATAGTGACTTCTTGACTTTCATAGTTTTCAGCATCAAACTGCTGTTGCAAACTCAATTGGTTAGACAACCTCAGCCCCACAAATACTCCATAATACCCAATGACATTGAGTAGAAAGAGAATTAATAAAACAAGGGTAATAGTTCTTTTCACCGAACTAAAGTAAAAATTTAAGGTAGAAATGCAAAATCAGCTTTTGACCGAGAAAATTTTCGTAAGCAATTAATTTTAAATGCTTCACTAATCAAAGCAAGTCGAGTACTCTAATCAAAGCAAGTTTCACTCCTTCCATCTCTTTTTCAGACAGCACACCAATGCACTTAATAAAGCGTTCTTTTGAAATTGACTTTATCTGAAAGCAATCTGCGATACTTTCTTTTGAAATACCGTTACGAATTGATGGGTGTAAGGGGACGTGCCAATCTCTAACAGACCGAATCGCATCAGTAACAGGTACCACAACTTTTAACTGGAGCGCGCCCATGCTATCGTGGTTCACAATTATAGCAGGCCGTACCTTATCGATCTCCTGTCCTACCTTAGGTGCAAAATCAACTAACCAAACTTCTGCGTGCTTCATTCTTCAATAATATCAAGGTCAACATCTGAGAGGTTATTAGCGTTTTTCGAATAATACTTAATCGTTTCAGCATCACTCGCCTGCGATTCCATTCGCTTGTAAACTAACGCCTTATTTTTCCTCATTTTTTCGATGGCTTTTTGAAAATTTGTATGCGGAATAGCTGGACGTATCAATATACCGTCATCCGTCTCTTCAATCATTACCTTTTCAAGTTTGTACTTCTTAACCATTTGAGCAGGTAAAATAACAGCCTTGCTATTACCTACCGATGTGAGCGTTTTAATCATGCCCCCAAGGTAAATAAATATTATAATAATGTTATAATTATAGTTTATGAAAGAGGGCAGATTTTAGGTGTATTTGTGAAAGGCTATATCTCGCACTAATCAAACCGAATCGCATTGATTGGATTTACTTTGGTAATAAATCGAGTAGGCAAAATCAGCACCAGCGAAACCGTGCAGAAAATCAAGATATTTAAAATCAAAATAGTAGAAACAGACCACTCGATCGGCACATAGCTTACGTAGTAGTCGTGTGGGTTTAGCTTCATAATCTTAAACTGATCTTGCAGAAAGCACAACCCCAGACCAATGGCGTTGCCTATGAAAAGGCCCTTGGCTACTAAACTCATCCCACTATACACAAACACCGATCGAATCGTGTGGTTGGGTGCGCCCAATGCTTTTAATACACCCACCATCGGCACACGCTCCATCACCAAAATCAAAATAACCGAAACCATATTTACCGAAATCACAATCAATATAATGCCCAACAATATCCGCACCTGCCGTTTTACCAGATCAAGCCATTCAAAAATCTGAATAAACCGATCGCGCACAGACTCTACCCCCAAATCGTAATCCATGGAGTAGCCAATTTTTTTCCCAGCCTCATCTAGTGCTGCACGGTCGGCATCAAACGAAAATACAGACATCGGCTCTTCTTCCTCCTCAAAAAAAATAGTGTCATTTTCTGTGCGCGTGCTGCCACCAAACGTCAGTGCCTTCTTCCACAATCCAAATTCGTCAAATTGATTTTTATCGAGCGTTACTTCTAAGCCACCCGCCTCATTCCGCGTCCAACCATTAAGTTGCTGTACCATGCGCAAGTCGCCAAGCAATACCTTTCCATCAAAATAATCCGACAAGTTGGTTTCATACAGCCCCACAATTTTTAATTTTCGATAGCGCGGTGGATTCTGAAAAAAATGCAAGATTATATCGTCACCTACTTTCGCATCAATTTTATTGGCAATAATTCGGCTCAACACCACCTCTTTAGCATAACCTGAATCAGTAAAGTGAATAAACCTACCCTCTACCAAGTTATCGCTAAAATAGTTGGGAGCTTGCGCAAAATTAGTAGAGCCACGCCCCACACCTTTAAAAATAATTCCGAGCACCTCGCTCTCTGTTTTTATCAGTCCCGCTTTGTGGCTGTATGCCTGCACGTGTTTTACATAGGGAAACCGCTCGGGGTGATCGTACAACTCAATATGAAAATCAAACGGCTGTTCTTCCACCGCATTGCTCATGGTGAGTTTTGTTACGAGCAGGTGATTGCTAAATCCATAGATTTTATTTTTCACTGCAGTCTGAAATCCCTGCATCACCAAAAAAGAAACGATCGCAGCCGCCAACCCAATGGCAATGCTGGCTACTGCAATCCGATGAATGATAGCCGCAAAACTATCTTTCGTAGCTTGCCGAAGTCTTTTAGAAATGAAGTAAGAAAGGTTCAAAGATTCACTAATTTTGATTTGATCCCAGCAAATTAGATAAAATGATTGACACCACACACCGTATAAAAATAACAACCCAATGGTTTGCGATAGCAGCTGCAAAAGTAGGCGGCCTGCCCCCACGAAACGTAGCGGGGCATCGGGCTTTTCGCTGCAAGTCCGGCCACGTGCAATCTCTACGCACTTCGGGCTTTCCACTTCAATCCCTGGCCGATGTACCTACAAAAATTATCAGTCTAGTCATCGCTTTTCTAGTTCTACTAAGCACATCAACTACCTCGGCACAAAAAATAAAAATGGGAGCCGAGCAACTAGACCTGCTCTTACCAAAATTAATCAATCAACGTGTGGCGTTGCTGGTCAACCATACCTCTACTATTGGTAAAACTCACTTAGTGGATTCGCTTCAAAAAAGAGGTGCGGATATAAAAAAAATATTTTCGCCTGAGCATGGCTTTAGAGGCAATGCCGATGCAGGTGAAACCGTAAAAGACGATACCGATACAAAAACTGGTTTGTCCGTAGTATCGCTCTATGGCGCGAACAAAAAACCAAGTGCTGCGCAGCTAAGCGATGTAGATATAATCATCTTCGATATTCAAGATGTGGGCGTACGCTTTTACACGTACATTAGCTCGTTGCATTACTTAATGGAAGCTTGTGCCGAGCAAAACAAAAAAGTAATTGTGCTTGATCGACCCAACCCCAATGGCAATGTGATTGATGGTCCCATCTTAGAGCCCGCTCTAAAATCTTTTGTGGGTATGCACCCTATCCCAATTTCACACGGTCTTACCATTGGCGAGTATGCACAAATGATAAATGGTGAAGGGTGGCTAGAAGGGAAAAAGAAATGCCTGCTCGAAATCATTGCAATGCAAAACTATACTCACGCATTTTCCTATTCAGTGCCCACTAAACCATCGCCCAACTTACCCAATGATCAGGCCATTGCGCTGTATCCTTCTACGTGTCTCTTCGAGGGCACGGTGTTAAGCGTTGGCCGCGGAACGTTGCACCCGTTCGAGTGGATCGGCCACCCCGATTTAAAAAACCAGCCCTTTCAATTTACACCCACTACTATTTTGGGTATGGCTAAAAACCCTCCGCACGAAAATAAAATCTGCCATGGCATAGACCTTACCACGGAAAAAACAGGAAAAGAAATTTTCCTCAAACATCTCATCTCTCTCTACCGTCAGTTTCCCGACAAGGAAAAATTTTTTATTCCATATTTTGATAAACTAGCTGGCACCAAAAACCTAAAAGAGCAGATCAAAAAAGGAATGACCGAAAAACAAATAAAGTCTACTTGGAAAAAAGGACTTGAAAATTACAAGAAGGTTAGTAAAAAGTATAAGCTCTATTCTTAACCAACAAAATAAAATGTTAAAAAAAATATTAATTGGTTTTGCTGCTGTTTTAGTGATCGTTGCTATTGCTATATCGGTCTACTTGTTTGTAGATAGCCCCTACCCTTCCGTCAATACATCGGGGTTACAAATTACCGACAGCAAACAAATTCCAATGGGCAAATCTATTTTAGCCACTGGCGATTCGCTCACTAAGAATATTTCTTCCAACGGAAGTTGGTTTACTGATATAACTGGACGTGTAATGATCTTGCACGGCATTAACGTAGGTGGTAGCAGCAAACTTCCGTACACACCATTAATACCCAGTCATCAAAAAGAAAATTTTTACGAAAGTGTCTACACTGTTTCGTCTGTTAGCCGTCCATTTCCCCTTGCACAAGCCGATGACCACTTTGAAAGATTGAATCAATGGGGCTATCGTTTTATTCGACTGCTCGTAACGTGGGAAGCTATCGAACATGCCGGACCCAGAAAATATGATGAAGACTATTTGAATTACCTTCAAGCGATTGTACAGAAAGCGAACGATCACCACCTCAATGTTTTCATAGATCCACATCAAGATGTTTGGAGCCGATTTACAGGTGGCGATGGCGCGCCTTACTGGACACTCGAGAAAGTTGGCTTTGACCCGCTCAAGTTTGCCGAAACAGGTTCTGCCGTAATTCATAATATAAAAGGCGATCCATTCCCTCGCATGATTTGGCCTACGAATTATAACAAGTTGGGCGCGGCTACCATGTTTACACTTTTCTTTGGCGGCAACGACTTTGCGCCACACCTAAAAGTTGATAGCACCACTGCGCAAGATTTTTTGCAAACACACTACATCAATGCCATTAAACAAGTTGCGTTAAAACTTAAAGGCATGCCCAATGTAATTGGGTTTGATACCCTCAACGAACCAAGCGCTGGCTACATTGGCATGGTAGATTTAAATGCGTTTGGTCTTTTAAAAAACGGGATCATGCCCACTCCCTTTGAGGGCATGGTATTGGGTGGCGGCAATACACTTGAAATAGAACGTTATCATTTTGAACTTACAGGATCGAAGTCAAAAGGAAAGGTAACGGTGAACCCAAATAAATTTTCGGCTTGGAAAGATAACCAAAGCGATTGTTGGAAAAATGCGGGTGTGTGGGGCTACGATGCACAACAAAAGGCAACGCTGTTAAAGCCTAACTATTTTACGGAAGTGAATGATCGTAAAGTCGATTTCTCAAAAGACTATTTCAAACCCTTTGCACTTAAATTTAAAGAAGCCATGCATTCAATAGATAGCAGTTGGTTAATCTTTACTGAGCCTGCACTGTTTCATCGATTACCAAAATTTGACGAACTCGAAGCCAGTCATCAAGTAAATGCAGGGCATTGGTATGATGTTGCCACATTACTCACAAAACAATATTCGTCATGGTTTGCAGCCGATGGCACAAAAGGCAAACCTGTTTTCGGGAAAAGTAATATCCGCAAAACCTTTCAAGCCAATATGGCCAATAGAAAAGATGAAACCACATCTACGCTTGGAAGCCACCCTACGTTGATTGGTGAGTTTGGAATTCCATTTGACTTAGCAGAAAAAAAATCGTATCAAACTAATGACTTCACTGATCAGGTAGCCGTACTCGATCGATCGTTCCGTGCCATGGAAGTCAATCAGCTTAGTTATACGCTTTGGAATTATACAGCTGATAACGATAACAAACATGGCGATCAATGGAATGGAGAAGATCTTTCGGTGTTTAGTAAATCGCAGCGAAAAAATAAAGACGATATTAACTCGGGTGGAAGAGCGTTAGAGGCCGCCATTCGACCCTATCCATATAAAATAGCAGGTGAACCAATCGACTATTTTTTTAATGTGAACGACAAAGAGTTTTATTTGAAATTTAAAGTCAATAAAAAAATCAATGCCCCAACAGAAATTTTCCTTCCTTCGTTTCATTATCAAAAAGGTTTTGAAGTACAGCACACTATTGGCAAACTTTCGTTTGATAAGAAAAATAGTTTGTTGCTTTTTGTTCCCGATTCAGAGGGCGAACAGCGAATAAGGGTAATTGCTAAACAGTAATTGACTTTTAGTGTTGAGTAATCAATACGATTAGCCTAAGTTCTAATGCCAAAGTCCCAAGTCCTGATTCAATGAAAAAATCCGATAAAGTAGCCGACATCCTAAAAATTCTCGATAAGGATTACCCAACCGTTACCACGCCCCTTCATCACAAAGATGCTTATACGTTGTTAGTATCGGTATTGCTTTCCGCACAATGCACCGATGAACGCGTCAACAAAACTACACCAGCACTTTTCAAGTTGGCCGATAATCCCTACGACATGGTCAAACATACTGTAGAAGAGATTCGCGAAATCATTAAACCCTGCGGGCTATCGCCTATGAAATCAAAAGGCATTTATGGTCTCTCAAAAATTTTGATTGAAAAACACAACGGTCAAGTGCCCAATACTTTTGAAGAACTGGAAGAACTACCGGCAGTAGGTCATAAAACAGCCTCAGTAGTGATGACACAATGGTTCGGAATACCTGCCTTCCCCGTGGACACCCATATTCATCGGCTAGCTTATCGGTGGGGGCTTACCAATGGCAAAAGTGTAGAACGAACCGAACATGATTTAAAGCGGCTCATCCCCGAAGAAAAATGGAACAAAGTCCATTTACAAATCATTTACTTTGGCAGAGAATACTGCCCAGCACGTGGCCACCAATGGCAAGAGTGCCCCATTTGCAAAAAGTATATGAGAAAACAACTGAGAGATTAAGCAAAAATTCCAATTTTACAACCCCGCAAATTGAAAGTTTAACTTTCAATTTGCGGGGTTTAAAAAATCACTATGAATGACCTCCGCATTATATTTATGGGCACACCCGAGTTTGCCGTGCCCTCGCTCGAAATACTAATTGAGCATCGATTCAATATAGTTGCTGTTATTACAGCGCCCGATAAACCTCAAGGCCGTGGACAAAAATTGATGCCATCGCCCATAAAAGAATGTGCGTTGAAACACAATATTCTGGTATTGCAACCTACCAATCTAAAATCGCCTGAGTTTATAGAAGAATTAAAAAGCTATAACGCCAATCTTCAAATCGTAGTCGCGTTTCGTATGTTGCCTGAAGTGATATGGGCAATGCCAGCTATTGGTACATTTAATTTACATGGCTCTCTTCTTCCGCAATACCGTGGCGCGGCACCCATCAATTGGGCCATCATCAACGGAGAAAAAGAAACAGGCGTGACTACTTTTTTCTTAAAACACGAAATCGACACAGGCAGCATTATCTTTCAAGAAAAAGAACCGATACTCGCAACCGATGATGTAGGCAGCGTATACGAACGACTGATGAACAAAGGCGCGCACTTGGTATTAAAAACCGTTCGAGCTATTGCCGAGGGTAATTACCCATCGCTTCCTCAACCTAACATGGAGATCAAACATGCTCCCAAAATTTTTAAAGAGACCTGCGAAATCAATTGGAATAAAACAAGTGAAGAAGTTTACAATTTTGTGAGAGGCCTATGCCCCTACCCTTCGGCTTGGGCTACACTCAACAATAAAATCTTTAAAATATATAAAGTCACCCAGCAGTCAGCCGAAATCTCAAATTCACTTTCAACTGCTGGTTCTATACAAACCGATAACAAAAGTTATCTTTACATCAAAACATCTAATAGTTGGATTTCGGTAGAAGAATTTCAACCCAAAGGGAAAAAACGAATGAAGGTGGAAGAGTTTTTTAGAGGAAATAAAATCTAATTTGAAAATGAGACAATTTGAAGATTTAAAAATGGATGCGTTCTTTCATTTTGATAAACTTCCTATATTCTGACTTCTATATTTTAACTCCCTTTCAAAAATGACCATCTCCCTCATAGCCGCACTCACAAAAAATAATGTCATTGGTAAAAATAATGACTTGCCTTGGCACCTGCCCGATGACATGAAATACTTTATGCAAACTACCTCGGCACATTATGTGGTGATGGGCAGAAAAAATTACGATTCCATTCCTGAAAAATTCAGGCCACTGCCAAACCGAACGAACATTGTTGTAACGCGCCAAATTGGATTTACCGCACCCAAATGCCTTGTGGTACATTCGCTCGCAGATGGTATTCAACTTGCAAAAGAAAATAACCAGCAAGAACTATTCATTATTGGTGGTGCAGAAATCTATAATTTAGCAATACCTGTTGCTCATCGCTTGTACCTAACCGAAATACAAACCGAAATAGATGGCGACACCTATTTCCCAAAATTTGATAAATCGGGATGGACAGAATTTTCGCGTAAGCACCACCCAGCCGATGAGCGTCATCATTTTGCATTCGACTTTGTGATCTACCAAAAAAAATAATCCCTATGGAAACAAACAAAAGGTTGCTAGCGATTTTATTTATTGTGTATGGCGTTTTGCAAGCAATCGGTATGCTTGTACTGTCTGTATTTCTTTCGATGCTTATCCCTTTTCTATTAACAGAAATTGATGGCGATACGCAGAAAATACTAGAGTGGATCATGCCATTTGTTCAATTCATTGTTGTGGCTGTCATTATCCTTTTCTCGATTCCATCCATTATTGGTGGCATCGCTCTGCTGAACGGAAAAAAATGGGCACTCACACTATTGCTAATTTTAGGTTGCTTTAAACTATTCTCTTTTCCGTTTGGCACTGCTCTCGGCATCTATAGCATCTGGGTATATTCTGAAAACAACAAAGTACAAGCAACTGTCTAATACAATGACCTCATTAGCATCAAAAGTAATTTGGATTACGGGAGCCTCTTCTGGAATTGGCGAAGCACTAAGCTATGCACTGGCCAAAGAAGGTGCGTACTTAATTTTATCAGCCCGCAGAAAAGAAGAGCTCGAACGCGTAAAAGGAAATTGCAAAGGCACCAACCCGGCTCATATTCACATTCTGCCAATTGATTTAGCCAAAGCAGAAACGCTGTTACTAAATACTGAGGTTGCGATTCAAATTTTTGGGCGCATTGATATTCTTGTTAACAATGGTGGCATTAGCCAGCGAAGTTTGGCGCACGAAACAAAAATAGAAGTAGACCGCGCTATTATGGAAGTTGATTATTTTGGAACACTTGCTCTTTCAAAACACTTGCTTCCCCACTTTCTCAAAAGAAAAGCAGGGCACTTTGTAGTAACTAGTAGCGTAATGGGTATTATCGGCACACCCTACCGTTCGGGCTATGCAGCCGCCAAACACGCGCTGCACGGTTTTTTCGATTCGCTACGGGCAGAAGTTTGGAAAGAAAATATTTTTGTCACCCTAATCTGTCCAGGTTGGATTCGAACGAACATTACGCTGAACGCTGTAATTGGCGATGGCTCGAAGTTGAACGAAATGGATAAAACAACAGATCTGGGGCTAACCGCAGATTATTGTGCTGCGAGAATTGTAAAAGCCATCAAATCAAAAAAAGAAGAAGTATACATTGGCGGAGCGAAAGAAGTTTTTGGAGTTTACACCAAAAGATTTTTCCCAACACTGTTTTCTAAAATCGTACGAAACGTGGCCGTTAGATAACCGAACAAAAACCACTGATTTGTAGTTTACAATGCAAAACGAAAACAAATCCTAAAATATGCTCACCTGGAAAGAAGTCTTACAATTCGCCTCAAAAGGAAATCCCACCCCCGCTCATCGCGTTGAAAAAACAACTGATGAGTGGAAAAATCTTTTGACTCCAGAACAATATCAAATTACTCGCTTGAAGGGAACCGAGCGCGCCTTTACTGGCGAATATTGCGAAGCGCATGACGCAGGCCTATATGCCTGCTTGTGTTGCAACACACCTCTTTTTGATTCTCGTGTAAAATTTGAGTCAGGCACTGGCTGGCCCAGTTTCACTCAACCCGTTGAAGAAAATGCGATCGCCTACCACAGCGATAAAAGTTACGGTATGGTGCGTGTAGAAGTACTCTGCAATGTATGTGATGCCCACCTCGGCCACGTATTCCCCGATGGACCGCGCCCAAGCGGACTGCGTTATTGTATTAACTCGGCCTCTATTAAATTAATGAACTAGTAGCCCCAGCAAAATTCTTTTGGGTATGCAAACAACGTAATAGTAATACTGTTATAATTGCAAATAAAACGGTCATTACTATGAAAACATTCGTTTTTTCGCTGCTTGTAGCCCTTTCATCAGACTTAATATATGCGCAAACCGAGCCAGACGCACTTCTAGGAGTTTGGGAAACAGGCAGTGGTAAAGCCCGCGTAAAGATCGACAAAGTGGGCGAAAAGTATACTGGTAAAGTAGTGTGGCTGCGCGAACCTCTAAACGAAGAAGGTAAACCAAAAGTTGATAAAAATAATCCAGACGAAAATCTGCGCACCCTGCCGTTGCTCGGCTACAAGCTCATCAAAGATTTTTCTTTCAAAGGCGAAAAAACCTGGGAAGATGGCACCATCTACGACCCTGAAAATGGTAGCACTTACAGCTGTACTATTAAAATGACAGACGAGAACACGCTAGACGTGCGCGGGTTTATTGGTGTTTCTCTTTTTGGCCGCACCGATGTTTGGAAGCGCGTTCAGCTAAAGAAAAAATAAGTTCACCATCACTTTTATTTTCATGAAGTTAATCTTACCAGTATTTTTTGTTTTCCGTTTGTGTTTTGCTTTTTCACAAGATGCAGACACGGTAGAAGATTACAGTATGTATGGCGAAGTCGAGCTGGCAGGTGGAGCAAAACGTTTTTGCACTTCTAAAATTTTTGACATCAGTCCCAATAAATTAATTTCTATTGGCTACGATTTTCAAGGAGGCTATCGCGCAGATTTGAGCGGCACAGCAAACATTCCATCGCAATCGCTTAGCAACCAACGCAACCATGGTTTGAGAATAGCTGCTAACTTTCCGGTTATCTCAAAAACTAATATTCTTTTAAATATAGGCGCCACCTATTGGGAACACTTTTACAATTTCGATGGAGCGATTTCAAATCCTCTTGCTCAGTCACTACAAAATTATGGGCTGCGAACAATGGGCCTCAACTTCACACTCTTCAAACCTTTCAACGAAGTAAATTTCTTGATTGTAAATGGCTCAGCAGATGTAAATGGGAATTATTCCTTTTCAGATTTCCAATCGATCAACACCGCGAAAATTTCTGCCACCGCTATCTATGGTTGGAAAAAACATGACCGTCTTCAATATGGCTTTGGCGTGGCTCGAGCTTATCGTATCGGTGAATTAAATTATTTTCCTGTGTTCTTGTATAACTATACATTTCCGAGCAGGAAGTGGGGCGTGGAAGCGCTCTTTCCGGCACGTGCCGCTTTGCGCAGAACATTTAACTCTAGAACGCTTGCATTCTTCGGCTATGAGTTGGAAGGAAACAGTTATTTGATTAGAAATGGAGGCAACGAATTTTCTAGCGGCATCGATAACTTAGAATTAAGAAGAAGCGAGCTCCGCATTAGGTTGGTGCTTGAGCGATCCATTAAAGATTTCATCTGGTTTTCGTTGCAAGCTGGCCTCCGCTACAACACACGCTTTAATGTAGATAGCAGAGAATTTTTTCGAGGGTTTAGTGGCCAAGATTACTTTTTCGAAAACTCGCTGTCGAATTCAATGTTTGTAAACTTTTCGGTGAATTTAGTTAGTCCGTAATTTATAGGGTGCGGAAATAGCAATCTCTCATAAAAAAGTATACAGACTTACTCATTTGTCCCATATGCCCCAAATTAATTACTTAGCTATTTAGTCAACTCGAACTTAAAATTACCCACCACACTACTTGCCCTACTCGTTAGCAAAGAAGCATCAAAAAGAAAAGTTAACACCAGTTTTTGGGATGTTGTTGATTCTATGTTGATTAGCAACCCGTCATTTCGCTTTAACTTAAAATTTGTACCACTCGGTATCAAAACAAATGTCCCAGCAACCTTCCAAATAGGTGATACTGGATTTGTCACCGAAATGGACTTGTTTTCATTTATTGTTAGCACCATAGACTGAAATGATTTGGTAACGTCCACTCCATCGTAGGTTACAATAGAAGTATCCCACGTACCCGAAATCTTTTTTAAGAATAGTTGCTCTGTCGATTCTGGAGAAGGATCGCTTCCCGAACAAGCCGCTAAAAGTCCAATCACTATAATGACGACATAAATGGTGAGTGTGTATTTTCTTGTGTTCATATCAATTCAGTTAAAAGGTTAATCGCGTGTGTTTAGTATTTAATCAATCGAATGGTCTTTATATTCTTCTGTGCAAAGACCTGAACATAAAACACCCCTTGTGCCAAGTGGGTAAGGTTTAACTGATATTTGTCTTTGTCAATTTTAATCAACTCAAGAGTTTCGGCCACGCGACCACTACCATCTAGCACGGTGGCAACTGTATTATCTAATTGAGCTATCTCAAATGTAAAGATGTCTTTACCAGGATTTGGAAATACACTAATGGGCTTGGTAAATGCTGGGTCATCTTCTACGGCAGTCACGAGTATGCCCGTACCTGATATGTTGATCGAACTAATTCCTGCAGTAGCGTTTGATGTTACCGTAATCATGCCATCATATTGCTTGGGTGCATTGGGTGTAAAAGAAACGTTAACAACCAATGTACTACCTGGTGCTATCGTACCCGAAGTTTTATCGCCCGTGTAGCCAGATGGAAAATTAATTTGAGTAATCTCTAACGATGCATTTCCTGCATTCGAGATGGTGAGTGGCTTGACAGAAGGATTTGGAACGATCACATTTCCAAAAGTTAGATTACCACTTAAGGATATTATCCTAGTTGAAGTACTATTACTAACAGTTAAACTTTGGATAACATTGGAGGCAGCATTGTAATTGCTGTTTCCACTTTGCGAGGCTGTAATATTGGTTGTACCCTGACCTACGATAGTAACCGTGTTTCCAGAAACAGTAGCAACAGAAGTATTTGAACTTGAATAACTAACTACTAATCCTGATGAAGCCGCAGCATTTAAAGAAAAGGGAGGATCGCTAAGATTTTTTGCTACCAATGAACCAAACGTAATAGTTTGATTTGCCTTATTCACTGTAAGCGATTGACCAACCGCTGCCGCAGCTTGGAAATTAGCGTCCCCTCCCTGTGATGCGGTAATGGTTGTAGATCCTGCACCAATAATCGTTATCGTATTGCCCGCTACTATTGCTACAGCCGTATTGCTGCTGCTGAAACTGATGGCAAGCCCCGCTGTGCTGGTGGCCGTTATCGAATAAGGCGCATCTCCAAAAGCCTTTGCGAATAAAGTTCCAAAAGTCAACGTTTGTGTTGCCTTGTTTACAGTAAGTACTTGCTGCACTACTGGGGCAGCATTAAATGAACCGTTTCCGCTCTGTTGCGCGGTAATGGTTGTTGAACCCGCACCCACTATAGCAACGGTATTACCACTAATGGTTGCCACGGAAGTATTTGAGCTGCTGAAACTAACGGCTAAACCAGAAGTTGCTGACGCTGAAATTGTAAATGCTGCATCGCCAAACGTTTTTGTCGGCAACGCATTGAATGTGATGGTTTGATTTTGCAAGGCCGGATTTGAAACTGTAAGCACACGATCTGCAACAGCTGAATTGTAATTGGTATTACCACCCTGCAAAGCCGTAATCGTACTTGTTCCTGCTCCAACAATAGTCACTGTGCTTCCGTTGACTGTAGCAACTGATGTATTGCTACTGATAAAACTAATGGCTAAGCCAGATGATGATGAGGCCGACAAACTAAAAGCAGCATCGCCTACTACCTTGGCGGGAATGGCTGCAAAAGAAATTGTTTGGCTGGCTTTATTCACAGTTAACGTTTGCTGAACGATGGGCGCAGAATTGATATTCGCATTGCCCCCTTGTGAAGCAGTGATGGTAGTTGAACCCGCGCCAACAATGGTTACCGTGTTGCCGCTAATAGTTGCCACGGCTGTGTTGTTGCTGCTGTAGCTAATGCCTAATGCCGAGCTTGCCGTTGCGTCAAGTGTAAAGTTGGCATCACCAAAAGTTTTAGAAGCAAGTGCACTAAAAGAAATGGTTTGATCGGCCTTGTTTACTGTTAAGATCTGCGGAACACTAGTTGCAGCATTAAAATTCGCATTACCTGCTTGTGATGCGGTGATGGTAGTAGAACCTGCGGCAACAACCGTAACGGTGTTGCCACTCACTGTAGCAATTGAAGTGTTGGAACTTGCGTAACTCACACTGAGGCCAGCAGTTGATGTCGCGCCAAGCGTAAAACTTGCATCGCCAAATGCTTTGGCAGTAAGAGCATTAAATGTAATGGTTTGATTGGCTTTGTTAACTGTTACTGATTGTATCACGCTCGAAGCAGCGTTGAAATTGGTATTTCCACTTTGCGATGCCGTAATGGTAGTTGAACCAGCACCAACAATGGTAACCGTGTTGCCGCTAATGGTAGCTACCGAAGTATTGGAACTTGAATAACTAACAGCCAAACCCGAACTGGCGGATGCACCTAATGTGAAACTGGCATCGCCAAAAGTTTTAGCAGCAAGCGCACCGAATGTGATTGTTTGATTCGCCTTATTAATAGTAAGCGTTTGTTGGACATTTGTCGCAGCATTGAATGTTGCATTGCCACTCTGCGAGGCGGTAATAGTTGTGGAGCCCGCTCCTACAACTGTAACCGTAGTTCCGCTCACGGTCGCTACTGCGGGATTTGAGCTTGAATAGCTCAAATCCAATCCAGACGAAGCGGACGCAGTTAAACTAAAATTAGCATCGCCAAAAGTTTTTGCAGTAAGGGCACCGAACGCAATAGTTTGATCGAGTTTGGCGATGGTGAAATTCCAAGTGGTTTTGTTGCTTATGCCCGCAAATGTGTTACTGCCATCGACAGCACTTCTAAAATATCCGGCAGAAAGATTGATATAGACACTTGTGCCTGCTGGAATGTTGGCCGGAAAATTAAATGTTACTGTGGCATTACTTATGTTAATGTCTCCCGAAAAATTGCTGAGCGATGTAATTAGTGCATCGTTATCGCTTCTGAAAATGGAGATAGTGCCTGATCCAATTGCTATATTTTGATTAAAAGTAATTGCAAGATTCATTGATCCATCCACGTCAACAGCATTATCGACTGGCGTTAAGGATTGGATAGCCATAGCTGGTGCCGCGTTGGTAACCGTTAATGTTTGCTGAACACTTGTGGCCGCATTAAAATTGGTATTACCAGCTTGCGATGCAGTGATAGTTGTCGAACCCGCGCCTACAATGGTAACTGTACTTCCGCTGATTGTTGCTACTGTGGTATTTGAGCTAGTGTAACTCAAAGCCAAACCAGATGATGTGGTTGCAGTTAATCCAAAAGCAGCATCGCCTACTTGTTTGCCCGGCAATGCATTGAAGGTAATGATTTGGTTGGCTTTATTAACTGCTAAGGTCTGTTGAACGTTGGCAGCCGCATTATAATTTGTATTGCCAGCTTGCGATACAGTGATGATTGCTGAACCCGCACCTACAATCGTAACGCTGTTGCCGCTTATAGTGGCGACAGCTGGATTGGAACTCGCATAGCTCACACTCAATGCAGAACTGGCTGTCGCGCCAAGCGTAAAATTAGCATCGCCAAAAGTTCTGGCTGCTAGCGCGCCAAACGTAATGGTTTGATTGGCTTTGTTAACGGTTAATGTTTGTTGAACATCGGCAGCAGCATTGTAGTTTGTATTTCCTGCTTGTGATGCAGTGATAATCGTTGAACCTGCTCCTACAATTGTAACGGTGTTGCCGCTTACGGTAGCAACAGCGGTGTTGGAACTTGTGTAACTGACACTTAAGGTAGAACTGGCTGTTGCGCCAAGTGAAAAATTAGCATCGCCAAAAGTTCTGGCCGCTAGCGTGCCAAATGTAATGGTTTGATTGGCTTTGCTGACTGTTAAAGTTTGTTGAACATTTGTTGCTGGATTAAAACTTCCATTGCCTGCTTGCGAAGCTGTGATGGTTGTCGATCCAACACCGACAATAGTAACAGTACTTCCGATGATGGTAGCAACTGAAGTATTTGAACTTGCATAACTCACAGGAAGCCCCGAAGAGGAAGTGGCTGTTAATGCAAAGAGAGCATCACCGAAGGTCTTACTAGCCAATGCATTGAACGTGATGGTTTGATTTTGAGGGACGGGTCCTGCTGTAGTAAAATTCCATGTAGAATTGTTTAAAAATCCCGCAAAGTCGTTGCCAGCCAAATCCTCAAAAGCTCCGGCTTCTATCCCAATATAGTAGTCCGATGATGCAGATAGGTTTGAGGTTGGATTAATGGTAACTATAGATCCCGAGACTGTAACCTTGGTATCTGGTAGCGTAATAGATTCAATGAGTACACCCCCAGCAATCAGCCTAAGTTGAACAACCTTTCCGTTTACATTCTGAACATTTTCAGAAAATGTAACAGTAAAATCTGAAGCCGCAGATACACCTGTTGCATTATCCGCAGGTGAAAAAGATACAACGGTAGGCGGTGTTACATCGCCACCTGCCACGGTAGTAAAACTCCAAAAAGTTGTATTGCTAATTCCTACAAAATCATTTCCGGCTGCATCTTCCAAAGCACCAATATCCATGTTCACATAATATCCAACGGAGTTTGCCAAACTTCCGGTTGGGTTTATGGTTACGGTTGTACCTGACACCACTACGTTTGAACTCGGCAAGGTGTACGATTCAAAAACAGAATTATCGGATGCGCGCCTGATGCTCACAGTCTTGGTCGCGACTGCCGTTACATTTTCAGAGAAAGTAGCAATCAGGTTAGTAGCAACTGCCACATCGGTGGCATTATCCAATGGTGACAAACTTGAAATGACAGGTGGAGTAACATCGACTGCGGCCGCAGTTGCAAAATTCCAAGTAGACTGATTTGTTAACCCGGCAAAATCATTTCCGGCTGCGTCTTCGAAAGCGCCAACATCCATATTCACATAATAATCGGTATTGGCAACCAAATCTGAAGAAGGATTGATGGTAACTGTATTTCCGGATATTACCACGTTAGTCGAGGGCAGCACATAAGAATGAACTACAGAATTATCTGTAAGCTTTTTAATGGTAACCATTTTGGTTGCAACAGGAAAAACATTTTCTGAGAACGTGGCCACCAGATTACTACTCACATTAACGCCCGTTGCATTGTCAACTGGTAAATACGAAGTGATTATGGGTGGGATGGATTCCGTAGTGGTAAAATTCCAAGCCGTTGTGGTTAAAATACCCGTGTAGCCACTAAATGGAGGCGATGGAATTGTAATGGAACCTCCCTCTATTTGAACGTAATAACCTGTGGATTCCTGGAAATTGGCTGTGGGATTGATTGTCACAACGCCATTTACTTTAGTAACATTGGTGGAAGTCAACGTATAACTTTCGAAAATGCTGTTATCGGCCGTGCGCTTTATGGTAATGACTTTCCCAGGTATAAATGATAAGAAAGATTCAGAAAAAGTAAGCGTCAGATTGCTGGAAATGGAAACGTTTGTTGCATTATCCGCTGGGAAAAGGGTTGGCGTAGCCAACGATGCCGATACATTGAGCGCCAATGTGCGGGCGGTACCAATGCCGCAACTGTTGCTTGGTGTAACGGTAACTGTTTTCGCCCCAGTAGTTGACCACGAAACACCTACTGCATTCCCACTTCCTGTTATGCTTGCTCCCGTACCGCCATTCCAAGCGTAGGTAGTTCCAGCAATATTGGCTACTGATAAATCGTATTGAATGCCTTGACTTGGATTAGGGTTATCGATTGTGATAGTCGATGGCTGGGCTGGTGTTGCGTTTACCGTTATGGTGATGGATGCTGAGCTGGCATTTCCGCATGGGCTGGTAACTTCCACTAAGTAGGTTCCCGTTTGTGAAGGCTGAACATTGGTAAGCGTGATGACGTTCCCGAGTGCCGTAGTATTGCCATTGACATTTACTGCGACCCCGTCTTTTTTCAGTGAACGCGTGGTAATCGTTCCAGTGGAAGCAGTGGTAATGGTTATGTCACCTCCTAAACAAGCGGTGATATTGCTTGAAACCATTGTGGTGGTTGGCGTAGTGCAGGATGCAAAACCAAATGTACTCATAAAGCCTTTGGTGCTGGTGGCCAAATAAAAATTAAAAGGAGAGCTTGGTATATTTTCTATCGCAAGAAAATTATCAGTTCGTCCAGTTGCAACGGTTGACCATGCTGTTCCATTTGCACTTCTTAGCAAAGCACCTGCGTTGCCGCAGGCATAAAAACCTTTATTTCCCAAAACATCATAAGAGGCAATGGCCAGCAAATTGCTCGTAGTGCCACTGGTTTGAGCACCCCATACGCTTCCTCCATCAATCGACCTAATTATAGTGCCCGATTCTCCTGCAGCATACAGTTCAGAATTAACAGCCGTAATAGCATATAAATCATTGGTTCCAAAGGTGCTGACTGTCCAGGTAGTTCCTCCGTTGTTTGTTCTGCAAATAGTACCATTTGCACCAACTGCAATTGCATCGAATTGACCTTGCGCCATGACCTTGTGAAGTGTATTGGTTGTATTACTTGTCTGTGCCGTCCAGGTGGCGCCTCCATTTGTTGTTTTAAATATTTTACCACTCGCGCCTACCACCCACCCCACATTGATATCAAACATAGAGATTGAGTTAAGGGTTGGCAGGCCAGCGATGGTGGTGGAGCTCCAGGTTGATCCACCGTTTGTTGTGCGTAGCACCTTGTCTTGCCCCGCAACCCAAAAGGTGAATCTATCAATCGCGGAAAAAGACTTAAAATCAGTAGTAACTCCTGTGTTAATTACCGTCCATGCTCCACCCTCCGAATTCATCTTTTGAACTAGACCATCATCTCCAACCGCAAATATCTGGTAGGCCTTAGGGCTAGTTGCAACCTGAACCTGCTCAATGTCTCGGATTACTGACGGAGCGGGGTTAAAAAGCGTCCATGTTGTTTGGCCGAATGTGGGACTGACTGAAACAAAAATCAAAAGACACAGAGCAGAGCTCAAAATTGTCTTCAGCAAAGCAAAAACTAAAGTTTTCATGTATGTACCGGGTTAGTGAATAAGGCGATGTAAAACTGCCTTTAAACCCAGCGCAGGGGTATTGGGGAAATACCGTAAAGGTGATGAGGGGAAATACTTAGTTGTTAGTTATTCGTTGGTGGTTGTTCGATCTGCTACCCGAATAACGAATAACCAACAACGAGCAACGATTAAAGACTAGCGAGTCCTTCTTTGATTGCAAACTTGATAAGATCAACATCTGATTTGAAGCCAAGCTTATCCATGCAATTTTTCTTGTGCACTTCTACGGTGCGCGGACTGATGTTGAGGTGATCGGCTATTTCTTTGTGCGATAACCCGCGGGCAAAGGCCTTCACAAAATCGAGTTCACGCTCTGAGAGCGAGGCGAGTTTATCACTCTTGCCTTGCGAGGCTTTGAGTAAAAGTTCAGTGTATTGCCCAGCATAAAACGTGTGCCCTGTCTTCAAGGCTTCGAGTGCTTCGAGGTAGGTGTCTTTTCCGGAGTCTTTGGAGATCATTCCTTCCACACCTAAATCGCGGCAAAGCTTCACGGGTGCGTCTTCCTTCAATGCTGTTAAAATCAGGATTTTTATGTGCGGATGTTTTTGTTTCAACGCTTCGGCTATCTCCACTCCACTTTTGCCCGGCAATTGAATATCCAACACGCAAATGTCAGGTGTGGCTTCATCCAGCTTCGAAAAAAATTCCTCCCAATTTCCGGCTGTGCCTACTACTTTAAAACTCAAATTGCCCAACAACATGGCGCGGATACCATCGCGCACCAGCTTATGATCATCTACCAAAAAAATGCGGAGGGGTTGGTTCATGAAATTTGCGGCAACTCGATAACAAATGTACTGCCTTTGCCCGGTTGGCTGATAACGGATACCCGTCCCTGATTTCGTTCTACTAATTCCTTCACCAATAGCAACCCGATGCCTGCACCCTTTTCAACTGAGTTGCCAATCTGCTGTGTGCTCTGCTCCATCTTAAACAACTTAGCCACTTCTTCCTCACT
>JAAFHY010000180.1 GCA_013298505.1 Cytophagales bacterium
CCCATTCGATCAGACAAACCAAGGAGTTGAGCGGGAGTTGTAGTCAAGGCGGCAAGAGCAGCGTCTTCCGACAAGCCAGCTGCAATCATTCTGCGAAGGTTAGGCGCAATGTCTTTCGGTTTCACGCTCAGCGAAGAAAAGCCAAAGGCAACGCCCGCTTTATTGAACACACTTGCTTGAGAAGAATAGTTCGCAATCGCCTCAGCCTTTCTCTTCTCCAATGCTTCTTTTTCGAGATCAGCTGCTGTTTTTGGTTTAGCTACTTCTTTCGCTTTGGTTGAATCTGCTTTCGCGGATTTCTTTTCATCCTTTTTATCTTCTTTTTTGATTTCTTCAGGTAAGTCAAGCGACAAGAAAACCTTAGCGCCCGAAGCCTTTATCTTGTTTACCGCAGGCCATCCTTCTTTTACATCGGCCAGCATGAGTGAGAAACCTAAATCACTTTTTAAGGAAATAATCCGATGTGCGTCCAGCATTTTCTCTGACTTGAAAAGTACAGGCATACGTTGATCGATGACTGGATAAAAAGCTTCTAAAACACGATCGCTGCCTGGCCGCTCCAATCCATTTCTATTCGATGCATACAAACTTTGATATGATTTTGCCTGTGACGCCTGACGATACAATTCCCTCCATTTGGCCATAACGGCCATAACGGTGTTAGGGTAGGCTCCATTTGCACCCGACAATTCAGAGTACAAGGCTGAATTACTGACCAATACCATCCGATCTGCAGACTTACCACCCAATAGGACTATGCTACCCTGACCGGGCAACAAATTCCCGTAAGGAACAATTTGTGCAACTGTGAAACCCACATTACGCAAATCCTCTACCGATTTATCAGAAGCGTTTATTGAATTACGCACATCATTTTGCGGAGTGATCCCTGCCTTTTCGGGAGCAGGATTGCCGGGGTCTTTTAACCGCTCGCGAGTTGTTTCTTCTTTAGGTTTGGAAACACCCGTACGCGAGAGGCCATCAATAAATCCAGCATACACATACATTGAATCTGCTTTGATCACAACGGCATCGGCAGGAATGGTTAACCCTTTGCCAACGGCCGAGATGAGCCCGTCTTTAATTAAGACAGTGGCCATATCAATTTTCTTTCCGGGTGCTTGCACAACATTCACGTTGGTGATAGCATACGTGCGGGTAACTGGCTTAAGTTCTTTCTCTTCTTGTGCAAAAGAAAAAACGATCGTTAACGAAAAAAGAAAAGAGAACGCAGCTCTTCCTTTATAACGAAGTGTGTTCAGAAAAAATGAATTTTGCATACATGGCTAGTCAAGTGTTGAAAAGTAGCAACAATCTGCTAATGCAACAAATTGTTTACAGGAGTGGCTATTATAAACAAACAAAGGAAACTAAAGTCATAGATTTAATGACGGCCACTGGAACAATAATCTAAATCCATGTCGCCAATTGGCATACCGGGTGGTGGGGGCAATACATTCTCTTGTTGATATTCGTCAGGGTCTTCTTGCAACAATTCCAATTGCTTGGCGAGGTAAGAGTAGTGTGCTTTCCACGATTCATCAATCACATTTTTTGCTTTCAGCCAAGCTGTTAATTGACTCAGTTTTAAATCGACAATTGCTTTTGTTTGGCCTGATGCATCTTTGTGCATGCTTAGCTTTGCCAAATTGGAAACCAATGCAAGGTTCACGCTCATTTGAATTGTACCTTGAAATTCACTTAATGGGGTAGATTTAACGGTGACAGCAATCATTTTATCCAGCACACTTTCTAAGCTAGGCAACCTAGATTCTCGCGCATGATGCTCAACCAATCGATTGGCTCGTGCCGGATGTAAAATCAAACTAAATGTTAAGTCAGCAGCGGTTTCAGCGGCAGACAACGGATCAAACGTAAGCTCTGTTTTAATCTTAATTAGTTCGCGATGACGCGTGTAGCCGATTGGGCGAGGTGGAATGATTTTCAATAAACTCTCTGGAAGAGTCAACACAGAAGGCTCAACAGTTTTTAGCAATGCTTCCAACGCTTTTTGCTCTTGCTGTGGCAATAGTAGTTCTGTAACCGGTTGGCCATCTCCGCGCAAAGCGTAACGATAGTTCAATCCTCCAATCATTTTAACGGCAGCCTCTGCTTGGTAACGATGAAAAAAATACATCGGCACTAACGCTTCCTCCAACATCGCCATGGGCGCACCTACTTTAATATTTTTCTCGCCAAAGTTTTTCAAGGCCACTTTTCGGATTTCCATTACCCGGTTCAATTCATCTACCGGATCTTTACCATTATCCCATAGATGGGTATAAGGATGGGCACCGCCAACTGGTCTTGCATCTTGGTCAGATAAGAATGTAAGTCCTGCCTTCAATGAATTTTGAACAATATCATTCAATGCTTTTGCTTCATCTGTTCCTTGAGGGAAATCTTGATAACCAAAGGCAATGGATACTTTATCGAACGCACCAATTTTAGTATCGTAGGCTTCGCTTAAATCGATTTTTCCATTTACTAATTTTGCGATCGGGTGCGGGTAGTCCATTACAGATGCCAAATTTTCTGCACTCGAAGAATAGGCATGAGCCAAACCCAACGTGTGGCCCACTTCATGCGCGGCCAGTTGTCTTAATCTCGCCAACGCCATTTGTTCCATTTCTTTTGATACGGGCTTGCCCTCCTCATACGGAGCAAGCAACCCTTCAGCAATCAAAAAATCTTGGCGCACGCGGAGTGATCCCAATACCACATGACCTTTAATGATTTCACCTGTCCGCGGATCAGTGACTCCTCCCCCGTACGACCAGCCGCGCGTGGATCGGTGCACCCAATTAATCATATTATAGCGCACATCCATTGGATCAGCATCTGCAGGAAGAAGTTCTACCCGAAAAGCATCTTTGTAACCTGCCGCTTCATAGGCTTGGTTCCACCACCGCGCACCGTCCATCAGCGCAGAGCGAATTGGTTCCGGTGCACCCGGATCCATGTAATAGATGATTGGTTTTACGGGTTCACTCAATGCAGCAGTTGGATCTTTCTTCTCCAACCGATGGCGTGTAATGAACCGTTTCTGCAATGGTTCGCTGATGGGCGTTGCATAATCATAGTATGACATCTCATAGTAACCAGCACGTGGATCAAACTTTCGTGGCTTAAAATTTCCATCGGGCAATTGCACAAAGGAGTGATGCTCTCGTACCGTAACAATATTTGCTGTTGGTGTTACACTACGAATATAATAGCCAGTTGCCTGGCCTGTAAATGTGAGCGTTACCTCAAACTCAGAATTGTTTGGAAAATTTTTGGTGCGTGGCAGATAAAATGCCGAGCGCGATTTATCTAACGAGTAGCTTCCTTGGTTTTGAGCCTTCAACGTGCCGGCAACGTCATGCGCGTCTTGTAACAGGAAATCGGTAGCATCTACTAATACTTTTCCTGCTTCCTCAACTTCTACTTTAAAGCCCCATAGCACCGATTGAGCGAATGATTCTTCTACTGCCTTGCGTTCCGCAGGGTTATTGCTGATGGCGCGATAAAAATAATTGGGTTGAGTCATTAAAACCTTAGGGCCTTTGCGCTCGAACTTCACAATTCGCTCTCCTCCCAATTGATTGCGATCTAACCCAATATCGTTCGAGCCAACACCTGCTGTAATAGATTCGATATAAATAAATTCGGTGTCCCATTTATCGATAACAAGAAACACTTTGTCTTGCTTC
>JAAFHY010000181.1 GCA_013298505.1 Cytophagales bacterium
ACGCTCTTCCGATCTGCATTGCCCTCAAAAACTTTTGGCGATGCAGCATTTGCACTAACGGCAACAGCTTCATCAAGTTTACCAATCACGTATACCAGTAGTAACACGGCCGTTGCCACCGTTTCGGGGAGTACCGTAACGATTGTTGGTGGAGGCACAACTACAATCACTGCTGCTCAAACAGGCAATACAAATTACAATCCGGCCACAAGTGTTCCACAAAACCTTACGGTGAGTAAAGCAAATCAGACAATTACGTTTACTTCAATAGCTGACAAAACTTTGGGAGAAGCGGCATTTACATTACCACCAACAGCATCATCTGGGTTGCCAATTCAATATTCTACTACATCAAACAAGGTTACGATTGCAAACAACCAGATCACACTTGTGAGCGCAGGCCGCGTCATCATTACAGCGGCACAAATTGGTAACAGCAATTTCAATGCTGCCACTTCCGTAGATCAAAGCTTCTGTATCAAGTTCGGCAAGCCTACAGTCACCTTGTCCAACCCAAACACAGCATCACCAACACTAACAAGTAATGCTTCGACAGGTAATCAATGGTACCGAAACGGCACACTTATTTCAGGAGCCACCAACCCAACATTCAACATCACGCAAGCGGGCATCTACAAAGTACAAGTGCAGGTAGATGATTGCATCAGTGTATTCTCAGACGATCTTCCGTTGATCGTTACGGCAACCGAGCCGAAATTGGTAGACCAAGTTCAACTCTATCCAAACCCGGCAAGCGAAGAATTGATATTGAACCTATCTGGCTTTGAAACAAAAAAACCAGTGGCCATTTCTATTGTTGATTTAATGGGCCGCCAAATGAAAGGAGCAACGGGTGTGGGTGGTGAAGAAGTGCGGGTTGATATTAAAGAATTCACATCAGGGCAATATGTTGCCGTGATGCAACAGGGCACCAACCGAGTGGCTAAATTATTTGTAAAGAAATTTTAATACCCAATAAAATGAAGAAGATACTTAATCTGATTTTAGTTTTTAGTTCAATGGTTTTGTTTCTCCACCTTACGGGATGTGGGGGCAGTAGCAATGGTCCTACGGCCAAGGAAATAAGCACGCAAAAACTCATCGCCAACACATGGCGCATTAGCACAGTTACAGTTGATGCGGTAGACCAAACAATATTGTTTACCGGATTGACAATAAAATTTACGTCAACAGGCTACACAACTACCAATGGCGGAGTGGTGTGGCCAGCGAGTGGCACTTGGTCGTTTACCGATGAAGCGGGCAAGATCATGAAGCGCAACGATAACCAAGAAATAACAATTACAGAAAATACCGACACCGCACTCAAGCTCACGCTTACGCGCGCGCAAGGTAGCATTGGCCCTGGCCGTGCAGAGTCGCTGGCCGGTGTGCATGTGTTTAATTTGGTGAAGTAGTGTAAGTGAGTTTGACGCATTGGCTTGCGTCAAACTTATTTAACTTTTGTTCACTTCTCCATCAACACTTACAAATTCTCGTTCTACTCATGCAAATTCTCATCGAGTGATTTTGTGAGTGATGATTGTACTAAGTTAGTATCGAACCCGAAATTAAAACGGGTTGTCTTTAGGAAGGCTTGAATCATAATTTACCCAAGAGAAAATCTTAAGGAAAGAAAATGAACAAGCCATCTCTCTTTTTCGCAGTAGCGACATGCATTCTACTATCCGTACAATTGGCAAGCGCGCAGTCGCCTCATGCTGCGCAATTGTATGGCATGACTCAGTACGGAGGCCCCGAGCACAAGGGCAGCATTTTTCATTACACGCCAAGTACGAAAACAGTAACCATTGACTACGAATTCACCGTGAAGGTCAAAGGCAAATCGCCAAAGTGCGATTTGTTAGCACTGGGCAATGGTAAGTATTACGGCACTACAACAATGGGTGGTGCCAATAATGCCGGGGTGATTTTTGAATGGGATTCTTTAACTGGAAACTACAACGAGATTTATGATTTCACAGAAATAGATGGCCACGATGCGCGAGGAGGAATGCAGGCGTATAAAGGTAAACTCTTTGGCATGACAAATCTTGGAGGAGCTTTTGGACACGGTGTAATTTATGAGTTCGATATTGCCACCAACATCTTTACAAAGAAATTTGATATGGATAGCGTGAATGGTAAAAACCCCGATGGTTCGTTGACGCGCGTGGGCAATTTATTTTATGGCTTTGCAAGAGCTGGTGGAAGCAACGACAAGGGCGTAATTTTTGAATGGAACCCAGCAACAAACACCTACACTAAAAAATATGATTTTGATGGAAGCAAGGGAAGTAATCCGATTGGCAAATTCAGTAGTTACAATGGTAAACTGTATGCGATGACCAATATGGGAGGCATCAACAACAAAGGTGTTATCTACGAATGGAACTATACGACCAATCTTGTCACAAAAAAAATTGATTTCAATGGCATCAATGGCGAACACCCAACGGGGTATTTGACTTTCTACAACAATAAATTTTATGGAATGACCTACGAAGGTGGTGTTTATGAAACCTCAAGTTTTCAAGATCATTTAGGAGTAATCTTCGAATGGAATCCGGCCACAAATGCTTTTGTGAAAAGAAGAGATATGGGAAGACCGGTTCCAAATCCAAATCGGCCGAGCAGTCACGGATCAATTGGCTCGCTCACGTTGCGTGGCTCTGTTTTCTGGGGAATTACCAGCCAAGGATTAGGTGGCAGCGGAGCGATTTTTGAATGGAACCCAGCTACAAACGTATTTACAGATCGTTACTTCAACAACTCTCGTCCAAGTTATAATAATGGAGGTTGTGAAGAATTCAGCAATGCACCCGGGCAAAATTCATACAGCACATTTTTAGTAAGTGGCAATAAACTATTGGCCACTTCTTCGTCTGATGCGGGCGGTTATCAAGGATGCATATTCGAGTATTTGCCCGACTCTAACCAAGTCTCTCGATCGGTACACATGCTGGCCTTCGATGGAAAGTATGCAAAAGGTTCGTTGATACGAGTAGGAAAAAAATTGTACGGGCTAACCTATCAGGGAGGAAACAATCATGGCGGTACTATTTTTGAATGGGACATGAGCACTAAAAAATTTACCGAGCGTTTTCAATTCGATGGATACACAACGGGAATGAGACCCAAAAACTCGCTCACTTGGTACAATGGAAAATTTTATGGAATCAATTATTATGGCCGCCCAAATAAGACATCGGTATGGTCAAGTTTTGGAAACCGATTATTAGGGGAGTTATTCTCCTGGGATCCGCTTACCAACTCCTATCAATCAATAGCTAATTCAATTAACACAGCAGCTCCGCTAACACTTTTCAATGATAAATTGTACACCACGCTAGGTGGTTTGTTTGTAGATATACCAACCAACACGCGAGCATACGGTGCGGTAGTAGAATTTGATCCCGCAACTAATCAAATACGAAATGCTGCTGTGCTGCCCGAGACGAGCGGGTCGTTCGCCAATTATCAAGAGAACGAAACTGCAAACGGGCTAATCGCTTACAACGGAAAGTTGTACGGCATGACGCCAGCTAAAGGCCCCAGCGGAAACATCAATTTTAAAGGCACCATTTATGAATGGAATCCCTTATTATCCATCACCACCAATCGGTATGATTTTGTAGACTCTA
>JAAFHY010000182.1 GCA_013298505.1 Cytophagales bacterium
AACCAATAATCCCGTCCCGATGAGCCGACTGAGTTACAATGATATTTCCAAAAGTTATCAGAACAGAAATTTTGGCGCCAATTGCTGGCCTGCCACCGCCAATCTTTTTAATAACGATCGGCCAGCTTTGGTTATTGGCAATACCAGAGGCGGATTATACTTGTTAAAAAATGACCTTGGGCAAGAGCTCCCTACCGACCCAGAGATAAGTATGTACCCTAATCCGGTAACTGCTAATCAAAACGAAACTTTAAAAATTTTAAGCGATCGAAACGTGCAAGTTCAGTTTTACAATTTGCTCGGTCAGCGAATGGGTGAAGTTCATTTTATTCCTCCCAATCAACCGTATAGCATCGATGTTCAAGCGCTTTCAGCAGGCATGTACATTGCGCGGTTTACGTGGAAAGGAAAAACGTATGGCAAGAGGTTTGTTGTGAGATAAATTTCTCGTTTTCATTCCTACCGTAAACAAAATGCTACAATTTGTAGCTTGCATCGTTTTAAATTCAGCATGACACCCAAAGCTTTTATCTTTGACATGGATGGTGTAATCATCCACAGCAATCCCTACCATAAAATTGCCCTTCATCAGTTTTGTGAAAAGTACGGTTATCACCTTACGGAAGATGAACTGCGCAACCGCATTTATGGTCGCACCAATAAACAATGGATTACCAATTTGTTTGGCCGCACGTTATCGCCCGAAGAATTACATTTCTATGCGGAAGAAAAAGAAGCCCTATTTCGAGAGTTGATGAAAGATGACATGAAGCCACTGGCCGGCTTGCGAGCTTTTTTAGACAAACTGAATGAACATCACTTGGCCCGAGCCATCGGCACATCGGCACCCAAAAGCAATGTCGATTTTGTGATGGGCAAAACCAATTTAGGAAGTTACTTCTCTACTATCTTAGACGATAGCTATGTAGAGAACGGCAAACCGCATCCAGAAATTTATTTGAAATGCGCAGCAGCCTTGAATTACAAACCCGAAGACTGCATCGTATTTGAAGATTCGCTTTCTGGAGTGGCATCGGGCAGGGCATCGGGTGCGAAAGTGGTGGGCGTGGCTACTACACACACGCACAATGAACTGGCCGGGACAGATTTTATTATTGATGATTTTCAACATCTTGATCCTTTGGAATTGATTGAAAAAATATTCAAGTAGAAAACTGCTGTTTAAGATCTCATGCTTCATTTTTGTAAATATCCGTACTGGCACGGATAGATTTGCATGCACCCAAAAACTAGCTTGCAGTTATATCTAGCAGTATGAAAAGGCACTTCATCGCATCCGTTTTTTTTATTGGTTCTTTAGCAAGTTATGCTCAGCCATCAAAAGGAACCTTGTATTTTAAAGAAGCAAAAGACTGGTTAGATAAAAGTAATACTGCCAAAGCCACTAAATCATTTTTTGCCGCAAGAGCGGAATACTTAAAAGAAGGAAATTATTATCGATTCTTTGTAGCTACACAAGCCCTTGCAATTGTATTTGAAGATACCAATAAAGGCACTGAGGCAGAAAAGATACTTTTAGAAACAGTAGCCATCGTACCCAAAAACAACGAAGAGCTACTCGAGATACATGCCAAGTTGCAAGACAATTTAGCCTACACTTATTTGAACTCACTGAATCAACCGGACAAAGCGATAGCGGCTTACACCGAATCTATCTCTATTTATGAAAAGATAGGAAAAGCAAGTGCAAAAGAAACTGCGTTTGAATTAACTAACCGCGCCCTTGCGTACCAACAGATTTTACAGATCAAAGCCTCTGCTGATGATGTGATAAAATCTATTTCCATTTATGAAAAGAATAAAGACACCTCGCTACAAGAGCTTATTAATAATTATTATTCTCTTGGTCAGAATTATGCAGAGCTAAAGGAATTTGAATTGGGTCTTAGTACTTTGGAAAAAGGACTTGCACTTATTGAGTCTGCGGAAAAGAGTGAGCAACGCGCCCAATTCTATGACGCTATTGGTAGGTTATTTCAAAATCAAGGCAAGCATGAAAAAGTAATCGAAAATTATGAATTGGCAAAAGACATCAATGAAATAATATTTGGTAGAGATGCTGATAACTACGCGCAGAGTTTAACTAAGATTGGAAACGCCAATAAAGATATGGGTGACTGGGAGGCTGCACTACTTAATTACCAAGAGGTATTAACCATTTATCAAAAAACCCCGCCTAAAGATTTGAGTAGAGTGGTTGACATTATGCTTGATGTAAGCAGAATTACAGATGCGCTTGGAATGTTTCAGCAGTCTAAAATAATTCATGAACAGGCCTTGATTTTTGCCACCAGTTTCATCGGAAAAAACAGTATGTCTGAAGTAGATGTGTATAGGCACCTAGCAGTAGTTGCTTACAACGATGGAGAATACGATGTCAGCCTCACCTATAACTTTAAAATACTATCACTTCTACAGGCCATCGATTATCAAAACGATAGCTACTTCGCAGAAATCTATAACGCCATTGGCCAAGCTTATGATGGATTGAATGACTTTGATCTTGCGGTAAATTATAAACAAAAAGCACTGGCACTATTTCGTAAAAATCTGGCAGAATATGACCCGAGCATAGCGATGGAATTGGGTAGTATTGGTCTCACTTCAGAGTTAGCCTCTGATCTTGACGAGGCATTGAAGTACTTGCATCAATCGTTAGCCATGCTTTTGCAATCACCTGCAGCTACAGAAAAAGAAATAGGCATTACTTACTTAGACTTAGGCAGGTTGTATCTTAAAAAGAAACAGACAAAAGAAGCTATTGAATACTTGGAAAAGGCACGAGTTATTTTTGATGACGATGTGCAAGAATTAAATAAAGTAAAAGTTTATAACGAACTGGGCGCGGCCTATGACTTATTGAACGAGACAGCCAAAGCTGAGCAATGTTTTCGCAAGGCGTTGCGGGCAAATGCATTCATTTTTAAACAAACCTCAGGAGTTTTATCTTCTGATCAATCTGACTACTTGGATTATTACGAATTGATAACAGCATATATTTCTATTGCCGATTTGCTTCGGAACAAAAATGATCAGAACAGCTTGGTAAATGGGTTAACCCAACTTGATGCCGCAGACAAAGTTTTGAAAGCGACCTCAATCAGCACACGCAACCCAAAGGACAGGCTTGAATTGGCTAGGTTAAATGAATTCTACACAGAATCTGGAATGCAGTTGGCCGATAAGCTTTATGCCATCACTAAAAATCATGTGTACCTTGAAAAGGCATTTTACTTTTCAGAGCGAAACAAAGCAAATGAACTATTTACAGATATCGAAATAAACAAGGCAGCAGCTCTTTCGCGAATACCCAAAAAAATACGTGATAGAAAATCTGAAATAACCGCTCGACTGAACACCTTGCGCCAGCAAATTGCTTCTGCATACTCGGCACAAAATCAACAATTGATTACTAAACTGAAGGCGTTAGAACTTGATTTAATAAAAGAACATGAAGACATGGACCTTCAAATCAAAAAACTAGCACCCGCTATTAGTACGCTCTCTACCCAACTTGCACTGCCTACATGGAATGACGCACAGAAATGGCTTGACGAAAAAACA
>JAAFHY010000183.1 GCA_013298505.1 Cytophagales bacterium
TTTCATTAGCTTAATCGTTAAGTAAGTAGATGGCCAAGGCAGGGCTACTTTACTATTTGAAAACTCATCCCAAACCATTGGCACAAACGAGCGGATCCAAGCTTCGTAATACGATGCGCCTTCCGATTTAATCGTATTCAAATAATCCCACGCTTTAAGAATTTTAAATGCCTGTAGTTCTTCAGTTTTAAAGTTGGTGGTGTCTAAGTTGGCCAAGAACGTTGGCAAACTTTCAGAGGCTTTTAGGTTAAAATTATCAAGCTGAAGGTTCATCAAATCGTTTGGGGTAATAGAGGAAAGATTTGCAAGAACTTGATTGATTCTCCTATTCCTATACGCTTCCCAATTGCTGGCTTGTATGTAATAAGGATACGTAGCATCGACTGGATATTGGTTAGCAGAGCTAACAAAACCCCGAGCTGGGTTTTTGTCCATTACATTCTGATCGTTAGGAATGAATGAGTGCCAATCGTTTGATGTCTTTGTTCCATCTAAAACAAACCGCCCTTCGTTTTTTCGTCTAATAGGATATTTGCCTTGAACTCGCATTGCGATATCGCCACTAACGGAAGCAAAGACAAAATTTTGAGCAGGCGAACCATAGTGATCGAGGGCTTTCATGTAATCATCATGATTTTTAGCGCGGTTCAGCTTATAAAATGTCATTACTTCTTCTGAAGGATCGTGGGCAATCCAGCGATAGGCAAAATGACTTTTTTCATTTTCTCCATGAAATGAGCTGTCGAAAACTACTGGCCCTTGGTGAGTGTAAGTAACGGTATCGTAATAAACAGATTCGCCTTTAATTTTTATAGCTTCTATTCTTTTAACCGCTTGCTTCCAATTTCCATCTGAAAGATATTCTTGCTTTTTGTTGTCTTTAAATTCGATGCGAAACCAATCAACCAAATCGCGTTGAGCATTCGTAACACCCCAAGCGATGGAATCATTAAATCCACTAATGATGGAGGGTGCGCCAGGTAAAGAAGCGCCCATTGAGTTAATGCCGGGTGCAGATAAATGGATAATATACCAGATCGAAGGCAGGTTTAATTCTAAGTGCGGATCGTTGCAAAGAATGGGAGACCCGCTTGCAGTTTTAGAACCACTCACTGCCCAATTGTTGCTGCCAATATCTGGTGGAGATTTTTCTAACGGGGTAATGGCCACAAATTCTTTTGGAACTGCTAACTCAAGGCTATCAAGTGTAGTAGGTTTGAATTTCCAGTTGTTAGTTTTATCAACGATCGGGTCTGTTACTCCCTCATTGTCAGGAAAAAGCAGTTCGAGTGTTTCTTTGCCAAATAGCTTTAGTGCATTTGTCATTTCTAGATCGCGCTCGCCCGTATTGAGTGTCTTGGCCATATACTTTAGAAGGTAGGCACTTTTTAAATTTGTCCATGGCTCTGGCTTGTAGCCAAGCAGTTTATATTCAATAGGCAAAGTAGCATCATCGATCGATTTGATGTAAGCATTAACACCTTGCGTATAGCTATCAACCATTTGCTTTGCAATAGGGTTGGCCTCCATAGCCTTTACCGAGACTTCTGCGGCAAAGCCCATTCCGAGCCTTCGCTGAGTACGGTCAAAATCGAGTGCGGCTTTTCCGATCACCTCGCTTACTCGGCCGGCAGCGGCATGGGTTTGAAACTCCATTTGCCAAAGTCTGTTTTTAGCTGTGATGAAGCCTTGTGCAATAAATAAGTCTTCATTAGTGGTTGCATAAACATGGGGGATAAGCAAACTATCGTATACAATGGTTACTTTACCCTTTAAACCGGGAATTGAGAGCGACTCAGAATGTTGAGACCCAGTTTGAGCATTTTTCCAAAACCCATGGAAGGGATCGAGAAATTTACCGAGGGGTGGAATAGGAGAACCGAAATTATGACTGGTGTTTAGAAAATAGACTAATGAGATTGTAATGATGAGTGACAGCCCTACCTTAATAATTTTCATTGGTTCGAGATATTTTTCCTAATTTTCGCAATAATTTGAGAATTAACGTAGCATTTGTGATAAAGAAATATTTTGGCCCTGGTAGTTTTCGTTCTTTGGGTCTCATACTTGGTTTAATTCTCGTAGGCTTATCTGGCTGTGTTCCCAACAAGAAAATTATTTACCTTCAAAAAGGTGATGTAAAGAAGCGGGATTACCCCAAGGACTCTGTTTTGCGAAATCATTCGCTCATCTTTAACGAGTACAAGATTCAACCCCTTGATATGTTACTGGTTAATTTTGAAACGCTCAGCGATGATAGCGATAAGTTTGATTTTCTATCAAAGTTAACTCCTCAAAACAGAGCTGGTGGTGCAGGCGCAAATGGGATGATTCAGAATGGAATATTTGTAAATGCGGATGGTGAAATCGAATATGCCGTGCTCGGTAAGATCAGATTATCTGGATTGACAATCTTTCAGGCACAAGACAAAATACAACAAGTAGCCAACAAGTATGTGCCCGATGTAATTGTGCGGGTTCGGATGCTAAACTTTAGGTTCACTATTTTGGGCGAAGTGAATGGTGAAAATACGGTAATATCTATAAATCCTCGGGTTACAATGATGGAGGCAATAGGTCTGGCTGGCGGCCTTACCGAATTGGCAGATCGAAGCGCAATTAAAGTGATACGCCAAAGGGGCAATACTACCGAGGTGTATTACGTAAACTTACTAGATGAGAAGTTTATTGAATCTCCCTACTACTTCGTACAGCAAAATGATTTGATCATCGTGCCACCACTCCGGCAAAGAACATTCAGAAGATATTTTACTTCTAACTTGGCCATTGTCACCTCTGCCATCTCTTTCGGTTTATTGATTTACACCTTAAGCACTAAGTAAATTGACGAGTCAGTCTAATCTAGAATTTCAAGAGCCATCGGGCATGAATCCAAGCCCAATTAACCTAAAGCGGGTTGCTGCGCGAGCCATTCGGTTTTGGTATTTAATTGTACTCTCTATTGTTTCTGCATTGGCCATTGCCTATGTGGTTAATCGGTATAGCAACCGCATTTATGAGGTTTACGCATCCATCATCATAAAAGAAAACGAAGAAAGTGCGGGGGCAAAATTTTTGTACAACAATGAATTGGTAAATCCATATCGAAACTTTTACAACGAAATTTATATAATGAAATCATACCCTTTGCTTCAAGAGGTGGTAGAGGGATTGAATTTTAATACTTCGTTACACAGAGAAGGTGATATAAAGACAACCGAGTTTTATGATCCTAATTTTCCAATAGGATTTGAAATCGTTTCAGGCAAAGGAAGGCCGATTTTATTTACCATCACCTCTGACGATACTTACTCGGTTTCGTATGAAGGAATGCAAGAAGGCGAACAAGGTAAGAGCTTTTCAAACCTACACTTTAATGTGGAAGTTAAGATTAATGGATTTACACTTTTAACAAAAAAGAAAGGCGATGTAAAAAGTCATCTTTCAAAGCCTTATCGCATTATCTTTCAAGATTCATATCAATTAGCCAAAGCCTATTCAGATAAACTAAAAGTAACATGGGCCGAGCAGGGAGCCTCTGTTGTGAATTTGAAAGTGCAAGGAGCCATCCCCCAAAAGG
>JAAFHY010000184.1 GCA_013298505.1 Cytophagales bacterium
AACTCTTGATTTGTGGTCGCAGATGACCTTTATCAACCCGGGCTTATTGGGCGGGCAATCGTTCTTCAAAAAAGAATACCAAGTGCCAATCGAGAAAAAAGCAGACGAGGCAAAGACTAAAAAACTCAATGGCATCATTCGCCCTTTCATGTTAAGGCGTTTAAAATCGCAAGTGGCTAAAGATCTGCCTGAGAAAGTGGAGAACATCTACTACACCAACATGAGTGCCGAGCAGGAAGAAAAATATGAAGAGGTAAAATCATTCTACCGTCATAAAATTTTAGACCTCATCGATAAAGAGGGAATCAATAGTTCGCGGATGACTATTTTAGAAGGCCTCACCAAATTGCGCCAAATTTCCAATCACCCCAAAATGGTAGACAGTCACTATACCGGAAGTTCGGGCAAGTTAGATGACATCTCGCACATGATTGAGAATGCCATGCTAGAAGGGCACAAACTTTTAGTATTTAGTCAGTTTGTAAAGCATTTAGAAATTGTAAAAGATTTGTTGAAGACGCGCAAGGTGCCATTTGCTTATTTGGATGGCTCTAGCACCGACCGCAAAGAGCAAGTAGAAAAATTCAATAAAGACCCCGATCTAAAAGTGTTTTTGATTTCTATCAAAGCAGGTGGTTTGGGTTTGAACTTGACAGAAGCCGATTATGTTTTCATCCTGGATCCTTGGTGGAACCCAGCCGTAGAAGCACAAGCTGCCGACCGCGCACACCGCATTGGCCAAAAAAAGAAAGTGTTCACCTATAAGTTCATCACCAAAAACACCGTAGAGGAAAAGATACTCACGCTGCAAAAACATAAGCTCAAGCTTTCAGAAAATCTCATTCAAAACGAAGATAATGTAATCAAGGCGCTGACGCGCGAGGATATTGAGATGTTGATGAGCTAAACCCAATTAATATCCTAACGAACTGCGTTTTGGCTAGTGTCAACTAAATGAGACCGAAATTTTTTAAGTCAAGCAATGTTTTTCTGATTGGTTTCATCCTTGCCTTTGTTGGCTCAATTTTATTTTCAGTCAAAGCCATTTTAGTAAAGCTAGCCTATCGCGATACGGGTGTAGATGCTGTAACACTGTTGGCGTTGCGGATGATTTTTTCGTTGCCTTTCTTTTTGGTTTCGGCATGGGTCGTTTCTGGTAGAACAGAAAATTTGAAGTTCACGACTAAACAATGGATTTATGTAGCCCTTGTTGGGTGCTTAGGTTATTACATTAGCAGCTTACTAGATTTTTTAGGTTTGCAATACGTGACAGCAGGCATTGAGCGATTGATCTTGTTCATTTACCCCACCCTCGTGTTGCTGATTTCGGCCTTCTACTTCAAACAAAAAATAAAGCCCCTACAAGTACTCGCCATTGCTATCAGTTACATTGGGTTGGTGATTGCTTTTTTTGGTGAAATCGATTTCCAGAAAGGACAGACACCTACTTTTTATTTGGGTGCTTTGTTAATTTTCTGCTGTGCCATCACCTATGCAACTTACATTGTGGGCAGCGGTCGGTTGATACCCCCGTAGTAGGCGCCATAAAATTCAATAGCTATGCGATGGCTTTCGCTTCAACTGGAGTGCTCCTACATTTTGCGCTTACTTCTAAAACTTCATTGATTCATCTTTCACCACTCACTTATTTGTATGGGTTTTTAATGGCCATCTTTGCCACCGTACTGCCTTCCTATATGGTGGCAGAAGGAATTAAACGGATTGGTTCGGGTAATTCAGCTATTGTAAGCAGCATAGGTCCGGTATCTACGTTGATACTTGCTTACTTTATGTTGGGCGAAACTTTTTCTATCGAACAAATTATTGGAACGATCATGATTTTGATTGGGGTGTACATTATTGGTAAGTTTAACCCTTGACGAATCTTGAAAATTTTCAGGATTGTCAGGGTTAAACCCTGACAACGAATATCACTACTAGTGTCGTTTCAATAGAAGGTTGTGTTCGTTCATTCGAGGTTTAAACCAAAAGAAGATTTATGATGTTTAAATGGAGATTTAAAGTTTTGGCTTGTACACTCTTTTGCCTGTTTTTAAAATTATCGGCTCATGCTCAATACAATCGTACTTTTGTTTTTCTGCACCCCCGAACCGATAAACCTGAATTACCAAAACAGGAAGTAGATAAACTGATGGAAGGCCACATGGCCAACATCAATCGCTTGGCAAAGGAAGGGAAGCTGGTAGCGGCCGGCCCGTTTGATGGAGGCGGAGGTATTTTTATTTTTAATTCAACTTCCGCAGATGAAGTGCAAAAGTGGTTGTCGTCCGATCCGGGCGTGAAGGCCGAGCGCTGGAAAGTAGAAATCCTTCCTTTTCATTTTCGATTGGGGAAAGATACATCCGTGAAAGAGCCTTACGAAATGACCTCGTATCAGTTTATCCGTTACACACCCAATATTGCGAAGTTCAATATTCAAGAGTTGCCCGAGTTGTTTTTAAAACATGATGACTATTTGAAAGAAATCAAACACACTGGCAATGCTATTGCCGAGGGAATTTTTGGTGACACCGAGGGTGGTATTCTGATTATGAAAGGCGAACTGGATGCAGCTGTCATCGAAGCTGATCCTGCCGTGCAAGAAGGGATGCTTCAGTTTGTAATAAAGAAGTTGTGGATTGCAAAGGGGGCTTTTGGGGAGAGATGACGCTACTGCGAGGATACACGCATTGAGCATTAGCGTGTGGCAGTCTCCTGTAAAAAAGAGTTATTGGTTACGACTTACTCCGCTACCACCACCGTCAATTTATCTCCCTTGGCATTCATGGCTAAGCGGGTAATGCCCTTTAATTCTTTGGCTCCTTCTGGCCACGCAATTTCTTTCCATTGTTTGTCTCCATACGGATCGATGATAACTAATTTTGCTCCATCACTCATCAGTAATTTTACATCGGGCGTCCAACACAAATCTTCGCGTTGAGGTAGGGTGTCAATCAATTTGGTGATGGTGAGAGTTTCGTTATCCAATTGCATCACCGACCATTCTGTTTCGGTTGTTTTCTGCACAAAGCTCATGGCGTTTTTGGTGGGTATTTTGTGCAACGACCGACCAATATTTTCTGCGAGCACCTTGTCTTCTTCTGTCTTCATATTGTAGATGCGAAGTGTAAGTGGTGTGCCGAGAACAAAAAGTAGAATACGGTTGGCATCTATCCACGCATGGTAGCCTACAACTAAATTACCAATGATTACCGCAGGCGCTCCACCAGCAATCGGATACATGCCCAAATCTTGCGCATTATTATCGCGCTGAATAATGCACGAAATATATTTTCCATCGGGGGTGAGGGTGGGAGAATATTCACGCTCTTGTGTTTTGGTAAGATTAGATGTGTTTTTGGTTTTGTAATTATAGATTTTGATATCCGAGCGGCCATCGTCATTAAAAGATGAATAGTAAACCAATGGCTCGGTGCGGTGAAAGGATGGTTGGTTGTCGTAGCCTTTGTGGTTGGAGATGTTTTGTGGATTGGAAAGTGTGATGTTTCCTTTCTTTGACTTTACATCGAAGAGGTAG
>JAAFHY010000185.1 GCA_013298505.1 Cytophagales bacterium
AACTCGAGTGATATGGTCTCCCTTCACGGAATGGACACGACCTATCAGTTTGTGTCTGCATCGGTTACATCGCTACTAGGTTACACACCCAACGAATTACTAGGTACAAATCCATATTTGATTATTCACCCTGAAGACCACGAGTTATTGCTAGAATCGATGTGGAAAATTGAGAGGAGCGATGAACCAATGCAAAATATTTCCTATCGAATGTTGAGAAGGGATGGCACCTATGTTTGGATGGAATCATCTACCAAGTTGATATACGAGAATGGAATAATTGTTGGCTTTCAAACGTCAACGCGAGATGTTACGATTCGAAAAGAGTATGAACAAGCATTGAGTGAGGCAAAAGAGCGGGCCGAACAAACGAGTAGATATAAATCAGAATTTTTATCTTCTATGAGCCATGAGATTCGAACACCTTTAAATGCCATCATTGGCTTGGCAGATGTATTGTTAAATCGAAACCCACGCGAAGAGCAGGTAAAAATATTCAACATGTTAAAGACCTCAGGTGATAACCTGTTGACCATTGTTAACGACATACTTGATTTTAGTAAGGTAGAGGCTGGAAGAATGGAAGTAGAGGAAGCCACCTTTAATTTAACGGAAGTAGCTGCGGAGGTAGTTAACTTGTTTACAGAGCGAGCAGAAGAAAAAAATTTAAAAATTATATTGACGACCGATTCTCAACTACCTAATGGGATAGTGGGCGATCAGCATAAAATAAAACAAGTATTGAGTAATTTGGTGAGTAACGCCATTAAGTTTACAACCAAGGGGCATGTTGAGGTCGAAATTCGGGTAGTAAACATGGAAAACGACCGGTACACTTTGTTGTTTTCCGTACGCGATACAGGTATCGGTATTCATGCATCAAAGCTAGAGGTAATCTTCGAAAGTTTTGTTCAGGCGGCTAATGATACATCGCGTAAATATGGTGGAACGGGTTTAGGTTTAGCCATTGTAAAAAGATTTGTAAATCTGATGGGAGGAGAGATTTTTGTTGAGAGTAGACTTGAAGTGGGGTCGCGATTCTTTTTTACTTTATTGATGGATCGACACATGGTGGGGCGCGTCAATCCCATTTGAAAGAATTATTAAGTCTAAATCGGAAAGACCATATTTTTCAGTACTGCGGTTGTCAATTTTTCTTTGTTGATTGGCTTTATCAGAAAATCTTTAGCCCCCATCGCTTTCATCCGCTCCAACTCCAGTCGCTCGTTCGAGGAAGTGATAGCAATAATAACGGTATTTGGTCGAAGTAAATTTATTTTTGAGGTAGCCTCAAAGCCATTCATTACTGGCATGTAGATGTCCATTAAAATTAAATCGTATTCGGTTAACTCCACCATCGCCACTGCATCTTTACCATTCTTGGCAAAATCGGCAGCTACATTGCTATCTTTTAGATATTCCGATAGCATAAAGGCCAATGCTTCATTATCTTCTACAATCAACACCCTCATATCAACGTTTTTAAAATTTATAGATCGAAGTAAAAATGTAGTGTTAAATAATTACCTGTGTTTGAAACTGGTTTTCTTTGTTACCCACTTTTATCCAATATTTCCCCTTCGGAATTTGGACAAGCGAAATTTCTTTTTTGGTCACCTCTTCGGTGCCAATAGATTGTTGCTGAATGGTTCTACCTAATTCATCCACGATGAATAGTGATACGGCTGCCTTTGTTTTATTTTGAATGGTAAGGTGAATGGTTTTTGTTCGAGAGATTTTCGAAAAACCAACTAAAATTGTTTTTCCAGTCTCGGGGTGATTTTCAAAAGATTCGGTGGTAGTGATCGTAATAGATTGACTTGCTCCAGCGGTATTTGCCACAGAAAATTGGTATTGCCCTTTTGGTAGAGTCGATAGGTTGTAGATTTTTTTTACCCGCTCTACAAATCGAATAGATTGTTCAAATATCACTTCTTTGTGGTCATTGGTAATTCGAACAATTACATCGGTGCCATTTTTATTTTGCAGGGTTAACATAAACAAATCAGATGTTTTGTAACGATCGAGCTTTATACTCACATCGCTACCTACTTGTTGACCAAGCGTTGGCAACGTAACTAGTAATTGCGCAATTAGGAGCAGTAATCGAACACGGTGGGCCATGTATATAACTGCCTCAAGACTGATAACGATCAACGTAGCGAATATTGCTCGGTTACCAATCCAGGTGATGTGTTGAGGTGAGCGTAGAGTCTGTTTCATTTGATTAATTGAAACCTCAAATGTCTCTTGTTTTTTCCTTTTGTGAGTTACGTGTAAATGCGGTTAATTGCCCAGTATAAACACCTAGAAAAAAATCTGCGGGTAGATGCTGGCTTCAACAACCGCAGTTTTAGAAGGGTTACTTTTGATGAGTGCTCTTATACTACGTACAATTGCTCGATTGCAACTAGGTATTAACACGTAGCTTTCTAGTTTTGAACTAGAATAGAATATGAATGGGAGATCAGGGATGGTATTAAAACAAAATCATAGAGCGATCAACGCTCAAACAAGTTTAGCGGTTTTTATTTTTACCTTAACCGAATGCAACGCCAGAACAATTAGTAAGTACCTGTCTCAAAGTTAATTTCTTTGACGGTCTTATTTCCTAGTAGATCAAATGCTATTACTTTCAGGTTATACTGCTTGTTTTTTTGAAATCCACTTACGGGTGCCGCATAGAGGATTTCTTTGCCGCTATTGAGCGAGTACATAATTTTCTGAGTACCCACGTGCAAGTCGGTAGCTGCTAAAAATAAGGCAGTGTAGGATGGGTACTTATTAGGAGAGATGGCTGCGACACTAAATTGGCTCGCAATTTCAGGACCTTGCGCATCGGTGATCACAAAAAATGTTTTGGAATTTCGATTGTTCACATTATCGTAGCCAAAGTAATCGATAAGATGTTTCCCTGAACTACTAATTTCAAATGGGCCTTCGTACTTCTTTTCATCGACTTGCCCATCGATTTTGTAGGTAATGTGATGAAGCCCTGCCTCTGGGTCATTGGCTGATAGAACCAATTTATTGGAAGGGCTGATGTAAACAGAATCTGCCTTCAGAAACGTAACGCCCTCAAATCGGTGTGCCAATGCAGGGCCAGTAAGGTCAACATAAATAACACCTACTGTATGTTGAAAATTGTCGATTGAAGTATTAGCAGTATTGTCATTGGCATAATATTTTACAGTATGAAACCCAGATTTGCCAGGTAGGTAAAATGGATCGGTATATTTTTGAAACGATTCATTATTAATAGCATACATCACTTCTTTGATACCTGATTTATTATCAACGGCAGTCAGCTTCAATTTTGTTCTCCCCGAAAAATAAACTTTCTCGCCAACTAGAAATTTATCTCCTAAAACATCTGCCGACATAATGGGAGCTGTCTTATCTAAATAGAACGAAACTGATTTTTCTTGCTCTACATTATTTACATGATCAACTGATCCATAAAATAAGGTGTGGTTGCCATCGACTAAATACTGAAAGGCAATATTTCCTCCGATGTAGGGT
>JAAFHY010000186.1 GCA_013298505.1 Cytophagales bacterium
GAAAAGGTATTGGAGAGGATTTAGAAATTAAAAGTTCCAATTAGCAATTCAAACAAAGAAGTAGAAGGTTGAAGTCCTAACGAATATCTGAATCCAATATCGAATTGAGGGAGTAGACGCATTACGTTTAAGTCTAATTTTACCTCGACCCCAGTTGAAACAAATGTTTCGGAATCGTTGAATTTTGGACTGCTTCCGTATCCATAATCAAAAAAACCGTTTGCCCTAATTCGTTGAAAGTTTATGAGTGGTCCAATTGCGATATCTGGATACCAAACGGGCATCGCATAGTTAATCGATAATGAATAAAAATCTTGAAACCTTGAAACACCAAGCCCTCCGCGAGGCAATGGAACTTGATTTCTAAATTGATAATTATTGCTCTGATTAAGTTCCTTAGGATTTTTAAGAGAGAGTCGATCAAGTTGTGCGTTTTGGTACGCCCAATAGCCCCATAGCGAATGATGCTTAAAGAGCCCGGGTAAAAAGATTAATCCATATGCTGAGAATTGCGATCCTGAAAACCCGCCTCCGTATGGTGTATTGTAGATATTTAGGTTTAGGGATTGACCCCATCTACTGTTAATGTCTCGTCTGCTTTGCTTTAACAATCTGAAGGCAGATAAGGAAAAGTGATTATAGATTAAACTTCCATTTGAAGCTAGATCACTAACAAAGATTGCGTTAAAGATAGTATCGTTTATTGTTCTGGTTGGAATTGTTCGTAGATTATTGAAAGAACTACGGAAGTCAGAAATTTGTGTTACTCCAACTGCGTTACCAAAGCTAAAATTTCCTATAAATTTAGAAGTCGTAGTAACTAATGGAATGCGTAGACCAGCTTCAATATTTCTTTCTGTCCAATCAAAGATTAGATTCTTGGTAGTTTTGTTCTCGACTCTATTGTTACGTGGCCCAGTGATCGTAGTGATTGTAAGCGGACCTTTATCGATAGTTCTATCTCCTTGACTCACGGAAACATCAATAATTGGATACCATGCTTGATAACTAACGGATGCTTTCCAAGCACCAGTTCTCTCATTTAAATCATACAAATATCCAGCATTGATAGTTGTTGTGCTTAATAGATCTCTGGAGGTAATGCCAAGGTTGACTTGCGTAAGACTATTGTTAAAATAACCTCCCCAACTATACGGATTGATAATCCCTTTCAGCCGTGAATACCTTTTTACCTTCAAATTTTCTTGTGGGATGTTTTTAAGGAGATCAGGATTGCCTTCTTGTTCTACCAAGTGCGCAAATGAGTAGGAGGGTTGTGGGCGCTTTGTCCAGAGTTTCCATTGCGATGGATCGAAATCAATTTTCACTATGTCCATTCCATCTTTGCCTTGGTTGTTGTAGTAGATTGTTTTGCCATCGGGCGAAACACATGGATTGTAGGCTGCATACTTGCTGCACGTGATTTGATACCGTTGATTGGTTTCGGTATCTAATGCATAAATGTTATCAATGCCGCTAATAGGGGAATTGTACAAAATATATTTCCCGAAAGGCACGGGGTAGCCATGGTTTTCATCCGAGAAATCGGTCAACTCAGTTGATAGGCCGGTAGAAGTATCAAACTTACTGATTGCCTTTCCTTTTTGATTTGTCTTGAGTGCGATAATGGTTTTTCCATCTTCGCTCCAGCGTGGCATCGAAATAAAATCGTTGGTTGGATTACTGAATTCTGTCAAAATCTTTCCACTGAAGTAATCCAACACAATCAATTTAGTGAGATAATCAGTGGTGGTTTCAACAGTGGCCACTTTATAGCCATCTGGTGAAAGCGCAGCCGCAGCATAGCGACCTTTCTTGGCAATTATTTTTTTTAATTTGGTATCAACATCATACCCCACAATGGCCGAATAATTTTTTACGCGCCACCGTGGGTCGAACCGATATTCATTCCACACCACACGGTTGTGGGTGGCCGACATCATAGCGGTTGAATTTATTGGGCCTTGCACAAATGCATTTTTCTCAACACCATTTTTAATCAACACCAGTGTTTCAATATCTCCGATGCCTGATTTTTGTGCGAGAATGCTTCCGTCATCCAGCGCCTGTGGGAACTTGTAATCGGTATAAGCTTTTGTTTTTCTTGGATTGACTTGCTCGAATGAAGTGAGTTGCAGTGTATCAAGTTGAGCTTGCCAATCTTTTTTTAGTTGCGCAGCCATATCGCGGTACAAACCTGTTACATACATGCCACTCTCTTTTTTAAGGGCATTAGAAAAAGCTAGTGGAATGAACGGCACGTTCCACGACCGTCTCGTTACATTTTCCCACACTTCTGCATTGCCCGTTTTCTTTCGCAGGTAAGAAATCATTTGATAACCCAACACATAATGATCGGGGATGTTGTGTTTGTACGAGCGTAGGTATTGTTTGTGATAATTGAACGTGCGGCCTTCCATTAAATTGGTACGAAAGAGCAACTCAAAATTCGGTATCCGGCCACGACCGCTTGACGTAAATGCTGTCTCGGTAGCAACGGCATCGCCTTCCCAAAACCACTGCGGTGCGGCTACGTAGCTCATTCCCGCTAACACGTTGGCACCAAAGGCGTAGTACAATAACTTATTGAATCCGCGGGTAGCATGTTGAAACTGCACCATGTGGCGGTATTCGTGGCTCGCAAGCAAATTCAACCAATCATTGTTACCCAAAAAATTGTAATTCTGCGATGGCATCGCATAAAACTCAGACCTACGCGGAGTAATAGATACAAACCCATTGGACACAGCCGATTGATTTTGCAGTATCACGGATATTTTGCGTGGACTTGCACCCATCGTTTTCGATTCAGGGCCGTGGATGTGCTCGAGTGTATTGGCCATCCGCTGTGCTTGTGTTTCGAAACCTTGAGGAAAGAGTACCCTAAAATGCGGAGTGTTTACCTGAAACCATTTTAAAGAAGGCGGGTTGTTTTCATTAACGATTTCTTGGGCATTGCAATTAGAAAACGAAAAAAAAACAATTACTACGATTAGATAACGCATATTTGAGTCAGTAAACAATTTGTGAAAATACAAATGAATTATGTTTAGAGTGCACTATTTAAAACGAAACTAATCAAATGTCATGTGGAAAAAATGCTGCTACTTTTATAATCAATACAAAGCCTACCTACGAGTTGATCTAATCATGTACTTGGTGTTACTTATCCTTATCTTTTTGTATGCGGTGATTAGTTCTCTATAAGAGGCACCTTTGCATAGATTAACCCAACTAAAAAATAAGTAAAACTATTTTTGGCGATAGTTTTACTTTTAAATCTGTCATATTCCAAAATAAAATGGTTTGAATAATCCATTTAGCGTTATTTTTTTTGGTTTCCATTAACTAAGTTTACGCTATATGTTAAACCAAAACAATAAATTATGAGCAAAAAACTACAAGTGTTTCTCTTGCTTGGACTGCTGTCGATTGGCGGCTTGTACGCGCAAGGGAGGAATGTAACTGGCAAAGTAACCGCAGTGACAGACGGTTCAGGAATGCCGGGCGTAAAC
>JAAFHY010000187.1 GCA_013298505.1 Cytophagales bacterium
ATGGTATAAGCGTCAGCACGAGCGCTATGAAAATAACTTAGGTGGCATGAATGCATTGATTGAAAAATCAAGCGGCCGCTTAGTAGGATATTGCGGTTTGCTGGTACAAAATGTAGATGATATTAACGAATTAGAAATCGCGTATTCGCTTTTGCCTGAATTTTGGGGGAAAGGTTATGCGATTGAAGCGGCTAAAGAGTGTAAAGGTTACGCGTTCGAAAATAATCTAGCTGCCTCTCTCATTTCGATCATCAGCTTGTCTAACGTTTTATCTCAAAAAGTGGCCATCAAAAATGGCATGACAATCGAAAAGCAAACACTCTATAAGGGAAATCAGGTTTATATTTTTAGGGTAGCTAAAAAAAGCTTTCGATAGAAAAATCTTACTTGCAATCGATTACGTAAACTATTTTTTTAAAAAAAATCTTAACATACCGGTTTAACGCTTACTTCACATAAACAAATTAAATAATCGTGGTACCCTCTCGCGTAGCTGTAAAGCTGATTTTCTTCATCAACGGATTTATCCACGCCAATCTGGCTGCGCGCTTTCCTAGGGTGCAAGAGCTTTTCCATATCGACAATGGCACACTTGGATTTGTGTTGCTATCCTCTTCGATGGGCGCGTTGTTGGCAATGCCTTTCACTGGATGGTTGATTATCCGAAATGGAAGCAGACGCATTACCATTTTTTCTATTTTCCTCTATTGCATTTTTGTTCCGCTCGTTCCGCTCATGGCTGATTTCGGAATCCCCGGCCTCGTTGTTTTATTCTTCATTATGGGCTTAACAGCCGGCATGCTGGATGTTTCGATGAATTCGCAAGCCGTCATGGTAGAAAAGGTTCTTGATAAGCCCATCATGACTTCCTTCCATGCGCTGTTCAGCATCGGTATGTTTTCAGGCGCCTTCTGCGGAGCGTTATTTGTCAAATTAGAAACAACTTTATTCATACATCTTACTGCCGTTGTTGCACTCAGTTTGCTCGGGGCTGCCTGGGCGCGCTACCATCTCATTCACGATAAGCCGCAAGAAAAGGAAGTAGATAGCCCTGCCTTTCGATTGCCCAATGCAGCTATGGTTAGTATTGGTGTAATCGCATTTTGCTGCATGCTTGGTGAGGGTGCAATGGCAGACTGGAGTACGAACTATATGGAAAATATTGCCATGGCATCGCCTGCACTTGCTCCGCTAGGTCTTTCTGCGTTTGCATTGGCAATGACTATTGGTCGATTTTTTGGTGACAGCGCGCGATTAAAATTTGGTGACCGAAAATTGATGATCATGTGCGGAATCATTTCAACCCTTGGCATTTCGTTTACATTATTATTTGATAATCCCTATTCGGTAATTACGGGATTATTTATTGTAGGGATTGGTCTTTCGTCAATCGTGCCTATCGCATATAGCATTGCCGGAAATTCTGTCAATCTTCCACCCGGTGTGGGCTTGGCCATGGTAACAACAGTAGGCTATTCGGGATTTCTTTTTGGTCCTCCATTGATCGGGTTGATTGCCAACTGGCAGTCGTTGCGCATCGCATTGCTACTGGTTGCAGTATTATTTGTAATTATGACTTTTCTGAGTGCACGGTATAAATCAGTGTAAATTGTATTTTTGATTCATGGACATCAAACAAATTGAACATGGTTCTAAAGGCGCTTTTGTTGTAGAAGTCGATCACGAACGCCTAGCCGAGCTTACCTATTCCAAAGCCGGAAACAAGATCATCATTGATCATACCGATGTTTCGGATAAACTCCGTGGGCAAGGAGTCGGCAAACAGTTGGTGATGAAAGCGGTGGAATACGCACGCGCTTCCAACATCAAAATCATCCCTTTATGTCCGTTTGCACGATCTGTCTTTGATAAGACTCCCGAGATTGCAGATGTCTGGAATCTGTAATTTTTCTGCACATCAAAATTTGTAGAGCGTGCCTCTGATCGAAAAATCTTCTTACCGAAAACCTTTCTATCTTTTCAATGGTCATTTGGAAACGATCGTGCCAAGTTCATTCCGTAAAATTGAGGGTGTCATCTATCAACGCGAACGGCTTGAATTAACCGATGGTGATTTTTTAGATTTAGATTGGCTGAAAGGAAACAACGATAAGTTGGTGGTGATCTCGCATGGATTAGAAGGAAGCAGCGAGCGGCACTACTCCAAAGGTATGGCGAAGTATTTCCATGCTCGTAGTTGGGATGCTGTTGCGTGGAATTGCCGCGGGTGTAGTGGAGAGATCAATCGGTTGCCACGGTTCTATCATCATGGTGCTACGGAAGATATTCGAGCTGTAGTCGAACATGCCGTTCACAAAAAAAGATATTCGGCTATCGCTTTAGTAGGATTTAGCATGGGCGGAAGCATGACGCTGAAGTATATGGGTGAAAATGGAAATTCGTTACATAACAGCATAAAAACTGCAGCTGTGTTTTCTGTTCCTTGCCATCTCGGGTCCAGCGCTCGCGAACTGGATAAGCCATCGAAACGTTTTTACCTAAACCGCTTCCTGAAAAAATTACAAAAGAAAATTCAGGCGAAGGCAATACTATTTCCTAACCAGGTATCGGCTGAAGGCTTTGAAAAAATTCGCTCGTTCCGTGAATTTGATAATCGCTACACATCGCCATTGCATGGATTTAAAGATGCCAATGACTTTTATGAACGGGCTTCTTCGGGGCCGTACATATCATCCATACAAAAACCAACATTAATTGTGAATGCGTTGAGCGACCCGTTTTTGCCGGAAGAATGCTATCCGTTTGAGGTGGTCAAAAATCATTCGTCTGTCTTTTTAGAAACTCCAATGAATGGAGGGCATGTTGGTTTTAATCTAGCGGGTAAAGAAGAAAATTGGATGGAAGTACGGGCTTTTGAATTCATTCAACAACATACACAGTGAAAAATATTATTTTTTTCGTCCACTTTGCAGTAATCATTCTGATGACAAGTTGCCATCCATCGCGCCCTAGCGAAACAACCATGAAAGTGGACACCCTCTGGCATGCGCCTGATACCGCTACCCTGCAAGACCCGTTGATAAAATACGGCCGTAAGCTCATTGCCAACACCGCTTACTATCTGGGGCCTAAAGGCGTAGTCGATTCGATCTCGAATGGTATGAATTGTCAGAATTGTCATCTGGAGGCAGGCACGAAACCATTTGGAAATAATTTCGGGTCGGTAGCCTCATTGTATCCAAAATTCAGAGCACGCTCCGGTGGTTTAGAAAGTATTGAAAAACGAATCAACGACTGTCTGCAACGAAGTCTGAATGGAAAAGTCCTTGATTCATTATCCCACGAGATGCGAGCCCTGGTTGCCTACATTCAATGGGTAGGTCATGAAGTTCCGAAAGGCAAAAAGGCAGCCGGTTCTGGATTTGTTGAATTACCATT
>JAAFHY010000188.1 GCA_013298505.1 Cytophagales bacterium
CGCGGTGTACCACATCTTGGGCATCAACAAAGAAGGACGCAAAGATCTGCTGGGCATGTATGTATCAGAAAGCGAGGGCGCGAACTTCTGGCTCAGTGTGCTATCTGATCTGCGCAACCGTGGTGTGGCCGATATTTTGATTGCTTGTATTGATAACCTCAACGGTTTCGCTGAGGCCATCCAAAGCACTTTCCCTAAAGTAGAAGTGCAAAGTAGAAATGTTCACCAACAAAGCAGGCACTGGGTGATTTGCCCAATGAGCTGGTAGCTTTACTAAATGGGTAGGTCGTTTCACTTCTAACTAAAAAAAATTAAGCTATGAACATCCGTATTACTTTTTAAGGTTTTAAACTCCGTGCAATAATTTTCTGAATGTCTTCTCGAGTCAAATTGTTGCCTTCGTATAAAACTTCACTGATTTTGCGGATGATTGAGTCCATCTCGTTGGTAGACTGCAAGAGAGCATCTACCAGTTGTTTCTCCTTGGCCGAATCAACATCAAGAACAATCAACTGAGACAGTCCCATAATTCTACTTAGCGGGGCACGCAGAAGGTGTGAGTTAATAAAAGCATATTCTGTCAACTGCCTATTACGTTGTTCTAACGCTGAAGTTCTGCTCTCCACAGTCGCCTCCAGGTTGTTGTTTGTGTCTCTTAGTGCATCGTTAACTGAGGCTAGTTCTTCATTGATAGATTTGATCTCAGTATTCTTCTCTTCGAGTAGATTGCTTTTTAAACTTACTTCTTCCAGCAACCTCTTGATCTTTTCATTTTTATAGGAAATAGAGATAAAGTCTGCGAGTGATTGAATAAAAAGTGTGTCTTCTTCTGTAAAATACTTCACTTGCCCTTGGTTTTCACAACAGATAACCCCAATCATTTTTTGATCCACAATTATCGGACAATCAAGCATAGAGTAAATTCCAAGCAGGGGTAGGTAATCATTTGCGAATTCTGCCGTATCTGGATGCTCGGATGCGTGTGTGGCTAAAATGTATGGCTTCGTGTCTAACGCATGAAAGTAGCGCGGAAAGTCTGCCCTACTCAGTACCGAAGCATTGTCAGTTTCAGATGTGTTCTCTACTAAAAATCCTCGAACTAGGGTTTGGAAATCATCGGCTATAAACCAAATACTTACTCGGCTAACCGGTAGTGCCTTTGATGCCGATCGGCAAATAGCACCGAATAGATGCTTTTGTGAATTCGATTGGAGTAACTCATTTTTTGAAATGTTCACCAACTCATATTGGTAATGTTGCAATAGATTTTTCTTTGCTTCGATTTGTTGCTTCAAGCTATCTAGTTCTTCGTTTTTTAGCTTCATCTCAGTATACGCATCGCCCAGCAACGTATAAAGCAAAAAAAATCCCGCTAAAATACTAACCGTAAATATCGAACCCGAAACAAAAAATGGAAAACTATTTACTACAACCTCATACCTTCCACCCAAGTATTTTTGAACGTACATAGCGTTGAAGAAGTGTGTCAGCAACACGATGACCGCCCAGATTTGGGATGTGCGTATGCCCGCCATAATCAGTGCACCAATTGGCACAATAGGCATCCAATAGGCAATGACATGAAATGTCTCAGGGTTGTATATAAAGTGTGATTCGACTACGATATAAATCATTACAATCACCACGAGTCTCAACCAAGCCGATGCTGGGAAACGTAGGTATACTAATAGCAACAAAAAGCTAGCTGCGTTTAACGGAAGCAAAATGGCAAGGGAAGTCGAGTTGAGATCAACGATTAACTCAGCAAGCAAAATGGAAAAAAGAATAGCCGCGAACGAAAATATTGTTCCTCTAAAAATCCTTTGCGAGTGAACGCGGTAATCGGAAAGATGAATACCAATCTTCATGAAAGTGATTCAGAATATAAAAGTATCATTAATTTCCGAAGATATATTGATTAAAGCAGTATTGAAAAGGGAGAGTGCTCCATTAAAAAAAATAAACACAACTGTAATAAAGGCAAAGAAAAATCTCTATAAAGAATTGAGTTAACTAAATTGAGTAACTGGGCAGAAATGAATGGTAAGTGGAATTTTAAACAAACTAACTGGCATTTAATTCTACAGTATCTCTAAAACGTAACTATACGTTTTTGCGAGAGAGTAACGACCGAAACTATCTCCAGTCTAGGCTACAAAATTTTGGGATTGCTTCGCCCTGATAGCTATTGGAGGTCGCAAAGATGGGTCGGTTTTAGAGATGCCTTCTAATTTGTGTGCCTTCCTTAAAACCCTCATATTGCAAGATTAATTTTTAGTGAATGCTTAAAATCGACAGCCACACGCACATTCTCCCCAAAAAAATGCCCAATTGGAGCGAGAAATTTGGCTATGGCGATTTTATCTATCTGCAACATCACAAAAAAGGATTTGCCAAGATGATGCGTGGCAATCAGTTTTTCCGCGAAATAAAAAGCAACTGCTGGGATGCCCAAGAACGCGTGGAAGAATACAAACAATTCAACACGCACGTACAAGTAGTGTGCACCATTCCCGTTATGTTTTCATATTGGGCAAAACCACTTGATTGTTTGGCTCTCTCTCAATTTTTGAACGACCACATCGGCAAGTTAGTAGCCAAATACCCGAAGCAATACATTGGCCTAGGTACCGTGCCGATGCAAGATTCGGAGTTGGCAGTGAGGGAATTAGAGCGATTCAAAAAGATTGGATTAGTTGGTTTGCAAATCGGATCGAACATCAACGATGAGAACCTGAACGAAGAGCGCTTCTATCCTATTTTTGAAGCATGCCAAAAGTTGAACCTAGCCGTAATGGTGCACCCTTGGAACATGATGGGCGAGAAGAAAATGCAGCGATATTGGCTTCCGTGGCTCGTAGGAATGCCTGCCGAAACATCGCGTGCCATTTGTTCGATGATCTTTGGAGGAATTTTTGAAAAACTGCCTAAGCTACGCATTATGTTTGCCCATGCCGGTGGATCTTTTTTGCCTACCATTGGTAGAATTGAGCATGGCTTTGACTGCCGCCCCGATTTAGTGGCCATCGACAATAACATCAACCCACGGAAATACCTTTCGAAATTTTGGGTAGATAGCATCACACACGATCCCTTGATGCTTGAATATGTGTTAAAATTGCAAGGATCTAAAAAAGTAATGCTCGGTTCTGACTATCCGTTTCCACTAGGCGACTTAGAAATTGGCAAGTTTATTGATGAAATGGACTTGACCAAAAAGCAAAAAGAAGATATTTTTTCAAATTC
>JAAFHY010000189.1 GCA_013298505.1 Cytophagales bacterium
GAAAACGATGGAAAGTTGTAGTGCAAAATAAATTTATTGCTGCCTGAGAACATTGCTCCGTCAATCATTTGTTCATCGAGCTTTGTGCCTAATGTAACACTGCTTAATGACTGAGTTTCGCCACGGGTAAAAATAGCCGAACCGTGCGCCATCGGTAGGTAATCAATCTCTGACCAAATGGGGCGTATTTCGTTAGTCTTGCGTCCGTCCAACCTAACTTTTTCGTTCAACACTAAATCGCGGCAGGCTTTCTTTTGAATATCCTTGTAGTACTTCTTTACCAAGTCCTTGTTAACAGTAGTATCGGCAGGTAAACTAGCCATATACTCTTCTACAATTTTGCCGAATAACTCAGACCGCATGTGCTTGTTGGTGAGTTGCTGACGAGCTACTGCATAAACCTTGTCGTAAAGCAACGAGTGAAGTTCTGCTTTAAACGCTTCGTCCTTTACCTCATGGTTGTAGGTGCGCTTAATTGTCTTGTTGGTAGCCTTGGCAAGTTCAATTTGAAGCTCACATTGCACCTTAATGGCTTCGTGGGCCAGTTTCAATGCTTCTAGCATATCTGCTTCATTGATTTCTTTACACTCGCCCTCTACCATTAAAATATTTTCGATAGAAGCTGCTACGATGAAATCTAAATCAGCTTTTTCTTTTTGTTCTAATGTTGGGTTGATGATGTATTTTCCGTCAACGCGGGCTACCCTCACTTCGGATATTGGGCCTTGAAAAGGAATATCAGAAACAGAAAGTGCTGCCGAAGCCGCGAAGGCTGCGAGTGAATCAGGCAAGGCGTTATGATCACCCGATATTAATTGAATCATTATTTGAGTTTCAGCATGATAATCATCTGGAAATAACGGACGTATAGCCCTATCAATTAATCGGCTTATTAAAATCTCGTAATCCGATAATCTGCTTTCGCGCTTCAAAAAACCGCCTGGTATTTTTCCTGTGGCCGCAAACTTTTCTTGATAATCTACCGACATCGGTAAGAAGTCGGTACCTTCTTTGTGAGTTGGGCTGGCTACCGCTGTTGCTAGCAACATGGTATTGCCCATTCGCACTACTACTGCGCCATCTGCTTGGCGAGCCAATTTGCCTGTCTCTACCGTTATTTCGCGGCCATCGGGCAACTTGCAAGATTTTGTAACTATGGATGAATTCATTGTATAATATTTGGAAAGGTAATGGGCAGATTGCCTGCCACCTAAAAGTTTATAAAAGCGAAAAGGGAACCTTAATTCAGTTCCCTACTCGTGTATTCAATGGCTATTATTTTCTTAACTCTAGTTCCGCTAAGATAGAGCGGTAACGAGTGATGTTGGTGCGCTGGAGGTAATTAAGAAGCCTTTTGCGTTGCCCCACAAGCTTAATAAGACCTTGCTGGGTTGAGAAATCTTTTTTGTGACCTTTAAGATGTTCTGTCAAATCATTTATGCGAGTTGTGAACATTGCAATTTGCGACTCTGGTGAGCCTGTATCTGTTTTCTTTTTTGCAAAACCATGTTTGCTGAACAGTTCTTGTTTCTTTTCCGAAGTAAGTTGCATCGCTTTTTTTTCTTTTATCGTTTTATAATCGCGCAAAAGTATAAGAATAGGGCTAAAAAACCAAACATTACGCAATTTTAGAGCGATTGAAGAAAGGAGCTAATTTTTTAACCACTTTATCGACAAATACGTGGTAGAAATCGGCATCAAACAGCCTGGCATCAACCCTTGCCTGCCTTAAAAAAATCATTCCGATAGAGAACAGTACCGCGTTTGCCATCCAAACACCAGCTATAACCGAAAATAGCTCTTGACGAGCCCACTTTACGCCCATAAGATCTAGCACGTAATAAAGGATAAAAAATAATATTGAAACAAGCACGGGTACCCCTAACCCACCCTTTTTGATAATTGAACCAAGTGGTGCACCAATCAAAAACATGGCCAGGCAAGCAATAGAATTCGCGAGAATTTTATGCCACTGCACGTGAAAGACAATGTACTCTGCTTTTTGTACATCCAGATTGATGTTCAGGTTTTGCAATTGGCTCTTTATCATTCGGGCTCGATTGATGGCCATTGAAACTTCTGCTTTTGTCACTTTACCAGCATAAAGACTATCTGAGATCTTTCTCGCTTTAGTGGTTATCGAATCAGGAAATTTAATTTTCTGTCGGCCTACGGGCGCGGTCGGGTAACCATAATTACTTGTTTGCAATTGGCCTGGCGCAGTAGGTTGAACTCCTTTCAATCTGGACGCAGAGTCTCTCTTTATCTTGAATTCAACAAGCTCAGTAGGTGGTTGAATGGAGTCTTTCCTGAAATGAAGATTGAAGAGCGAAGCTTGAGTAGATAGGTAAAGACTTAGTTGCTGCGATTTAATATCAGACGAGACCGAATCCATATCTTTCTCTAACTCGCTTAGGTTTCGCATGATCCGATTTCCTTTAAACAATTTCGTATCGGTTCGGCTCATACCAAAAGATGAAAGGTCGAGTACGACCTGCATCTTAGAAAATTTTGTTTTGCGGAAAGTCTCCTCGGTAGTGGGTCTACCTCCTTCGTCTTGGCCAGAGCCTGTCCCTTCAGTATAATCGTAGCCATCGAAAAGCTCCAGCTTCAGGTATTGGTCATTCAAAATTGTATACATTTTTCCAGAGTCGGCTACGATAACTTGTTTGTTGCCCACCCTGCCCCTATGGTCGTAGATAATCACTTCCTTCAGGGTTATTCCATCATTAAATTTCCGATTTACCTTTATGCTGATATCGGGAATGCCACTATAGAAAGACCCAGCGCGAATATCAAGCGCGGGCTTTTTATGTTTAATATCGTAGAGCAGACTGTAAGCCTCTAGGGCAGCCTTGGGCACCATATAATTGTTTGATAAGAATGCCAGACCTGTAATAATGACAACGGTAACAAACAAAGGCCACAAAGCGCGCGTAAGTGATATGCCTAAACTTTTTACGGCTGTAAGTTCAAAATGCTCGCCCAAATTGCCAAACGTAATTAGCGAAGACATTAACACGGCTAACGGAAGAGCCGAAGGCATTAGGGTTAGCGAAAAATAAAACATCAAAGAGCCTAGTTCGCCCCAGCTTAATCCTTTGCCAATAATGTCATCAAAATAAAGAAGCATCTGCTTCATCAAAAGGATAAACACGACCACTAAAAGTGTAATAACAAACGGCCCTAGAAAGGATCCAATAATAAGTTTATCAATTTTCTTCATTCGATGGCGGCAAATC
>JAAFHY010000019.1 GCA_013298505.1 Cytophagales bacterium
TTTTTCCTATTACCACATCAATTCCAACGGGCATTGCCCCAGCAGAATAAACATACGAGGCATAGTCTAGCCCATACTGTTCGTAACCGGGGTGAAATTGAAATACATATTCGGGGGGCGGCAAGTGCGCAAATCCATACCACAAAAAACCGATGGCCGTTACAAAGCCAGCCAAAGGACCCGCAATACCAATGTCGAAATTTTGCTTCTTAGAAAGTATGGGGCTCTTAATTTTGATTACCGCTCCCAATGTGCCAAAGAATAGAGGAAGTGGAGGCAATGGGATATAGTAGGGCAGCGTAGTTTTTACTTTGTAATAAAGTGCCGTAAAGTAATGCCCAAATTCGTGGGTGGTTAAAATCAACAAAAAACAAATCGAATAGGGTAATCCGCTATACCAATCTTCCAGTGTATAATCAGGATTAAAAAAATTTTGGTCGGAAAGAAGTAAAATGGATTTTCCGTGCGTCCACTCTGCACCCGCCATAGTGGTGGTAACGAAAGTTACTAGAAACAATAAAGTATGGAATAGGTTGCTTTTAAAACGAGGGTTCATCTAACATATAAAAGCAAATTGAAAAATAAGGTGGGCCCAGCTGGGCACGATCCAGCGACCCCCTGCCCCGATAGTTATCGGGGGAGTCAGATCAATTGTCCGTTTTCAACTTTGTTATCATTTCGGGGTATTTCAATAAGTTCCTAATAAATACAGCACTCTTCATTTTTTTAATATGCCGTTCTATTCTTACCGCTTGGGCAAACGTAGTGCAGTCAATAAACAAAACCAACTCCCAGTCGCTTGCTTTAGATGTAAAATTTCCAACGCCATAAAAGCGGTCATTGTGTTTCTTCAATCTACTCTCGATACCGTCTTGGGTTGCACCAACATAGAACCTATTCAATTTCGTACTGAAAACGGTATAGCATCCAATCATGTCAACAACAAAACCGCAAAGCGGATTTTGAAAGTGGGCCCAGCTGGGCACGATCCAGCGACCCCCTGATTATGAGTCAGGTGCTCTAACCAGCTGAGCTATGGGCCCTTTCCTTACCGGAAAAGAATGCAATGTTACGGGTTGTAAACTAATCTGGCAAGTACGATTTTACTACAAATTAAAATGTAGTGGTTCCGTTGGGTTGATACACATAACGAAACGTATAGTACCTATCTAAGTCGGTAAGATTATTTACCGTAGTTGGTGCGCCTTTATAGAAACTCAAAATTTCAAACTTGGCATAGCTTCCGTTGGATGTTTTAACAAAAAAAACTCGTCCTGCAATTGGACTAACAATTGTAGACATGTTGGTTCCTGCATTGAGCCACCATTGGTTTGTTTCGCTAGCAACATCTGCTCTAGGTGATCTTGAAATTGCGACCGTACGAACTTTTGTGTTGGCATCCCAAGTATCCATTACATAGCCATCTGCTGGCGCTGTTTTCAATTCATCAAAAATACCTTGTACTTTCTTCACCGCTACGTTTGCATTTATGTTTAAAATGATATTGGTAGATTGAAAAGCAATATCCCAAGTGTTTTTAGAACTATCCGCATTAGCTACAATTGCACCAGTTTTAAAGCTGAAAAGCGTATACTTATTTGTTTGAGTAGGGCGCAATGGAGGGCCAGGGTTTGGGTTGGGTACCTGCGGGGCATAATCTGCATTTAGATCTTTATAGATTATACCAGACAAGTTAACTGGCGATGGATCGTTGTTGGAACATGACGCGAACGTAACAATAAATAGAACTGCGAGAAGCGAGTGATAAAAGCTAATCTGTTTCATATAGTTAAATAAAATTTAGTTAGTTTTTTCTTAAGGTATAGCCGATGCTTAGATAGGTGTATCGACCCGGTATGTTGGGTAAATAAACTGGATCTGTATATCCAAACAAGTTATCAATGCCCACTTGTAATCTAATATTATTGATAGTTCTTGCAATAGAAAGATTAACAAGAGCATAACCTGATGCAAACAGGTCGTAATCATCCAGTAGCTCATTTCCGTTTATGTCTGAAGATGGAGCCGCTTGACCCTGAATGTTTCCGTCAATGCCTCTTATCCCAAATTTGCCACGAAATATCATCCGCAAACTACCCTCCAATCCTTTCTTACTATCATTGTAAAACAATTTGAAATTTCCCGTATGGCGCGAACGGTTGTAAAGACCAAAATACTCAGAAGTTTTAAGTCGACTTGTGTTAAGTGTAACTGGGTCTCTCCTAAATACTGTTCCGCTTTCGATTTGATCGATGCTTTTCTGATCAATAGCATATAATAGTTGGTAGCCAATAGACACAGTTAACTTGGGATTAATTGAATAACTAACATCCGTTTCTAATCCTTTCGTAATTGCCTGCGTTATATTAAAGAAACTGTAGATGACTTTATTTTGGATCGTCTTTGCAACCTCCCTATAATCAATAAGATTGTCGACTTGATTATAAAATAGATTTCCAGATAACTTGATTGTTCTTGACACCTGATATTCAGACCCGAAGTTGAATGCAATTGACCGTTCTGGTTTTAAAGAGCGGAAGTTGGAAATATCTACAGACCCGGGTAGAACAATTCCCTGAGAAATAAACTCACCAAACTTTTCTTGAAGTACTTCGGTTCCCAAAACAATGTAGCCTCCACCGGCCTCGTTAGAAAAATCATAATACAACTGACGAAAATCAGGGGTCTTAAACCCTTGACCAAACGAACCTTTCAAAACGATCTTGTCAGTAATCTGGTATCGAGCCGAAAGTTTGGGGCTAAACTGATCGCCATAAACTGAATTTCGATCGTAGCGAATACCACCTATGATTGTTAGCGACTTAAGTGGAGCATATTCATACTGAAGAAATCCATATTCCGTTTGTTGTTTGCGCGTTCGATTATTGTAACGAGAGGTTGTGATGGTTTCAGGAATATAACCAATGCCAATAGTTAGCACGTTCTTGTCGTTAAAAAAGTATTCTCCGTTTAATTCATACCGGCTAAACGTTTGATCAAGGTAATCTCGATAGGTTATCACTTCGTCTGATGTCCGCTTTAGAATTGTATTAGTGCCATATCCAGTAAGGTAAACTCTGGCTGATGCCTTGAGTTTAGAATTGAATCGATGGGAAACAACAGGATTAATACTCCAATCACTAATTGCCCCCTCGCCCTTTGTCTTTACCAATGTACCGTTTGAAGAAACCTCAAACCCATAATTTTGTATTTCCGAAAAATAACGAGCAGCTAAACTGATATCGGTTTTGGCATTGATGGCATAATTAATTTTTGATCCAATTGTATAGTTATTAAAAGGAGAAACAGTCTTGCCCGAATTGGCAGGAGAAAGATCGTAACCATCTGAAATCCTGCTATTGCCAAAAAGATAGATTCCCAAATTTTTATGAACGATACTTCCGCTTGCATTTATGTCGGTGGTTTTACTATCGGTTAAGTCAAAATAATTCCCCTTTGCAGCAATCGCCCCTGTACGAATTGAAAGTTCGGCTTGATTAGCAACAGGGCGCTCGGTAATGATATTGATTACTCCTGCCAACGCATCTGACCCATACAAACTTGAAGATGGCCCCTTCACAATTTCAATCTGCTTAATATTCCCTACCGACAATCTCGATAATTCGAGCGAGCCAGTATAGCGGCCAACGATAGGCTCGCCATCTACTAAAATCAACGTATAGTCGGGATCAAAGCCTTGAACCTGTATGCCGTTGCCTTGGCCATTCACTTGTGGTACTACTACCAAACCCGTTTGCTCCGTTAGCACATCATTTAACCTCACCGATCCCATGGATTTAATCATCTCCTTTTTTACGAGGGTAACAGGCATTGGCAATGCGCCCACCGTCCTTTCGTTTCGGGTAGCGGTAACTACAACCTCATCGAGTTGCTGTGCTTTAAGAGTATCAGAAACTTCTGCCGATTGCGAAAAACCGCTTGTAGCCGAATAGATCAGAAATAAAAAAATGAAGCAGGGTCGTATCATCAGGGTCGCAAATATCACATTGCCTAAAATCAATAAATACCCAAAAAAGTATAATTAATAACAATTATCTGGTTAAAGGATAATTGTGGTACTTTTGAGACAAATTTCATATTGATTAAGTTTTTTAAAGATTAAAATTGGCATTTTACAACTAAATGAATCCAGAAACGAATAGCGTGCCTCTTAAAAATACCCAAAAAGGTAGTACTTCTTCTTTATTTGAAAAAGACGACCAAGCATTGCTCTTATCAGAAAACAAATCGGATGAAACGAGTTTGCTAGAGAGCACAATCTCTAAAGGCATTATTCATTTTTACTTTTGCTTAGAGGGTTCTGCGATTTTTCAATTTGGTCCTCATTATAGCCGCGAGATCACGAAAGGAAAAAATTACTTCTTCTACAATCCAGAGAAGGATTTGCCCTTTCAACTTCTAGTGGCCGCGCAAACCAAAATGGTTTTCATGTCCATTTCGTTGCAAAGTCTGCATCGCCTTTTTGTTCATGATGCCCTTCCACTGCTTAATCCGGAAAACAGCAATCGCAAATTTTACGATGAACGAGAAATACCGCCCATGCTACTTTTGGTGCTAAACCAGTTGCTATCTACGCAACTGAGTGAAAGTGCACAGAAGCTGTTTTACCAAGGAAAATTCTATGAATTGCTAAGTCTCTATTTTTCTAATCGCCTGCCCAATACCGAGACTTGCCCATTCTTAAACGATGAGGAAACGGTTCGTAAGATTAAGCATGCCAAAGAGTATCTTTTAAAAAACATGGAAACACCGCCCAGCTTAAAAGAACTTGCTAAAATCTGTGGGCTTAACGAATACCAATTAAAAATGGGGTTCAAAGAAATCTATGGCAACACCGTGTTTGGATTTTTGCTAGACCATAAACTTGACCATTCGAGAGTGCTCTTGGATTCTGATAAGTACCAAGTAAACGAAGTTGCCTACCAAATTGGGTATACCAATCCGAGCCATTTCATTGCCGCTTTCAAGAAAAAATTTGGGATAACCCCAAAAAAGTATCTTTTAAGCCGCCACCATTAGCCTCCGAAAGGTATATAACCTGAATGATTGAGTCATTGAAGGTATGATTCGGCTGTAGCTTGCAATTTATCAGCAGAAAGAACTCGCAATTAGTTGTTAGAAAATACCTCATAATTGTTAATTTTGAAATTGGTCTATACAATCCATACTATGAAATTAAAAATCGCCATCCCCCTAGCTTGTATTGCACTTTTTAGCGCCTCTGTATTAGTGGCGCAAGGCACTTACACCTCCACCGGAACGACTAGTAATTGGAATTTAACCACAACTTGGACGGGGTTGGGGGATGTACCCAACGATGGAATACCCGATGCCAACGATGCCGTTATTATCGCCACAGGGCATACTGTAGACATAAACGTTAATTCTGCTGCGGGCGCGCTGACCATGAACGGAACCGCCATCCTTAATTTCCCTACCAATAACCTTACCCTTACAGTAAATGGCATCATGACCATGAACGGAACAAGTTCGGTTACCGGAAACAATAACAACAGAATTTTAAGTCTTTTAAGCGACTTTGTTGTGCCTTCTGGCGCAGTTGCCTCTATCGGAGGTATTCGTGTTTCGCAAGCAATTGGTGCCACATTAAGTTTATCAGGAACATTATTTCCAACCAATAACACAGGAACAAAAACATTTGGGAATGCCAATTTCTTTAACGGCTGCTTGATTGATGCCACCGTTACCGAAACCATTATCGTGGCTGGTAACTTAGTGATTAACCCAACAACACCCGGACTTCAAACTAGCATAGCAAGGTGTGGCCTTACTGTAAACGGGACTACCACTGTGCTAAATGGAGGTTACATAAAGTTTGGCGGAAACAATGCGGGGGTAAAAACCTTCAACGGAACCATTACCGTAAATACTGGAGGCAGTTGGGATAATATTGATGGAGAAGATTTTGTGGTGAATTGTAGTATTGTAAACAATGGATTTTGGCCTATCCCTACAGGGGGAAATGGAAGATATGATGTTCAGGTTGTGGGTAATTATGTTTATTCTGGGAGTGGCGAAATTGGCATCACTCGGCTACGTTTGCAAACATCTGCAACGGCAGCCGTTACTGTTACAAACACTGGTTTCTTAACACTTACCCGTACTGGCAATCAAGGGCTATCGCTTGATGCAGGTACATTTATTAACGGAAATGGTGGCTACTTAAAACTTACCTCACAAGCTACTCCTGTTGATATTAATGGTGGAACGGTTGATTTTTCGACCGCCAATAATACAGTAGAATACGCTTTCGCTGGTGCTCAAAATATTCATCCTACCAACTATTTCAACCTGATTGCTTCTAATGGAAGCACAAAATCAATTAATGGAACTACTGATGCGAGCGGAACGGTAACTATTTCGGGAAGTACCATTTTAGATGTAACGGGAGGAACCGATTTTACAGGTACTGGAAACATCGTAATGACGGGAACTAGTCGGCTGAGAATTTCCAGCTCTGGAACCGTTCCAGCTCTGACAGGAGCAGCCACGCTAGCGAGCGGAACTACAATTGAGTTAAATAGAGCAGGCACTCAAACAGCCGCATCCAGCGCAACCTATCCTTATCAAAATTTAGTTATATCGGGTAATACTGGTTCGGCTGTGAATATGTCGGCAGTATCTACCATTAACGGAAATTTAACTTTCTCTAATGTTGGGTCGATGAACTCAAATGCTGTTTTGTCAGTCGTTGGAGATGTTACCTACGGCTCTACGGCAAGTACCACGTTAGCAAATAATGTTTCGGTAGGTAGCTTTAGTATTTCAAGTGGAACATTTGTTTACACCAACCACACCATCACAGTAAATGGCAATAATGGGTTTTGGGCTGTAAGTGGCACTCCTACCCTAACGGCAAGCGGTACCAGTCAGGTAGCTTTTACGACAGGCACAAATCAAGAAATAGCCGGAACGGCCAACCCTACGTTTTTTGCTCTTACCATCAATAACTCAAACGATGTTACTCTCAATATCGCTAATGCTACCGTTACCAATACACTCAATTTAACATCGGGCCGCTTGATCACAGGAACGAATGTACTAATTGCCGGGGCCAGCACGGTGAATAGAACCAGCGGATTTGTGGAAGGCAATTTAAGAAAGACCATCCCGACAGGAACCAATATTCGTACTTTTGAAGTTGGCACAAATACAGATTACACGCCCGTAAGTTTTACAGCTACCTCTGTTACCACTGCTGGTACATTGACCGTTGAATCGGTAAGTGGCGATCATCCTGAAATTGCATCTGGTCTGATTGAACCAAATAATACCGTAAATAGATACTACTCGTTAACCAACAACGGAATCGTATTTTCTGCTTTTTCAACTGGGCAAATTGCTGCCACGTTCAATTTTGTGAATACAGACGAAGATGCTGCACTAGATAACACGGCCATTGTAAAATGGTATAATAATACTACCGCTGCCTGGTCTGGAGCTAACTTGTTTGACGAAACTACCGAGCAAAATCCGGTATTGACTGTAACTACTAACACAACAACGAACAACTCTATTATTTCTGTAGTTAACCCTACCCAATTACCAAGTGGCCAGCGAGTAGATTTCCAAATTGGACAAAACATTGACCCTACATTTGTTTTCAATAGAGTTACCGGAACAGCCAATTGGAATGCACGTACTACGTGGATACAACAACGGACTGGGGTAATTACACTTGTTAACGGAAACTCTTTTATTAACGGGGCTTCTACGAAATTTAATACTGAACTTGCTTTAAACGACCCAATTATGCTAATCGCATCTCCTGGTGTGGTGTATACTGTAACCAGCATTATTTCAGACACACAGATTCAAGTTAGCCCTGCGCCATCATTAAGCACCTCGGGTGGTTTTGGTAGACAATATATTCCTGGAATAAATTCACCCACTAGCGATATTGATGCTGTTGTAATTGGCAATACTAACTTAGCAGATTTAACTACCACTATTACCCAAGATATTTCAGCAAAAATACTAACATTAGATGTTGGCTCTACTGCATTAGCCACCGCTCAGGCGCTTACTTCAAACGCTTCCATAAACCTGAATGTGCTGGCCAATGCGAGTGTTAATCAACCCGCTGGCAGTGTAATCAATAGTTGGAACATCAATGATGGTACGGCTACCGTAAGTGGAGATTTGTCCATAGGTGGTACAACTAATAATGTGGCTAGACTTGCTAGGGTTTCTATCACTTCTGCTGGTTCTGCTTCCGTTAACAATATTAAATTCAGAACACCAAATAATGCGGGTCTTGAGGCTGTAGCACGAATAGGTATGTCCACTGGCTCAGTTTTGAATGTTTCTGGAGCGATTACGTTCTTGAATAATCGAGGAAGATTAGTAACTGCAACAGGTAGTACGGTAAATTTCAATCGGACCATTGGAGCCCAATCCATTGTAATACCGTCTGCCAATAACGTAGCAACAAACTGGCAATACAATACGATTCAAGTTAGTAACACCAATGCTGCTGGAGCCACTTTCGCCTTTACCAGTACTTCTAACAACTTTACAGGCAACCTGATCGTGCAAGCTAATTCAAACTTAAAGGTAGGTAACAACAATATTGTAGGAGCCGGTGGAACTACACTCTTTCAATTAAATGCTGGTGCCACTTTTGAAATGAATAATCCAAGCAATAATAATAATGGTGTCTTCCCTTCGGGTTTTAATTCTTATTCACTCAGCCCCACTAGTACCGTTTATTATAATCAAACCGGAAATACGAATCCTTGGCCAGTAGATACGCAAACATACGGTAACTTAGTAATTGGAGAGGGAAGTACAAGAAACTATCAACTTGCAAATACTACCACTACCGTTGCGGGCAACCTTACCGTAGGCGATGGCTCATCCACCCCTGACTTGCTCGGCAATACAGCTTCTACCCTATCCGTATCTGGGAATGTTTCAATCACAACCGGTGCAATTTTAAATGCCACTAACATTCCGACTATTAACGTTGGCGGAAACTGGACAAATGATGGAGCCTTTACTCAATCTACCAGTACTGTCAACTTCAACAGCCCTGCGGCTAGCACTTTACAATTGATTGGAGGATCAACCCCTAACACCTTCCATAATCTAACTATTAATCCAAGTGCATCTTCAGATATTGTTCGCTTAAGCGCAAATGCTGATGTTAGCAATACGCTAACTCTTACTTTAGGTGAACTTGATTTGAATGGCCAAACGTTGAACGTTACACGGAGCGCAACGGGCGCGATCACGCGCACATCGGGTTATGTAAAAAGTGAAAAAACTACTGCGCCTTATGGAACTATTAATTGGACTACCGGAACAACTACTGGAACATTTATATTTCCTTTTGGAGTATCATCCACTCAATTCATTCCTTTCAGGTATAATATTACTGGAGCGGGTTCTCCTGCAACAGCTACGCTTGCTGTCGCCACGTATGCTACTGGATTGGCTAATACTCCTCTACCAACCAGTGTAAACAACCTAAATGGAACAAATGGTGGTACAAGCGTTGCCGATCGATTTTGGACTCTTACGTTTGCTGGCTACACCGGATCCAGACCAACTGCTAACATGACATTTACCTTATTGAATTCAGAAGTAGCTACTGTTGCGCCTGTGCCTTCTGATGCTTTAGATGAATTGGTAGCACAAAGATGGAACCCTTCCAATTATTGGGATGCGCCTGTAGCTACCCCTGCTCAGGTATATACTGTAGGGGCGCCAGCAGCCAATACATCTACTGTCGTGTTATCTAATTTCCAAAATGGAAATAGCTACGAAGCTTGGACACTTTCAAATAAAACAACCCCGCTGCCCATTGAATTAATTGCTTTCAATGCAATAGCCAAAGCGGGTATTGTTGAACTTGAATGGAGGACTGCCTCCGAACTGAATAACGATTTCTTTACCATTGAGCGATCTGAAAGCGGTGAAGGATTTAAAGAACTTGTAAGCATTGACGGTGCTGGCACAAAATCAAACGAATCGAGATATACTGCAATTGATGGCAATCCCCTTTCTGGAGATTCGTATTATCGTTTAAAACAAACCGACTTTGATGGTAAGACCAGCTATTCTGACCCTAAGAAAGTTACCATCGCTTCTCAAAATCTATGGAGGATTTTCCCTAATCCATCTGACGGAAAATCATTTTCTGTTAATCTAAGCGCTGAAGAATCAGGTAAAGAAATAGCTATTTCAATCCAAGACATTAAAGGCATAACAATGTCTAACCAATTAATAAAAGTGACGGATGGGAAAAGAATAGACCTAGAGCAAACTCAAAGTTTGACATCAGGGATTTATATCATCACCATCACGAGCGAGGGTAAAGTATCTAAGCAAAAATTGGTGGTGAAATAAAAAGCTCAGCATTTTATAAATAAAGAGGCCGTCTCAAAATTGAGACGGCCTCTTTTTATTTTGAAGAATGTTAATTACCCGATTTGTAAATATGATATCGGTTGAGTTCTACTCAAATCGTAACGACTCGATCGGATCTAAGCGCGATGCTTTGCTAGCAGGATACCACCCAGAAAACAATCCGACCATTACGCAAATCAGTAACCCAACAAACGTCCAAAACCAAGGCATTACAAAAGCATCTACTTTAAACACAAAAACAGATAGCACATTGCCCAAACTAATTCCCAATAAAACTCCTACCAAACCGCCCAAAATACAAACAACAATGGCTTCGATCACAAATTGCTGCCGAATTCGCAAAGGCGTAGCTCCGAGTGCTTTTCGTACCCCAACTTCGCGGGTTCTTTCAGTAACAGAAACCAACATAATATTCATTAAAGCAATAGCTGCACCCAACAACGTAATAAACCCAACCCCAAATCCGCCAAAGCGCAAAGCCGAGGTAATTGACTCTAACTGTTGCCCAAGCGATTCACTCTTTTCTATATCGAACGAGTTTCCATTTATGATTTCATCGTGGCGTATCTTGCGCATCAATCCAGTGGCTTCGCCCATTGCGTAATCCATTTGCTCAGGGTTGTTAATAGCAACTATTAATCGGTAGTTAAGCCCTTGCCCTCCTGCCATTTGATTGGCAACTATAATCGGTATCAACACCATGTTATCGAAATTATTTTCAGATAGCTCTCCTTTCTCTTTCATCAAGCCTACCACCTTAAACTGGGTGCCCTTGTATGAAATCTCTGTGTTAACCGGATTTTTATTTTCTCCGTACAACGTTTTGGCAAGTTTATGGCCTAAAATCGCCACTTTAGATCCGTACTGAATCTCAAACCGTGAAAAATTTCTTCCCTCAGCCAGATTTAAACCTTTAATGGCCAAAAAGTCTTCGTTAACGCCTGTTACGTTTACGTTAGGGTTGGTTTTTTCAGAGGCATGCTTAATTTCTGCTTGGATTGCCAAACGAGCCGAAAGGCTAATACTTGCGGGGTAATCAAATTGTTCTATAAAAGTTTGAGCCTCGTTGAGCAGCAATGGAGAGTAAACTTTTTCTTTTACTCCGTCTTGTGCAGTTCCTCTATTGAATTTAGAGGTAATATCGAAGGTATTGGCACCCAGTGAAGACAAACTCTCAGAAACAGAATATTCGATCCCGTCAATGGCCGTAAGAATACCCACCAAAGAAGTAATGCCAATGGCCACAATTAAGGCCGTTAAAACAGATCTGAGCATGTTTGCTTTAACCGAACGGAGACCTTCTTTAATGTTTTCTAGTAAATCCATATCAATTTTTTAAACGATCGTACCCTTGCAGAACCAAATTTATATCTTTAAGAGTTGTAAGGAGTAGACTCTGTAGAGAATATTTTGTTACACCCGTAAAATTCAAACTGTTTTAACGATGAGGCGAAGCTTTTTGTTATTCTTTTTCTTGGCCAGCCATACTGCTTTTTCCAATTACCTTTTCATTTCCATGGATGAAAAGCAGAGCAACCATTTAAAAGCATACGGCATTGCCTATTGGGTACTAAAGATGGACATGGAGATCGATTGGCTACTGAACTACCGCGGTGGAAGTTTTATGTGCAAGTACCATCCCAAAATTCAAAACGAATTGGTGGTGCGAGGGATAAGCTATGAAATCATTTCAGATGCACAGGCAAATAACATCATAACGGAAATTGCCAGCCCCGCAGCCAACTATGACATTATGAAGTTGGAGAAATATCCGCGCATTGCCGTTTACTCTCCCAAAACAAAACAACCGTGGGACGATGCAGTAACTTTGGTGCTTACTTACGCAGAGATCCCTTACACGGTAATCTTTGACGATGAAGTTTTGGATGGTGAATTAATAAAATACGATTGGCTGCATTTGCACCATGAGGATTTCACTGGCCAATACGGAAAGTTCTTTAGCAGTTACGCCAACATGCCGTGGTACATCGATCAAGTAAAAGAAGCCGAAACCACAGCTCGCAAATTTGGCTTCAACAAAGTTTCGTTGCTGAAGCTAGCGGTATCAAAAAAAATAAAAGAGTTTGTGGGGGGCGGAGGTTTTCTATTTGCGATGTGCTCAGCCACCGATTCGTATGACATTGCCTTGGCGGCTGAAGGCATTGATATCTGCGAACGGATGTACGATGGAGATCCGGCCGATCCGCAAGCTCAACAAAAACTAAACTTCACTAACACTTTTGCTTTTACCGATTTTCAATTATCGCGTGATCCGTATCAATACGAATTTTCGGACATTGACAACAATGCACCCGAAAGAGGACTACGCCAAGACAATGATTATTTTAACCTCTTTCAGTTTTCAGCCAAATGGGATCCAATACCCAGTATGCTTACTCAAAACCACAGTCGTATTATAAAAGGCTTTTATGGGCAAACCACAGGTTTTAAACAACATCTGATAAAACCCGATGTAACCATTATGGGTGAAAACAAAGAAATTAAAGAGACTAAATATCTACATGGTGTACTCGGCAAAGGCTTTTGGACATTTTACGGAGGCCACGATCCAGAAGATTACCAGCATACAGTAGGCGAAGAACCTACCGATTTAAATCTACACCCTAACTCGCCCGGCTACCGACTAATATTAAATAACATTTTGTTCCCTGCCGCCAAAAAGAAAAAACAAAAAACGTAATGATGCTGCGCCCGATTGTTATCGTATTGATTAGTATCGTTGCTGGATGCGCATCTCATTCTCAAAATGCCCCCACTAAAAAGAGAGAGGTTGATCTACAAAAGTTAATGGGTAGCCGCTATGATTCTTTACCAAACGCCTCGGGCAAATTTACTTTGTTCGTTCAAAAAAAGGAACTAACTAATCGAAATCTAGTACTGAAAGCAGTAGTGATCGAAGGTTCATCTAAAAAAGTTTTGAATTCATTCAGTTTTTCACCGGGCTATTGTAAATGGATTTCAGAGGATGGAGTAGAAGTTTTCAATGCTCCCGGCATGATTAAAAAAGATGAGGATATTTCTAAATTTATAAGAGTCATAAAAATTAAAGCCACTAATCAATTGCCATGAAGCCATCAAAAATCAGTTTGCTCGTTCTTTTCTTTTGCTCTTTAATTGTTTGGGTTTCAAATCCAAGTGAATTGTCTCAATTTAATGAGGTTGCACAAGAAAGCTATCAGGATGGCCCAGGAGAGTTCTTTAGATTCCACCATGATATTCGCACCCCAGTAGATGCAACTGCACCAGGCTACAAGCAAGGATATAAACTGAGAGAATTAAAAAAGGCACAGGAAGCGGCAGCGAAAAAAAATAGAAACAATGCCAGGACGCAATCGAACGGTGTACTAGAATGGAAAGAGCGCGGGCCTTCAAACGTACCTGGCAGAACGCGCGGCCTCGTGGTTGATCCTGATGATCCGAACAAAAACACGTGGTATGCTGGATCGGTTGGCGGAGGAGTTTGGAAAACAACTAATGCAGGAGGCAGTTGGGGTTTAATTACTCCTGATCTTTCAAATCTCGCCACCACGGTTTTGGCGATGGCTGAGTCGAACCATAACACGCTTTATATTGGAACAGGTGAAGGGTTCGGAAATTTAGATGGCATCAGCGGAAGCGGAATGTTTAAGTCAACCGATCGAGGTGTTACATGGTCGCATTTATCTTCAACTGTTTCGTTTGGTGATATTAATCGAATGATTATCAATCCTGCAGACGAAAATATGGTAGTAGTCGCTTCTAACGAGGGAATTTATAAAACCAACAATGGAGGCAACTCATGGACTAAAGTTTCCAATTTAACCTTTGTGCAAGACTTAAAGGCTACGCCAGGCAATTTTTCCATTCAATATGCAGCACAAAATGGAGTGGGCGTACTTAAGTCAATTAATAGTGGCGATACTTGGAGTCTATCGAATATTGGAATGGGTGGATTAGATCGAGTAGAAATTGCCATTGCTCCCTCTAGACCACAACGCATTTTTGCCTCTTGCGAAAATGGCACAAGTCCAAAAATAATGATGAGTGACAACGCTGGGGTTTCATGGTCGCCAGTAAACATAAAACTTTCAAGTGCTGACCTAAATTTTCTAAATGGCCAAGGGTGGTACGATAATACGATTGCGTGTGATCCTTTCAATGAAAATGTAATTTACTATGGTGGAGTCGATTTGTTCAGAACAATACTCGATGGTGGCACTTCCGAAAATGGAGTATATACAATTGGTGATGATGGATTTTCGAGTTTTATGTTACTTACTTCTTTTACGAATGCCACCAACGGAAATTTAGAAGTAGGAACTTCTGCAAATAATGCAACCGTTGAGATCAGGTTCGGACCAGGTAAATCACAAAAAGCACATCGGTTTTTGGTTCCAGTTGGTGCCTCCTCGGGAGTGGCGGCAGCTAACTACAGTTATACCGATTATGTTACTGTTCCATTTGAGGTTTGGGATATTACCAACAACAAACAATTGATGGCCTCCTTTCGCGATCAAGGCAGAGATGGAGTATTTAATCTGATACCTAGCAATACTGATAATATCGATGCCACATTACAATCAAGAGAATATCTTTATATAAATAACATTGAATACAACGCTACCACTCCTTCCAGTAATATTGCGCTAAATGGTGGGCACGAATTCAATAAGATGTTTTTCATTTGGCCTACGTTGGCTATTGGTGGAACTTTTCCACCTACATCAAATTCAAATCTTCTCTTTCAATTTTCATCTCAACCGAAATTAAACGCTACAACCATTTTTATTACCGATGGCAGAGGCCAGTACGGAAACCCAAATAAAAACAGTCTTGTGCATGTCGATCACCACAACATTGTAATGATTCCGATGAGTGGAAGCACTTACAAAATTTTAAATGCCAATGATGGAGGAGTTTTTGTTTCAAACACTTCAACAACCCCAGGCATCAACGATAGAAACTGGACTTTTGCTGGTCGTTCATACAACACCAGCCAATTTTATGGTGCCGATAAGCGTCCTGGCTTCGATGAGTACCTTGGCGGAGCACAAGACAATGGCACATGGAAATCGGCAGCGAATTCAAGTGCTAATGCGTCTAGTGGGTACCTTTTTAAAATTGGTGGTGATGGATTTGAAGTACTTTGGCACAGTAACGATGACAAGAAACTAATTGGCGGATCGCAAAATAATAACTTCGAACGATCGACCGATGGTGGGAATGTATGGGTTTCGGCCACTTCAGGGCTGGCAGGAACCCATCCGTTCATTTCTAAATTAGCTAACTCAAAAGACAATCCTGAAGTGATTTATACACTTTCATCTTCTGGTGTTTTTAAATCTACCAATTTTGGAGCCACATGGGTACTTACATCCATCACAGAAAAATGGGGTGGTGCAAATTCATTTATGGACATTGATGTATCGCGTGCCAACGCCAACATTATATGGGCTGGGAATGGTATGATCAATTCAGCAAACCCATTCAATTTGCATGTTTCTACCAATGCGGGCGCAAGCTTTACAGCAACCAATAATTATTCACTTGTTCCATTGGGTGGTATAACAAAATTGGCTACGCATCCAACTGAACCAAACACCGCATTTGCGCTCTTCTCCTTTTCGGGTAAGCCAAAAATTTTGCGCACTACTGATCTCGGTCAAAACTGGACGGACATTTCTGGATTCAATTCATCGAACGTAAGTAATAATGGATTTCCTGACGTAGCGGTTTATTGTTTGTATGTGCGATCCGATGATCCAAGCATTATTTGGGCAGGTACAGAAATTGGAATTGTAGAATCGTTGAACAATGGATTGAGTTGGACGTTGTTAGATGATTTTCCAAACGTTTCGGTTTGGGATATGAAAGGCCAAGACGATCAGGTTGTGATTGCCACACATGGCAGAGGAATTTGGACTGCCAAATTAGAGAGTACCCAAACTGGCGCTGTTGCGAAGCCAGTTGTGCTAGCAACCGGTACAAGTCCGCAATCTGTTTTTATGATCAAATTTCAGAACGAGGAGATGGATTCAGTTCAAGTGATATTAAACTCTAATCTTATTGGCTCGCTCAAGAATCTATCTACTGGAATTTATATTGTGGAAGTTTCTAATGTGCCAACTGGAAATGTTGACACAAAACTTATCGGATATAAAAATTCTGCGCCCTATCACTCAGTTACCTATAAAGGGCGACAATTGGCCTTGAAAAACTATGCGAATGAATATTTCAATATCGTTTCAAATGCCAATGATTTCTATTTAGATAAATTTTCTGCTACACAATTTGGAAACAGCAACACTAGCTTACAAACGGTTCATCCGTATGTGCGGAATACAGACCATACGGCTACTTTGCTAGTACCCATGATTGTAGGTAACACCAACTCAACTTTTTACTATCGCGATGTTGCCTTAGTACAAACATCAGATGCTGGTGCAACGTTTGGCCAACCCGATTTTAAAGATTATGTAGCTGTTGAAGCTACCGAAGATGGCCTTAATTGGGTGCCCTTAAAGGACGGCTATAATTCTTCGCTAAATCAAAATTGGCTAACAGCCTACAACGCAAATTCAAATGGAACGCCCTCACTAGAAATAAATCAGGAGGTAAACATTAGAAATAAATTTAAGGCTAAGGATACCTTGCTATTCCGCTTCCGCCTCAAGGCCAACGAAGACAATACCACTTCATGGGGCTGGTCGGTTGATAATATCTTTATTCAACAACAACCAACAGGAATCGAGCCTACCATTATCAAAGATTTTTCAGTGTATCCAAATCCAACAACGGGAAAATTTACTGTGAAATATATTCTAACTGAAAAGTCGCCAGTTACTTTACAGATTGCCGATGCCTTGGGAAAGACGATTTATGCCGCTTCACAACCCAACAGTCAAATTGGGGAACATGAAACTGAACTCGACTTGAGTGGCCAGAGTGGTGGTGTATACTTTGTTCAACTAAAGGGTATTGGTGGTACTAAAACAATCAAACTGCTGATAAAATAACAGAATCTTAAGCGATATTTTGTATTTGTTCATTTACACGATTCATCAGAGGTAAGAAATTTTAACTTTACGAGATAAGAAAAAAATCATTTACCAAAAGTACCAGCGAGCTTCTATACTAAAGACATAACTACGACCATTGAAATGTGACTCAATAATTAGGTTTCAACCAATTATTAGCCTTCATCCAATTCAATAACCGATCAAACCATGCGTCTTGTGTAATAGAGTTTTTTAAACCAAAACCATGTCCGCCTTTTTGATAAATGTGCAGCTCGGCCGGCACGTTATTTCTTAGAAGTGCTTCATAAAAAACAATACTATTCATGGAGCTAACGCCAGCATCGTCAGACGCATGAACCAAAAAAGTAGGCGGTGTTTTTGAAGTCACGTTTACTTCAGAAGAAAACTCCAACCATTTATCTTTAGAAGCTTGCCTACCAAGTAATCGTTCAAACGATCCTGCATGAACGATGGAAGCATTTGAACTTATAACAGGATAAATTAAAATCATAAAATCGGGGCGAACGCTTTCAGCGGTTGCCTGTTCGATAACTGGCTTATTAAAAAGCGTTCCCGCTGAACTAGCTAAATGGCCACCAGCCGAAAAACCCATGATGCCCAACTTGGTTGGATTAATTTTAAACTCACTAGCTCGCTCACGCACTAACTGCAGTGCACGTTGTGAATCTTGCAGCGGTGCTACTTTGGGTACAAGCTGCAACCGTGAATCGGGCAAGCGATACTTTAACACAAAAGCGGTTACACCTACTGCAGCAAAAGCTTTAGCAACATCTGCCCCTTCGTGCCCTGCTGCCAAAATAGTATAACCTCCTCCCGGACAAATAATAACAGCTGTGCCATTCGCTTTGCCTTCGGCAGGAAAATAAACATCCATTGATGGGACTACAACATCGCTTATCCGTAAAATACCATCCTCTCCTATTTGCGACCGTTCAACAACCGAATGATCCGATTTGGCATTAGGAACTTTTGTGAAAAGTGGAATAGTATGCTGTGACATTAGTTCATTAATTTTTAGTAGCAATAGCGCGATAAGCAAAAGTTTGTTCATACATTTAATTATTGATTCTCATCAAACGACTGGGTCTCTGATAATTAAAGATACACTCATAACTTATAATGGCCAAGTGGTAAATATAGAGTCAATAAATTATCAGGCATTTTTCTCTAACCCAACTCACTCATAGCTATGTTAGCAAGTATTCTATCGCCCATGGTGCTCGCTTTTCTGCTAGGCATTATCGCTTCGCGAGTAAAAAGCGATCTAAAATTTCCTGACTCATTATATCAATCCCTAACAATCTACTTATTGATTGCCATTGGCATGAAGGGCGGATACAAATTATCATTGGCTACTTTTGAAGAAGTATGGCAGCCAGCTTTGGTAGCGATTGGTTTGTGCTGCACCATTCCGCTTTGGACGTATGTTCTCATGCGCAAAGTGGGAAAATTCGATGTGCCTAACGCTGCCGCACTTGCTGCACACTATGGTTCTGTATCTGCTGTTACGTTTAGTGCTGCCCTTGCATTTCACGAAAATTTATCTATTCCATTTGAGGGTTTTATGCCAAGTATGTTGGCCATGATGGAGATACCTGCCATATTAATTGGAATCTCGCTGGCCCGAATAAATACGCCACCGACTGAAAGTAATCCGCAAATTCCTATTAAAGAAGTTGCCCGCGAACTCTTTGCCGGAAAAAGCAGTCTGCTGCTACTTGGTTTTTTATTGATCGGCTTTTCAGTAGGAAAAACAGGATGGGAACAAGTAGCTCCATTATTTGATCTACCGTTCAAAGGTGTGCTTACACTCTTTCTTCTCGAAGCAGGATTAGTGGCCGGAAGGAAACTATCAGATCTTAAAAAGGGCGGGTTATTCTTAATTGGTTTCGGAATTATTTTTCCAATCGTTCATGCGATCATAGGCATTTACCTAGGCTCGCTAGCTGGCTTAAGTCTAGGCGGTGCAACAATTTTGGGCGTGCTCGCTTCGAGTGCATCGTACATTGCGGCACCAGCAGCATGTAGGGTAGCGCTACCAGAAGCAAATCCATCTTATTACCTAACCTCTGCACTGGCCATTACATTTCCCTTCAACATCATGTTCGGCCTACCGCTCTATCACGAAATCGCTAAATTGATAATTACACAGTAACGCTACTTGTATGCAAAATTTTCATTTACTCACAATCATCACCGAGGAAGTACTAGCAACCACCATCGAAAAAGAATTAGTATCGCTTGGGGCCAAGGGATATACTTGGTCAACCGTTTCGGGGAAAGGATTAGAAGGTGTGCGAGACAATCAATGGGAAGGAGAAAACACCAAAATTGAAACCATTGTATCCGAAGAAACATGTAAAAAAATTCTCAGTCACTTAGAGCTGAAATATTTTAATCGCTACGCTATGATTGCTTTTTACCATCCGGTGCAAGTGATTAGAACTAATCATTTTTTATAGTCTTAGAAAATTTTTCTCACCATTGCAGTGAATGTGGTCAACTAATCTAAGACAACTCTTCTACAATTTTTAAGGCTCGATCAATTTCTTGGGTGCTATTAAAAATGTGAGTGCTGTGTCGCACCCCAAAAATATCGCCTTGAGATCGGGGGCGCATCTTCGCTTTGTTCCAATACGCATCTTGCAATTGCGCTCCTGTCAGTCCGTCAATATTGTAGAGTGAAATACCCGCACACATAGCCTCTTCTTTAGGCGAAAATAGTTTCACTTTTTTATTTTGGCGTAAACCATTACGCAATCGCTCGCCTAAAAATTTGATTCTGGCATATACATTATCTGGCCCAAGTTGAAAATGGAAATCAAGGGCTACCTCTAGAGCCAATAAAATAGCAAAGTTACCCGTGCCTCGTTGCGTAAACCGGAATCCTTCATCAGCATGATCGTCCCACCGGTAGCTTGCAACGGTTGTCCACAAATCTTTCATGTGCATAGCCTTCACAAACATAAAACCAGTACCAGTAGGCGCGCCCACCCATTTGTGAAAGCAACCTACATACGCATCGCAGTCAATGTCTTTCAAATCAATTTTAATGTGGCCAATCGTTTGGGCACCATCCAGCACGGTAAAAATCCCTCTTCGTTTTGCTTCGGCACAAATTTCTTTTACAGGTAAAATTGCACCGCTCCCCGAAATCATGTGCGAAAGCATCAGCACTTTTGTTTTGGGCGTAAATGCTTTTACGATAATGTCAAGCACTTCGGCAGAACTAGTAATCGGTTTTCCTATTGCTACCGTTTTGAACACCGCACCAAATCTTTTTTCCTTTACCTTCCAACTCGATTGGCCTCCGCCATGTTCTTGATCGGTAGTAAGTATTTCATCGCCCGGTTGCAGGGTAATCCCATTTGCGATGTAACTCATTCCGTTGGTTACGTTATCGGTCATGGCTATCTCTGCAACTTCACAATTCAATAGTTTCGCAACCTTAGTTCTGATGGGTAACAAATTATTATATCCGCTAATGAATTGCTCTTTGTTATCATCTTTGTATTCCCAATCGGCAACATGCGTAGCAAGGTAGCGTGAGTGATCGCACAATTTTTCAAAAACCACCTTTGGCATAACTCCTACCGTGCCACAATTGAAAAAGACTTTGTCTTTACTCAACATAAACTGGTTTCTTACACTATCCCAAAATAGCGGATCCTCAGAATTTAAAATTGGTTCGACTTCAGTATTGGCTGCGCTGGCATTCAAAGCCGAAACTGATAAAGCGGTTAGTCCTAAATACTTTAATACGTCTCTTCGATTAGTCATATCATGTTAGAATTAGTGAATATCAATATGGTAAACATCTGTTTCGTTGCGGGTAATGTGTTGGATATGAAACCCACCCGGCTGAGCAATCTCTTCTACTAAATCAAATTGCAAACAACTTTTTGGCAATCCACCAAAAATTAATAAAAAAGTAAAATCTCCTTTTCGTGGAATGATCGTCCATTGTGGTGCGTACGAAATATTTTCGGCATGAAGAAGCTGTGACCTCGTGTTTGTCTGCTGATCGATAAGAAAAGTGGTTCGCCAAATGCGAATAAGCATATCATCAGACGAATTGTTAAAGTGGCAATGAACATACACATAGGAATCATCCAGCATCGAAGGATCAATTGACGCAAGTGTTTCAACGTCCACTTTTGGTTTTACCAAAGGCTCTTTTATTTCGATTGCAGAATTTACACTCATTTACTTTTGGGAAACCAAGGAAAAAAAGAAGAAGTACGATTTATATACATTTCGTATTCTGGTTTATTGCTCTTCAATGCTTTTTCTAAAAGCGTTACTCCAGATACTTTTAACAACAAAAAAATCATTACTGCCACACTGACTATTGGCCAGTACTGTTCGACCGCTACCGAAAAGCAGGCGAAGGAAGTCCACACGCACGCATCGCCAAAATAATTTGGATGGCGCGTATATTTCCAAAACCCAGTACAAAGTACTTTGCCTTTATTTCCTGGATCACTTTTAAATTTAGCAAGCTGGTGATCGCCACCAGCTTCAAACAGAAATCCGATTGCCCATATAATTACTGCTGCACCATCAAAAAAACCAAGTGGGCGATTTTGCCCCTCAAATTGCGATGCTAACAAGGGCGCAGAAATAATCCAAAGTAAAAAACCTTGTAGCAAAAACACTTGAAAGAAACTAATCCACCAATAATTCGCTTCGCCATATTGCTTTCTAAATTGTGCATAACGATAATCTTCGGGCTTGCCTTTACTTCTCCAAAGCAAATAGGCAAATAACCGCAAACCCCAGATGGAGCTAAGGGCCATCACTAAAAATTTCCGATCGACATCTCCACTTGAGTGTAAAAAATAATAGAATGCTAATACTACAAAACCAAGACCCCAAAATGGATCGACAATGCTGGCGTTTACCAATTTAACACTCACTATCCACACGCACGTGAACATTGCCATCAACAGTAGAAATCCTTGTAAGTAAACGAACCAAAAATCAGTTTGCATCTGCCAAATTTGGAAATTTTAAAGGGGGTATTCAACTAAACGCCTACCTAATTTTAGTACTTTCGTAACTTTTAGAAATTATGGGGCAACTAATCATACATAGCCACGATGAGTTTCAAACCTACTTGGGAAAAGAACTTGGCGTTTCAAACTACACTACGATTACCCAAGAACAAATCAATCGCTTTGCCGATGCCACCCTTGATCATCAATGGATACACACAAATCCAGAAAGAGCCGCAGTAGAAACAGCTTTTAAAAGTACCATTGCCCATGGTTATTTAACCCTCTCATTAGTCCCCCATCTGTGGGATCAAATAGCGGAGTTTAAGAATATCAAAATGATGATCAACTACGGCATCGAAAAATTAAAGTTTAATCAACCCGTATTAGTAAATCAAGAAGTACGCTTGCGCGCCAAACTATATTCTATCCTTAACCTTCGCGGTATTACTAAATTTGAAGTAGATGTAACTTTAGAAATTAAAGACAATTCCAAACCTGCCTTCAACGGGATTTTAGTTTTTCTTTATCATTTTACATCCGATCAATCGCAAAGCAAGTAGTATCTTATGAAAGATTTTAAAAAGTATTTTGTTATACCCGCGACACCCGAAGATGTATACTTGGCACTGACCAATCCGAACACCATTCATCTCTGGACTGGTGAAGTCGCTAGCATGAGCACCGAAGCTGGCAGCGAATTTTCACTGTGGGAAGGAAGCATTATCGGAAAAAATATCGAATTTGAAAACAATAAAAAGATAATCCAGCAATGGTATTTTGGCGAACAAGAAGAACCTTCTATCGTAACCATTAAACTACATGAAGATAAAGCAGGTACTTCGGTAGAGTTGCGCCATACCAATATTCCTGATACCGATTACGATGATATGGTGGAAGGATGGATTCATGCCTACTTTGGTTCGTTGATCGAATTCTACGAAGAGTAAAAATGGCATTGTTAGAAAAATTCTTAGCTATCCAAAAATCGAAAATACCTAATGCGGGAAAGGGGCTATTCAGTAAAATAAAAATCAAAAAAGGCACACGCATTGTAGAATATAAAGGAAAGTTGCGCAAGTGGAGCGAAGTCAAAGAGCAAGATGGCCACAACGGCTATTTGATGTACCTAACCCGAAATGCTGTAATTGATGCAATGCCAGCCACTAAAACACTAGGAAGATATGCCAACGATGCCAACGGGCTTACTAAACTGGCGGGCTTAAAAAACAACTGCGAGTACGTAAGCAAAGGCAACAAGTGTTATATCGAAAGTATTCGCTTAATCAATAAAGGAGATGAGCTCTTAGTTGGCTACGGAAGAGAATTCTGGCAACTACAGAAAAAAATAAGGAACAACGTTGCGTCAAATTAACTAATCTAACATGTATTTTAGACTTAAGGAACTATACCAAGATGTAAAAAGTCATTCTGATCTCACCTATCGCTCCATTCCCTATTTTGTTTCAACTGTACGAGAAATAAAAGTTGAGCTATTAAAAATTTCAAGTGCGCAAGGCGAACAAATTACCCGCGATGTAAGTGATGCCGTTCGGCTAATTAATATTACCGAACGAGAAGATCTCAGCAACATTGTAAGCTATCCAAAAGAAATCCCTAAGTACTTAACCCGCCTTCAGGTAAACATCGTTTCGTGCCTTGGCTTTGTAAATAAATTGCGTAGTTAGCACTTCCATATACCTTTATTGGTCAGTTGCACGCAATTGGGTCGACTCCGTGGACAGTGAAGTCAAAGATGATCAAGCTTCTGTTGACAAAAAAACAAACGACATGTTGACTTTACGACAGGTCAATCTAAAAAGATATGTAGTTAACTTTAACAACTTTAATAAATGAATACTAAATTACTGATGACGATAAGTGCATTAACAATGGGAATAACCGGAATAATTCTTTCGTTTTTACCACATGAACTTTTAAATTATCTAAGCTCGACAACTGGGACAGTTTTAGACGCCCTGATTCTTCAGATTTTAGGAGCATTATATTTCGCTTTTGCAATGGTGAACTGGACAGCAAAAGCGAATTTGATTGGTGGGATTTACTCCCGACCAATTGCAATAGGAAATCTTGCTCATTTTACGATCGGTGCTCTTGCTTTAATTAAAGGATATATCTCAAATCAGGAGATGATTATCCTGACTTCATCTATTATTTATATTGTTTTCGCAATTTTATTTACCATTGTGTTTTTTAGACATCCTGTTAAAGGTAAGATTCACTAGTCCATGAAAACAGAAGTGCCACCGACACAAAACTAAAGCCGAGCGAATCGCGATTTTAAAAAATGATAACCTAAAAAATCCAAAACCCTTCAAAAAACCTCTTCGTTTCAGTTGAAATTTGAAAGACTAAAATTCGTATTTTTGCCCCTTAATCGTTATCAATTATGCCAGGAACCGAACTATTTGGAATAGAAGAACGCAAAGAGGTAAATGACGTGCTGGAAACAGGCATTCTCTTTCGTTATAACCATGACGCGCAGCGCAACAATATTTGGAAAGCACGCGAATTTGAAGCAGAAGTAAAAAAGGTGACAGGTGCTAAATTCGCTCATGCGGTATCGAGTGGCTCAACGGCTGTGTCGTGTGCGCTGGCGGCAGCGGGTGTGGGTGCTGGCGATGAAGTGATCGTACCTCCATTCACGTACATCGCCTCTGTAGAGGCCGTGTTGTTTGCCGGTGGTCTGCCTGTGTTTGCCGAAATTGATGAATCACTTTGCTTAAGCCCCGAGGGAATACGTGCCGCCATTACGCCAAAAACAAAAGCCATCATGCTTGTGCACATGTGCGGTGGTATGGCCAAGCTAGATGAGATTTTAAAAATCTGCAAAGAACATAACCTCACGTTGATTGAAGACGCGGGTCAGGCGTTTGGCGCTTCGTACAATGGAACTTCGGTGGGCTTGTTTGGAAAAACGGGTTGCTATTCATTTGACTTTTTTAAGATCGCCACATGTGGAGAAGGCGGAGTGATGGTGACCAACGATGAGCAGGCTTATCGCCATGCCGACAGTTATTCTGACCATGGCCATGACCATGTGGGCAACAACCGTGGTATGGAAAATCATCCTATTGTAGGCTTCAACTATCGCATTGGCGAAATCAATGCAGCCATCGGTTTGGCACAGACACGTAAAGTGCCTTTCATCCGCGAGAAGAACCGTGAGCATAAAGCCACGTTGACGAAAGAGTTATCTAAAATTGAAGGCGTGGGTTTCAGCACACTTGCAGACCCAGCGGGTGACTCAGCTACTTTTTTGAATATTCTAATGCCCGACACCGAAGCGGCTAAGCGAACTGTAGATGAATTTAACAAGGCGGGCGTAACTGGGTTTAATTATTGGTATACAAACATGTATCACTTCATCAACCAATGGAACCACTTGCGCGATTTGAAGACGGCAGCAAAACTCCCGATTCACATCCTTGGCGCTCCACAAGACTATAACAAGTTGGATTTGCCAAAATCGCAAGAAACAGTAGGTCGATTGATTTCTTTTGGTATCCGTTGCACGTGGAAGGAGGAAGAGGTGAAAGCATTAGCGAGCAAGATTGCAGGGTGTATTGAAAAAGTGATGGTGAAGGTTTAGATTCAAGATTCAAAGTTCAGGGTTCAAAGTTTAAAGTTTCTGCCGTCAGTCCAAGAAATCTATTTTACCGAATGGAAAGTAACTTACGATTTAGGAGACCCTTGTTTTGGGATATCAATGAGAACGATATTGAGAAGGCGTTGGTAGAGTCACCAATGTGGGTAATTCCTAGGGTCTTTGAATATGGTAGTATAGATGACATTCGCGATGTAATAGATTTGTATGGTTTGGAAAAGGCTAAACATGCGCTGTTGAAAACTAAAATGAAGCCATTGACTCGGTCTATGGCTTACCTGTTTCTAAACATAGATCCGGATAAGAGATATGCTGTTTAGAGACACTGTAACTCCTGAGCTCTTCGATACCGCTTCAATTCTATGTGCAATGCCGGAGTTAGCTTCATTTAGAATCGTGGGTGGCACTGCTCTCGCCCTGCAAATCGGTCATAGAAAATCAGTCGATATTGACTTCTTTTCAAACGAAAAAGTTCAAAAACAAAGTATCTTGAAAGTTCTAGCGCAACATTTTGATACTACAAATTTGTTCGTGGGCACCGATAGCATCTCGGGGGAGATAAAGGACATCAAGATTGATTTCTATGATGATTGGATGATTCCATTTAAGACGGAGCCGGTTTTTTTGGAGAGTTTGAGACTGTGTTCTCCCATGGATATCGCGGGCTTTAAGCTAAATGCGATTACAGAGCGAAGAGAAAAAAAAGACTACATCGACTTATTTTTTTTATTCGAGGAATTAGGAACTGAAAAGATATTGAAAAATTTTAAGGGATATAATCCATCAATTTCACCCAAATCAATATTGTTTGCGTTATCTGAAGTTAAGACCGCAGAACAAAATGAGTCTAGAATGCCGGATATGCTTGTTAATGTTTCGTGGAAGCAAATTCGATCAAAAATGGTGAATGCGGCTAAAGAATATCTTTCAATTGTTGAAAACGTGGGGCATAAAAAATGATTTATGTAGTCTCGAATCTGTCCTACATAAAACTTATGAAAATAAAAAAAAATCATCACAAATTGTGATTACTTATTCGACAGATCGGCTTTAAAGTGAAACAAAAAGACTAAAGAAAATATCATGCATAAAAATTTTAAAGGAATTGAAAAGACCGTATTCGGTCGTGGTAGTTTTAGCCAACTAGGTGAAATTGTAGAGGCACAGCGCCATCAAAACGATGGGTTCATGCTGTATTTGGTCGACAACTATTTCAAAGGAAAGGAACTTGCCAATCGTATCCCGATGAAAGCAGGTGACACGATCATGTATATCGATGTCGATCAATTCGAACCAACGACTCAGCAAATCGATTCAATTCGTGATTCGGTAAAAAAGACAAGGGGAATTCCCGCAGCGGCCATTGGCATTGGCGGTGGCTCAATCATGGATATTGCGAAAGCGGTCTCTTTAATGTTTACCAACGAGGGTTCTTCTCAATTGTACCAAGGTCTAAACTTGATCAAGAAGCCAGGCATCTATCACGTTGGCGTGCCGACTATTTCTGGTACAGGTGCAGAAGTATCTATGACGGCCGTGCTAACCGGTCCAGAAAAAAAATTAGGTTTAAAATGCGAGTGGACTGTTTTCAACCAAGTCATCCTAGATCCAGATTTGATTGCCAGTGTACCGCGCAACTGGTGGTTCTACACGGGTATGGACACGTACATCCATTGTATCGAATCTGAAAACGGAACGCTGAATAATGCGTATAGTCACGCCTATGCAGAACAATCATTGAAATTGTGCAGAGAAATTTATTTGGGCGAGAAGAGCGGCCAAAATGCAGAGAACGATGACAAGTTGATGGTGGCTTCGCTGATGGGAGGATTAAGCTTAACTTATTCTGAAGTAGGTGTTTGCCATGCGCTATCTTATGGACTTTCAAAGATATTGGGCACAAGACATTGTTATGCAAATTGTTTAGCCTTCAACCATCTGGAAGATTATTATCCGGAAGGTGTGAAGGAGTTCAAAACGATGATTGCGAAACACAAAATTGATTTACCACAAGGCCTCGCCAAAGACTGGACAGACGATCAGATCACTAAGATGGCGCACGTATCATACAACCTTACACACATGTGGGCACATGCAATAGGAAGTGATTGGAAGGAGAAGATTACAATTGCGAGTATTGAAGAGCTTTTCAGGAGGCTGTAATTTCACGCAAAGACGCTAAGTCGCAAAGAATGCTGTTATGACCGAAAATGAATTGTCTAAAATTGTCGTTCATTGCTGCTTTAAATACACAAAGCGCTAGGGCCTGGATTACTGGAATCTGTGTATGAGGAACTACTCTCCTACGAACTGAAGAAAGAAAATTTAAACTTCACAAGGCAGCAAGGAATTCCATTGATCTACGAGAACGTTAAGCTAGACCTTGGATTTCGGTCTGATATTATTGTCGAAAATAAAATAATCGTGGAGATTAAATCCGTAGAATTAATTGCTCCAGTTCATCAAAAACAATTGTTCACATATTTAAGAATTACAGGCCTTAAATTAGGGTTACTTGTGAATTTTAATGACGCTCTAATCAAGAACGGAATTCAACGAATTGTGAATGGATTATAGCTATTATCTCACCCAAAGACACAAAGTCGCAAAGGGTAAAACAGACTTAACTTTGCGCCTCTGCGCCTTTGCGTGAAACATGTTTCATTTCAAGCAATTCTCCCTCGAAGACTCCAACTGCGCAATGAAAGTAGGTACGGATGCCGTTTTATTGGGCGCATGGGTTGACGTTTCAAAAACAAAGAAAATCCTGGATGTTGGTACAGGCTGCGGAGTCATTGCATTGATGCTAGCTCAACGTACCGAAGCAGATGTGTTGATCGAGGGAATCGAAATTGAACAGATCAATGCCGCACAAGCACAGGAGAATGCAAACAACTCACCCTGGGCTAATCGCGTATGCATTCACTCGGTAGCCCTACAAAATTTTAAGTCACCTTCAACCTTTGATCTAATTGTCAGCAACCCACCATACTTTCTCAACAGTCAGTTGCCACCAATCGCACATCGAGCAAAAGCAAGACACATACAAACTCTTACGTTTGAAGAATTGATTACTCATTCACTTCGATTATTGAATCGGAATGGACGGCTAGCCATCATACTTCCTTTTGAAGAAGGAAATTTATTTCAATCTCTGGCAGAAAAGCATAAACTCTTTGCTAGCAACCGTTTGGCTTTCTACTCACGGCAAGAAAAACCACAAGAGCGTTGGCTATTTGAATTCTCGATACAACCTTCCATCTCAAAAATAGAGCAACTTGTTTTGCATGGCGAAGGCGAAAGTTGGTCGGATGATTATAAAAAACTGACTAAAGATTTTTACTTAAAGCTCTGATTTTTCACAGACGGCATTCAAAAGTTCTCTCTCATTTATTGGCCACTCATCAAAATTCTCGTTTTGGTAAAAATGTTTTAGCGATTTTTGCCATTTAATTGATACTACTTTTTGTGCGCCTATTTATTCTGATTGTATTTGTTAGTTGCTCTGTTATTTGCCAAGCACAATTGCCTGGCCTTCATATCAATAAAACCGATGAGAAAATTACTATTGATGCAGAGATGAACGAGGCAGTTTGGAAAGATGCCGAGGTAGCCGACAAATTCAAACAATTCTTCCCATTCGATTCTTCGTTCGCGAAAGCACAGACGGAAGTACGTATGACGTACGATGACAATAACATTTATGTGTTCGCCATCATGCACAACACAGGTCCGCGCAAATATGTAACACCATCGTTGCGCAGGGATTTTAGAGGCGAGGCCAACGATTCGTTTGTTGTTCAATTTGATACGTTTAAAGATAACACCAACTCTTTTCAATTCGGTACTAACCCTTTTGGCGTTCAGCGTGAAGGTCTAGTTTCCAACGGTGGCAGCGGTGCACAGAGCGATCTATCATTAAATTGGGATAATGTTTGGTACTCGGAAGCAAAAATGTTGGATGACCGATGGGTGTGTGAGTTTTCCATCCCATTTCGATCGCTGCGCTATAAAGATGGATTGAGTTCATGGAACATTAACTTCTATCGTATCGACAGTCACAATGCTGAGCGATCAACATGGTCGCCCATTCCCCGAAATTTTCCGCTCATATCGTTGGCATTCATGCGTCCTTTGGTTTGGGACAAACCACTTAGTAAGCCGGGCGAAAATATTACGATTATTCCTTATTTAGCAGCACGAAGCAATAAGAACTATTTAGAAGGCAAACCTGTAGACAACGCTGCCTCCATAGGTGTAGATGCAAAAGTAGCTATTGGGCCTGGGCTAAATTTAGACTTAACGGTAAACCCGGATTTCTCTCAAGTAGAAGTAGACCAGCAAGTAACTAACCTCGATCGTTTTGAAATTTTCTTTCCTGAGCGAAGACAATTTTTCTTAGAAAATGCCGACCTCTTTTCGGATTTCGGTGGAGAGGGAGCCCGCCCATTTTTTTCGAGAAGAATTGGCGTTACTCGCGACCAGAGTACAGGGCAAAATATCGAAAATCCAATTTATTTTGGAGCTAGACTGAGCGGGAAAATTAACAATAACTTGAGGGTGGGCTTACTTTCGATGCAAGCCGGACAAGACAAAGGAAATGGTCTACCATCTACTAACTATACAGTGGCTACTTTCCAACACAAAATATTTGCCCGATCAAACATCGGGGTGATTTTTATTAACAAGCAGGCATTTCAAGATTCGGTGGGTGGCGATTTTTTGATAGCTCCTCAAAAATACAATCGGGTAGTTGGGCTTGACTACAACTTGGCAAGCAAAGACAATAAATGGAATGGAAAATTCTATTACCATCGTTCGTTCACTAACGGTCAAAGCGATTCTACTTTTGCTATGGGGGCTCGGCTAGCCTACAATACTTTCAAATGGGACATATCAGCAACAGCGATGAACATTGGTGCAAACTATAATCCAGAGGTCGGATTTGTGCGAAGAAAGAATTACATTCGGTTGGCGCCAACCATTTGGTATAATTTTTATCCAAAGTCAAAATTAATAAATAGCCACGGCCCGGGTTTTGACTTCGATATCATTGGTAATAAAGTATACTTTGATTTAAAAAAAATTAGACTTTTTGGAGTTACTGATTACGATTTCAATTTTATGTATCGGGTTCGCTTTCAAAACACCGCTCAGTTTACTATGCGCTTGCGTCAAGAATATGTATACCTGTTCTCAAGTTTCGATCCGACCAATACGGGCAGCGAGAAATTGCAGATAGGAACTGAGTACATTAATAATCTGGTGGTTGCTAATTTTACCTCCGATGCACGAAAGCGATTATTCTTCGATATTGCCACTCGTTCAGGAGAGTATTTCAATGGTCATCGCCTCAACCTAGTTGGATCAGTCAATTACAGAGCCCAACCCTACGCAGTACTATCACTAAATTTTAGTTACAACAAAATCAACTTGCCAGCACCTTACAAGAGTGCAGAACTTGTTTTGATTGGCCCTCGTTTCGACTTTACATTTTCAAGAAGCTTGTTCTGGACTACATTTGTGCAATACAACAATCAAATCAATAACATCAATATCAACTCTCGCTTACAATGGCGCTTTAGGCCAGTGTCAGATTTATTCATCTCTTATACCGATAACTACTTTGCCAGTGATGAGCTCAGAGAGGGTGTTCAATACCAAAGTTTCCAGCCAAAATTGCGGGCTATTGTCGTCAAATTCACCTACTGGCTGAATTTATAATTACTGATAATCAACAGTTTAACAATTAAATAATGTGTGTTTAAACATATATTATTCAATTTCCGTTATACTTGCATTCAAATTAAAAACTATGAAAAAATTAAACACACTTATCATTGCGTTGTTCGTAGCGGGCACCGCCATGGCACAAACTTGGACGTTGGACAAAGGACACGCAAAAGTTGGATTTAGCATTACCCATTTAATGATCTCTGATGTTGAGGGTTCATTCAACTCATTTGATGCAAAGCTAACATCAGCAAAAGAAGATTTTAGCGATGCTGTTGTAGAGTTTTCTGCTGACGTAAACAGCGTTAATACTGGTAACGAAAACCGTGACAAGCATTTGAAGAATGAAGATTTCTTTGATGCACCAAAATTCGGAACGCTTACTTTCAAAAGTAAGTCGCTAACAAAAGTAGAAGGAAAAAAATATAAATTGACAGGCGACATTACCATGCACGGTGTAACGAAGCCAGTAACATTGGATGTGACTGTTAATGGCCCAGTGGCTCACCCATACAATAAAAAGACCGTAGCAGGTTTTAAAGTTTCTGGAACAATCAAAAGATCTGATTTCAACTTTGGAGCAAAGTATGGCAGCGCAATGCTAAGCGAAGAAGTGGTTATCACTGCTAACGCAGAGTTTACCAAAGACTAATCTAAGCAAAGATAAAATAGATCCACGGCAAGAGAACTGTCGTGGATTTTTTTTAAGAAGTAAAAAATGAAAATCGAAGAAGAAATACAGCAACCAAAATTTCGAAACGCTCACCAAAAGGCGGTGATCAATCTACTTTATACGGCAAATTGGTTGATGGATAAAAATAATTCGTTCTTCAAAGCCTACGGAATCACCAATCAACAATTCAATATTTTACGAATACTGCGCGGACAGCATCCACAAAAAATTTCAGGCGCTGAGATTAAATCGCGTATGATTGACAAAAACTCAGATGTCTCTCGTCTGCTCGACCGCCTAATTGCAAAAAAACTAATCGAAAAAAGTCAGTGCCCTAACGACAAGCGTGCGGCCGATGTGATGATTACAAAGTCTGGTCTTGACCTTCTGAAGATAATCGACAAAAAAATGGACCAAACTGATAGTGCTGTTATGAATCTCACTTCACAAGAAGCTGAACAGTTGAGTCTGTTGTTGGATAAAAGTAGAGGGATTTAGGAAGTTTGAAGTCGTTAGTTTGGAGTCTGAAAATTTTCGTATCCCAATCTCTATTTTAGAGTTTCCAATTCACCTCTCACAAAACTCATCAGTTCTTTAATATAAGCCTTACTAAAATCAAACTTCACATTGGCAGCCACATAGATTTCAGGAATGGTTTTCAAATAACCCAACTTCAGAGCATTCATATAGCCTTCCAATCCTTTTGCTTTGTTCTGCTTAAAGTTTCTCCAAACAGCAATTGCTCCCAACTGCGCCATGCCGTACTCAATATAATAGAACGGCACTTCATACAAATGCAACTGCTTTTGCCAGAGGTAATCTTTGGCTTCTTGCAACCCGCTCCAATCTGTAATGGTATCGGCAAACTCATCAAAAATTCGGTTCCAGTTTTCCTTTCGCTGAGCGGTGGTGTGTGTTGGGTTTTCGTAAATCCAATGTTGAAACTTATCGATCGTGGCGACCCACGGTAGGGTTTCAATAATATCTTCGAGTTGATCACGTTTGGCACGCTTTAGTTCATCGTCATTTGGAAAGAAAATTTGCCATTGATCCATCGAAATCAATTCCATCGCCATCGAAGCCAGCTCAGCCACTTCCATGGGAGGCGATTTAAAATCATTTAACTCCAAATCCTTTGTTAAAAAATTATGAACGGCATGCCCACCTTCGTGCATGATCGTGGTCATGTCGCGCATAGTGCTTGTAGCATTCATAAAAATAAACGGCACACCAATTTCGGCCAAGGGATAATTGTAACCACCGGGTGCCTTTCCCTTCCGCGACTCTAAATCCAAATGCCCCATCTCCTTCATCACCGAAAGGCAATTGCCCAAATACGGATCCAGCTTTTGAAAACACTGAATAGATTTTTCCGTCAGGTCTTTGCCATCAGCAAATGCTTTCAGTGCCTCTCTCCCCTCAGCATCCACGGCTTTGTCCCACGGGCGAAGTGAATTGACTTTTAGTTTTTCTTTTCGCTCGATGGACAGTTCATTCAAAATAGGCACCACTTCAGATGCAATGGCCTCGTGAAAATCAAAACAATCTTTCGGTGCGTAATCAAATCGTCCATAGGCTTTGAACATGTAATCACGAAAGTTTTCAAAATCCGCATTCCGTGCTACTTGGTAGCGCAAGCCAATTAGCTTCGTGAACAATTCATCGAGTTTTTCTTTGTCTTTTAATCTTCGCGCAGAAATTTTGTGATACACTTCTTCACGCTTGGCGCGGTCGGTTGATTGCAAAATGACCCCCGCTTGCTGCAAGGTGAGCTCTTGCCCGTTTAGCTCCAACATCATCGCTCCCGAAATAGCGGCATATTTCTGTGTCTCCGTGGTGATCTCCGTCATCAGCTGAATATTCTCTTCTCGAAACAATTCCACCTCCTTCTTCAAGTTTCGAATCATGATTCCGTAGCCCAGCTCGTGCTCAAGTTCCTTCAAAAAAGGGCAACCCAAAACTTTCTTGTTTAATTGATCAGAATACAGTGCAATTTCAGGTTGTATCTGTTGCACGAAATCTTGATAACTCTTCGTGTATTCTTCATTGTCCGTGTAACAGGTCATGCGGATGTACCGCCAACCACTGTCTTCGCTCAACACCGATTCGAGTTCGCTTCTCTTACGCAGCCATATTCTTAAACCAGATAGGCTTTCAATTGATTGATCAACCAATTGGTCAAAATAGGGCTTTAACTCTTCCCACGTGGTAACGGTAAACTCCTCGGGCAAAAAACTTCGCTTCGGTCGCTGCGGTGCTACAATTCCTTCCATCACTTTTTTGTTTTAGTTGTTCAAATAAACTTTAAATTTAGTCAAGTTTACAACCACCATGAAAAAAATCTATACCATCAGTCTACTCATTGTGCTTTTTAATTGCGCACCTAAAAAGGAAATCAAACAAACAAGCCTTACTGTTTCTTTCGAGCGATTGAGCCCGTTGCTTGACGCTGTAATGTCCAACGAAGTAACGGTTTCTGTAATCGCCCAAGGTTGTGAATGGAGCGAAGGGCCGCTATGGTTAGAAGATAAGCAAATGCTTTTGTTTTCAGATGTACCTACAAATACGATTTATCAATGGACGGAAAAAGAGGGAGCAAAAGTCTATTTAAAACCATCAGGATATACTTCTACAATACCAAATCCTAAAGTACAAGGCTCTAATGGGCTTACCCTAGATGCAGAGGGGCACCTTATTATTTGCCAACATGGCGACCGCAGAATCGCGATGATGAATTCTTCTATCGACCAACCCAAAGCGGATTTCACAACCATTGCATACGAACTAAATGGCAAACGTTTCAATAGCCCCAACGATGTCGTTGTTAACAATTACGATTTTTATTTTACCGATCCACCCTATGGATTGATAAAACAAATGGAAGATTCTTCGAAGGAAATTCCTTTTCAAGGCGTGTATCAATTTACATCAAACAAGAAAACACTGATTTTGATTGACTCCCTCACTAGGCCGAATGGTCTTGCTTTTTCCCCTGACAATAAAAAACTCTATATCGCTAACTCCGATCCGGAAAAAGCGGTATGGTATGAATATGAGCTAAATGCTTTCAGGCAAATTGTGTCTGGCAAAATATTCTATGATGCCACAGTAAATACAAAAGATGAGAAAGGCTTACCTGACGGAATGAAAGTAGATGCTCAAGGAAATATTTTTGCAACCGGCCCAGGTGGTATTTGGATTTTTAGTGGTGGCGGTGAGTTACTCGGAAAGATAAAAGTGCCAGAAGCTACCTCCAATTGTGCGCTTACACCAGATGGAAAAACACTATTTGTGACCAACGATATGCAGGTGCTTAAGATTAAGTTAAGAAATTGAATTGATTTCAGTTTGCTTGTTTCTAGTTGCTGGAAACTGGAAACCTAGAATTTGAGACTTGAAATATGAAACTATTGATTGAAACCATTGGTTGGATTGGCTCTGTATTCGTTATTGGTGCTTACGCCCTCAACAGTTATCAGAAAATAAAATCCGATTCACTGCAATTTCAACTGATGAATTTGGTAGGTGGTATTTTGTTAATCGTTAACAGCATCTACAAAGAAGCATACCCGTTTACGTTTATCAATTCGGTTTGGGTGGTGATTGCGATTAGTTCGTTGATTAAGAATAGAAAATAAATTTTGACTGCCGTGAAAAAAAATCTGCTATTACTCCTATTTGCCTGCAATATCAGTTTTGCGCAAGATCTATCTAAACAGCTTAGAGAATTTGACACCTACGTTGACAATGCACGCAAAGAATGGCAAACACCAGGCTTAGCTGTGGCCGTGGTAAAAGACGGAAAAATCATTTTCAAAAAAGGGTATGGTGTGCGTGAAATTGGAACAACTAATTTAGTTGATACTCAAACCATCTTTGCCTGCGCCTCTACTACCAAAGCCCTGACGGCCGTTTGCATGGGCATGTTAGTAGATGAGGGAAAAGTCAATTGGAACGACCCTGTCAGCAAATACTTGCCCGACTTTAAGTTGTATGATGTCAACGTGACACGTGAATTGAAAATCCGAGATTTGTTTATTCATAACAGTGGTGTAGGTAATGCAGACTTCTTGTGGGGGGTCATGGATGTTTCGTCCGAAGAGGTATTGAAGAAAATGGAATTGGTAAGACCTTCCTACTCAATGCGGTCGAGTTTCATTTATCAAAACATCTTTTATTTGGTGGCTGGCAAAGTAATCGAAAACGTGTCCGGGCAGAAATGGGAGCAATTTATTGTCAATCGCATTTTCAAACCCTTGGGCATGAACCGTACGTTTTCACAATTGGCGAATGTGAAAGGAAATAATCAATCAAAGCCACACTATTTTTATAACAACGCCATTCGTACCATTACTCCTTCCAGTCCCGATAAAATTGGTCCGGCTGGTAGTGTGTACTCGTGCGTTGACGACATCAGCTTGTGGATGCAATGTATGCTCGACAGCAGCAAGTACAATGGTGGTCGGTTGCTGAAGCCTGCTACTTGGACTGAAATGTTCAAACCTCAAATACTCGTTCCTGCAAGTGAGTTTTATCCAACCATGCAACTAATAAAACCGAATTGGATGACATACGGACTCGGTTGGTTTCAGCACGATTACAAGGGGAAGAAAATTAATTACCACACGGGCAGTTTAGCGGGCGAGGTTGCCATTCATGCACAGTTGCCAGATTCGAAATTGGGCGTCTACGTTTTTGGTAATTACGACCATGCCGAAGTGCGCCACGCATTGGTCTATAAAACATTCGACTTGTTTGCGTTGGGCGGCAACCGCGACTGGAGCAAAGATTTTTTGAAGTTGTATGGAGACATCAAAGCGCAAGGTGAAAAAGCCGAAAAAGATTTTGAGGCAAAACAAGTGGCCAATACAAAGACATCATTGCCCCTATCTGCCTACGAAGGAAAATACACCGACAAACTTTACGGAGAAGCTGAAGTGAAAATTATCGATGGTAGTTTGAAGATTACCACCAATAATTTTTTAACCGCCACTGTGCAGCACTGGCATTTCGATACCTTCCGCGGAGATTATGAAAAGGGTTGGTACGGAAAAGCTCTCGTCCAATTCTTTCTGAACGCGAAAGGTGAAGTAGAGAAGTTGGAGTTTGAAGGGATGGGGTTTGTGAGACATAAAAAGTGAAATTAGATGTTAAATTTGCAAGATGAAAATATCAAAACTAGAAATCATTAATTTTAAAAGGTTCACCCACTTGTCAATAAGTGGCATACCAGAATTTTCAAAATTAATTTTACTTGTAGGTGCCAACGGTAGCGGCAAAAGTTCTGTGTTCGATAGTTTTGACTGGTTAAGTAAAGGGCTATCTAAGGGTTATCCTCCCGATGGGATGGAATACTATCGAAAAGATATCAAGTCAGAATCAAAAGTAAATGTCATGTTTCATGAGGGGATTAACATAAGAAAGATTGAAAATGTGTTTGAAGGACCTATTGAGATTTCCAGAAGATTCATTGGAAGAAGTAGTATCCGAATTGTACCCAGAATAACTAACAACTCAAATGTTGATGCCATATCAATAGATGCTGATAGTCCTAGTTCGTATATTGATAATGATACACGATTTCTTAATGATATTAACCTATATATGAATCAGATTGACTCTGCTCTAAGAGAACCAGTGTTCAAAGGACAACAGGCTGATACCTTGAAAATATTTCAGGATCAAATCAAGCCACTAAATGATTCATTGGCAAACATTTTTGGGGGTAGTGAAGAAACCCAAATTAAGATAGCAGAATACAGGAGTGCCACCCCTAGTACAAATGCACGGTTGATATTCAAAAAAGGTAAATCAGAAATTAACTACGATTTGCTAAGTCACGGTGAAAAGCAGGTTGTGATTTTATTGTTAAACTTCCTAGTAAGGAAAAAGTACTATGTTAACTCGATTATCTTCATTGATGAAATGGATTGCCACCTTAATACATCACTTCAATATCGATTATTGGAAGAAATCGTCTCCAAATGGATACCAGATAGTTCTCAGTTATGGACCGCATCACATGCTCTTGGATTTATTGACTTCGCTAAAAAATCAACTCAAGCATCTACGATAGATTTTGACTTACTGAATTTTGATTCAAAACAAGAAATTCGTCCAAGCAACAAAGAAAGTATTGATGTCTATGAAATAGCTGTACCTAAAAATCTACTGTTTGAAATCATGAATAAGAAAAGAATTATTTTTTGTGAAAATCAAAATGATGAATTCTATCAACTAATGAATGTCAAAGATTGCTTATTTGTTGGATTAGCTGACTCCAGAGAAGTCTTCTTACAAATTAAAAGAGACAAAAGATACCATGGCTTACGGGATAGGGATTATTTGATGGAATCTGAAATTCAAAGGCTAAAAAACCACTATCCAAATCTATACATTCTTCAATATTACAATTTCGAAAATTATCTTTATCATCCAGATAACATTGAGGAGCTAAAAATAGAAGCATTCCAAAAGAATGAATACATAAAAGAAATAAGGCAACAGAAAAACGATAGCTATGAAAACACTTTAATTAACCTCAAAGCATCGAGAAGTTATGAAGAATTTAAGACAGATAAAATAAAATCTGAGGGGATTGACGAGATTATTCAATCGCTTAAAAGTGAAGACTTCGAAACCTATTACAGATTTTTTGATATGAAAAAATTCTCAAAAGGCTACTTAGAGAAATTAAATTTGAGCAAAACAACTTTATGCCAGACTAACTGGTTCAAATTAAAATTGGAAGAAATTCTTAAATAACCACTACCCAATCTCAATCACCACATCATCGGTCATTGGGTGACCTACACAAGTAAGGACGTAACCTTCGGCACGTTCACTTTTTGAGAGGCCTTCTTCTTCATCCAATTTTACTTGTCCCGACAAAGCTTTTCCGCGGCAAGCGGTACACAAACCACTTTGGCACGAATAAGGCAAATCGATGCCTTGGTCGAGAGCGGTTTCCAGAATCGTTTTATTGTGCGGAACAGCAATGGTGTGCTCGTTACCATCGTAACGAATCACCACATCACGAGTTTTCTTTTCGTTACCGGATGATGCAGCTTCTTCTTTCTTTGGCTTATCCAATACGCCTGCCACAAAACTCTCCTTGAATACTTTCTCTTTTGGAATTTGATGCTCGGCCAACAGTGCCTCCACATTTTTCATCATGCCCTCGGGGCCGCACATCAAATAAGTTGTTTTTTCTAAACCCCAATCCGGAATTCGTTCAAATAACTTAACCAACATTTCTTTGTTCAATAAACCAGACAGACCTTGCCAATTCATGGGTGCATTGTCTAAAATATGAATCAAGTGCAAGCGGCCTTCATAGGCAGTCTGCAATTGTTCGAACTTTGTCTTGAAAATAATGCTGTCGATGTCGCGGTTGCAGTAGATGAGCGAACAAATGCTATCGGGCTCTTGATTAAGTAAGCTTTTGATGATGGACATCATTGGGGTAATACCCGAGCCACCTGCAAATAGTACTAAATGTCTTTTATTCTCTTTCTTAAATTCGGTTGTGAATTGCCCCATCGGTTCCATCACTTTCAGCCTATCACCAGACTTTAAATTATCAGGCAGCCAGTTTGACATCAAGCCTTTGTCAACCCGCTTTACACTAACAACTAAATCTTTGTCTACAAAGGGAGAGCTACACAACGAATAGGCCCTACGCACCTCCTTGCCTTGCACGGTAGTAATCAATGTTAAAAACTGTCCTGATTTATAGGGAATATTGCCTGAGGATGGTTGTTGGAAGGCAATGGAAATAGCGTCTTTTGTTTCAGCTATAATTTCTTTCACAATCAGATCGTGGTAATGTGGGCCTGATGCAGCCTCTCCTTTACCTGTTTGTGTGCTAGGCGTGCTTTCTTTTTTCTTGAATAATCCAAATGCCATATTCTTTTCTTTTAAAACCCAAATTTAAGGATAAGGTTTCAAGTAACTAGTTTATAGTCTCTGATTTAAAACTTGCTTTGCGGCAGGGATTGAACGGCCTGTTTGAGCCCCAATGGGTATGCGCGGTTGGTGGCGAGTAGTGAAAGCCCGGCCCCGCCTCGGGGGCTGCCCAAAAAAATTACAGATTTAACCAGTAGGTGAATTTTATAACTAGTGCTTGTACATTGGTACGGGCATCTGCCGGGAATTTACTTTCTACATGATTGTACACAACGAAAAAGTCTGATGCCGGCCTAAAGCGCCACTGCAAGCGAGCATTGAGATTATAGCTATCAAACCTCGTATTGAATTGCAGAACAGACGTAAAAAAAACCTTTGAGGTAAAGGTGAGATCCAAACGTGGTCGGATCAATAAAAATTCGGTACTCCCATACGGCTCTCCGAGTTGCAGAACATTGTAATCTGTTGTGAGCGCTACACTACCGTAGGGCTGATAGCGGTAACTAATGGTGGCACGATAGCTTTGCCGTGTTCCGCTATAGAACTGGCCAAGTGTTGACTCTGCCGAATAGTTAAGTACTTTTCTGGTATTTGAATTATACTGAACATTAAACTCAGTCCACTCAAATTGATTTCCTGTACGGTAGGATGTTTTACCACGCGGGAAAAGGGGGTTAAAATCTTCGGGCAACTTTTGAAAAACTCGACTTGCCGATATTCCAAAAGAAGATGTATTGAGAAAATTAGCATTGTAATCTATTGTGATGGTGCGATCCGTTAATTTGCCAAAATCACCTTTAAAATAATTTTCAAAAATACTTGGGCTAAACGTATAGTTTATTTCGGCACCAAGGTTTGTAGTCGCAATTGGAGATTGTTTAGGATAAAAGTTTCCTTGCACGCGGGCAAATCCGCTCATGTAGCCTGGGTAAACATCGAGCCCTGGAACAAAACCAGTTTCGGCAACATAATTTCTGCCTACATAATTGTTCGCTAAAAAAATATTTAGCGGCCTTGTATTATAGCCTAAAAATAAACCGGTTGAATAGTTTTCGCTGCTATGAAAGTCATCGATGGACTGATGATAATATAAGTCGCCCGACCATTTATTACTCTTGGTGATTAAATTAAAATCGGCACCTATTACGCGATTGTATTTATTAAGCACGGTATCGTTGCCCACAATCTTTACCAAATCCTTTTGATAGAATTTTTTTCGCTGGTAGTTACCGAGATCAAGTGATTGTTTATCTACAATAAATAAATCAATATTAGACCTCGAAAAAATTTGGCGTTGAATAATAGCCATCGAATACATTTGAGCGGGTAAACCCAGCGATCCCCTTTCTTCGGTACGCATATTTAGTACACCCACTCTCCAATTCTTACCTACTTTACCACTAAGGCGAGCACCATATTGAATGGCTACTGGGCGGGCATTATTGGTGGAATCTAAAACTAAGCCGATGCGTCTGGTAAAAAAAGGCCTGGTATCGGGGAAGCCCGGTGTTGAGAAAAGATCGCTGTTTTCTAAAAAGAATTGCCTCCTTTCGGGAAATTGAAATTCGAAACGAGTTAAATTAATTACTTGTTGATCTACTTCTACATTAGAGAAATCGGGATTAATTGTTAAGTCTAAATTGAGCGATGGACTTACGGCTATCTTAGCATCTACACCAATGGCGCGATCAACAGAAACAGACTCGTTCTTTTCAATATTTTGTGAAGCATTGCCTGCTATGTAGGGGATCACGGAAATATTAGCGCCTGCGTGTGGGGCAGATGTTTCCCAATGCAATTTGCCCGAGTAGGCAAAAGATGCCGGAACAAACTGGATAGGGGTGGCAATCCAACTCGAAATCTGGTTGCGCTTTACATCGTTGCGTAAAAAGGTAACGTTCCAGTCTTTTACGTTGTGGTTGTACCGGAAAGACTTAAACGGAATCGCGATCTCTGCAACCCACTTATCTGAATAGCGCGTTGTATGCGAATACCACTTGTTATCCCAACTGTTACTAAACGAACCATCGCCATCTTGCCCACCTGCGGAAATGATACCTTCTGACTGTACGCCATAAGGTGTAATGGTAAAGAAGAAGCCGTTGGTGTAATCGTTGAATGGATCTAAATAAATACCAATATTATCGTTATTACTCCAATCAATGTCACGCCTAAGCGATTGCACAATATCTGGTTTGCTATCGTCATAACACACAAACGATATGTATAGAAAGTGATCGTCAAATGATACCCGCGCCTCTGATTGAAAAGTAGGTGGCAATGAATCGACCGGATAATTCATGTAAAAATTAGTTGCAACCGATGCATTGGTCCAGGTTGTTTCATCGAGTTTACCATCTAGCACAATAGGGGCAACGGCTTTGGCAATACTTAGACCTGTGCCTGGCTTATTTTTAGGGATTTGAGACACCAAAAGTACTGGCGAGAGCCATAGTGCAAGCAACAAAATAGAAAAAGGAGTTTTCAATAGAGACAAATAAACTGTAAAAATAGCAAGAGATGCACGAGTGTAAAAACCATTGGTGTAAACGAGCATTCATTTTTTAGGTTGAATAGAAGGTGTTAATGGCTTGTTAATTTAAGCTACTTTTGAATCTGAAACTTTAAACTTGGAATCATCTAAAGAGCAACTCCGTAAAACACTTGGTCTACTTCAAATGGAACGTCAGGCCGACTTGGAACAATATCGGCAAAAGGTTTTAATGCGCCCTCTACATGCCCGTGTGAAGGAAGGCATGACATGGTATCCCGTAAAGCTAGTAAAAGAATATATCGGCACTGGCGAGAGGATCATCATTGAAGTAGAGCGCACCAACCAAAAAGATCAACCCCACACTTTTCAAAGTGGAAAGATGGTCAGCGTCTTCTCCAATGCCTCAGGCAAATCAGAGAAGCACCATCAAAATGGCGTAATCAATTATGTCCGCGATAATTTAATGGTCATTACGTTGAATGGCGATGACCTGCCCGAATGGATTGATAGCGGGCTGCTTGGCGTAGATGTGATGTTTGATGAAATGAGCTACCGTGAAATGGAATTCACGTTAAATAAAGTGATCGAGGCAGAAGACAATAGAGTGGCGGAGTTTCGGGAGATGTTATTAGGCGATACTAGATACTCGATACTTGATACTAGTTCGAATATCCACACTGAGCATCCAGTATCCAGTATCCAGCATCCAATATCCAGCATCTTAAACGATAGCCAAAATAAGGCACTTAAAACAATAATTCGCTCGCGAGACATCGCCTTCATCCACGGCCCTCCTGGCACCGGCAAAACAACCACGATTGTTCAGGCAATCAAATTTACTGTCAAAGAAGAAGGGCAGGTGCTAGTATGTGCACCCAGCAATGCAGCGGTTGATTTATTGGTTGATAAATTGAGCGAACAAGGTTTGAATGTTATACGTATAGGTCATCCTGCGCGAGTAACAGAGCAATCACTGAGCAAAACATTGGACGCACGCATTGCACAACATCAAAATTATGATGAACTGCGCGCCCTTCGCAAGCAAATGGAGCAAACGCGCCAACGAGCCGATAAATTCAAACGCAACTTTGGCCACTTTGAAAAAGCAGAACGAAGGATGCTGCGTGATGAAGCGAAGAAACTGAAAGCCGATGCGGACATGTTAGAATTTTACATCACCAACGATTTGCTGCAAAAGAGCGATGTGATCTGTTGCACGCTTGTGGGCGCATCACACCCTACACTACGAAGTAGAAAATATAAAACCGCTTTTATCGATGAAGCAGGGCAAGCGTTAGAGCCAGCGTGTTGGATTCCATTTTTAAAAGCACAGCGAGTCATTTTGGCTGGCGATCACATGCAACTCCCTCCTACTGTCAAATCAAACGAGG
>JAAFHY010000190.1 GCA_013298505.1 Cytophagales bacterium
CGGAATGAATCCTGGGCTTGGAGGCGCGGGCGGTACGGGCGGAGCAGGCTATATGATAGTTGTATGTTGGTAACAAAACTCTTCACAAAAAAATATGAAAACACTAATCGCAACATTACTAGTATTTGCAAGCCTTGTAGCTAGCGCACAGTTAACGCTATCAGAAAAAGCAGAGATGGCAAAAAGCCCATTGATGTACGAGCGTATCTATCAGGCACTCTATTCAAAGGCAAATTTTTGGTTAAATGCTTCCGTAACTAATTTAAAAGTTCAGAAAGAACAAAATTTTGCAAAGAGTTTCGTTAAGGGCAACAGTTCGATTGACATTAAAGCAATCGTTCACTACTGGCTCTCGGGCTATAATGCAGTTCCTGTATTGGATTCTAATGGCCAGCCAACAGATAGTCAGATTTTAAACTCGGCTCAATTAGATGTTGTATTTGACAATCTCGCTGGCGTGGTTGCTGGAGACAATCTTTTGCCAGCGAATTAATTTTTTGGATAGGTGATAACCGTCAACGATATTCTCACTCAATTTCAAACCTTTAAAGCAAGGGTAGATGAATACTATGCGTTGATTTACTCTGAAGTAAATACAGATGCCAATTTGGATGGGTTGACCAGCGGGAGTAAAACGGCTGAGTATAACCTGTGGATGTGGTTATTCGCTGCAATGAGTGTAATTGTTAATGGCATTTGGGAAGAGCGCAAGAGCGAGATTCAAACCATTGCTGATAGTGCTATCCCTGGCACTGAAAAGTGGTTACAAAAAGAAGTATTGAAATTTCAGTTTGGCGATACATTGAGCTTTGATGTAGTCACTGGAAAATATTTTTATCCTGTAATCAATATTGCAAATCAAATTATAAAAAGATGCGCAGTTCAAAGTGTGGGTAGTTTTAGTTACGTCAAAGTAGCTAAACTTAATGTGGGAACTCCAGTTGCTCTTTCTGTAGGTGAGTTAACTGCATTGCGAAGCTACATTAATCAGATTAAGTGGGCAGGTATGCAGCTAATTGTAGTTAGTACCAACAGCGATAAACTTAATTCTCCTCTTACAATATATTATAACGGCCTAGTGCCATTGGCCACTATGAAATCTGATGTTGAAGCAGCATTCAATAATTATTTAGCTAACCTTCAATTCAATGGAGAGTTTAGTGTCACAAGGGAAATAGATGCCATACAAGCCGTGCCAAATGTGAACGATGTTGTTGCCGGCATAGTTCAAGCCAAGATTGATACGGGCAGTTATGTAGCGGTTAACAGGGTTTACACACCTGCCAGCGGTTATCTTGAAAAAGATAGCACCATCCCATTCTCAACCATGTTTACTTACGTTGCCCAATAATGGCTTTACCTAACTACACCATAGACTTTGAAAAAATGATTAAGCAATTGCTTGGTTATTTGCTACGCGTAGTAAAACGTGTGGCTTGGTTAAAAGCTTGTTTGAAGCCTCTTCAAACTATCCACACAACTTTCCTGAATTATACCCAAGCAGTTGTTAATGAAATTAAGTGGAATGGGCAAACAATAAAACTCGAGCAATTATTGATTCAGAAATTTGGGGCAGGAATTACCATTACTACTAATACTGTTTTGATTGATGGCCTATTTGTAGCTGATGCTATTGATGTAAGAAGCATCATTGGAGCTGAACTAAAAGAAGGAGCATTAATCTACGATGGAATTGTATCTATTGCTCAATTTAATTTTACGGTATACGTTCCTATTTCTATCACTTTTTCGCAAACTGAAATGATCGCGTTCATAGAGAAGTATAAAATGTTTGGAGTAACCTATAATATTGTAATTGTATGAAAAAAGTAGACTTATCAAATGTTGTTTCGGGAGTTAGATCTCTTTTTGCCCAAAAGGCTACGTTTCAACATATCCAAGAAAGCTACACCGAAATTTTTTCCAGTATTTTAAAAGGCCTATTGGCTAATCCTAATTCAACTGATATAATTCGGCTTCATGGTATCTATTATAACACACCTATAGTGGGTGGGTTACACGATATTTCAGAAGGGGCGGTATTTTACAATGGAGAAGTTTTTCAAGTCCCTGCTTTTTTAGGCACTGCCACTGTTGGCCAGGTTCCTGTTTTGAATATACAAACCAGTTATCGCGCTGGCGACCCTGTGATTTATTCAGACAATAACTTATTTAACACTCATGAGATAAAAAGAATGGTCGTGAGTCTAGCTGCGTCAGGCAGCGGATTGAGCGACTATAACAACATCGAAGAATTTTCAAATAGAATTTTTACCGACCTTTTAAGCATTGATGATCTTTTAGCTTTTAAAGCTAACAAACAGCAAGAAAATTGGCAAAATGCAACAATGGATAATGGATGGGTTTCTGATATTGCTAAGCCCGTTCAATTTAGAGTGACAGAATTTGGCGAAGTGGTATTGAGAGGTAAGGCAAAATCTAATTTAGCAGTTAGCGGCATAGCAATAGATGGATTGCCCACTCCATCCTTTTCAATTACGCAGCCCCAATTAGTGCACGATGGTGTTAGTCTATACCAATATAAAGATATGGTTGTTACAGCGTCTGGGAGTGGTTCGTTTGATGGTTATCTATCCTCGCCAACTTACTACAATGCTACCAATGCTTTTGTCATCCTTGATGGAATCAGATACTGGATTAATTAAATAGCCGAAGGATTTTTTAAACGTTGCAAACATGAAAATCAAACCAAGGCTTCGCACGCCCATAAGTTACTATGGGGGCAAGCAAATTATGAGCAAGCATATATTGCCGCTAATTCCACCACACAAGAGATACACCGAGGCCTTCTTTGGAGGCGGTGCAATCTTCTTCAGCAAAGAACCTGTTGAGGCTGAGACCATCAACGATGTAAATGGCGAGATCGTAAATTTCTATCAAGTCATCACCACTGATTTTTGGAGACTTAACGAGCTGATCCAGTCAACGCTACATAGCCGAGAGCAATATGAAGAAGCGTTGGTGGTTTACAACCACCCAAAGTTGTTTAACTCGGTTAAAAGAGCGTGGGCATTTTGGATTTTAACCAATCAAGGTTACGTTAGCAAAATTGGCAGCTGGGGATATGACCGCGAAGGAGCTAGCATGCC
>JAAFHY010000191.1 GCA_013298505.1 Cytophagales bacterium
GCACCAATACGCGGGTAGGTTTTAAAATTCTGTTTAATCTTGCTCCGTAGTAACGGTTTGGCCACCCTCGATAGTCTAAGGGCATCTCTAAAACCTATTCGTCTTTGCGAGCCCCGATGGTTTATCGGGGCGAACCAATTCCGAATTTTAGAGTATTAAACTGGAGATTGCTTCGGTCGTTCCTCCCTCGCAAAGACGTTTAAGAGGGTTTTTAGAGATGCCTTTATAATATTTCTTACGGCCATTCGTACCTCGTGCTTTTATGGTTATTTTTACACCCTAAATTAACGGAAGCTTTTATGAACATACCTGAATCGCTAAAATACACCAAAGACCACGAGTGGATTAAGTTAGATGGTGCTACCGCCACCATAGGCATTACCGAATTTGCTCAAGGCGAATTGGGCGACATTGTGTACGTAGATATTTCTACGGTAGGAAAAGAAATTAACCAACACGATGTTTTTGGAACCGTGGAAGCTGTAAAAACAGTTTCTGATTTGTTCATGCCTATATCGGGAAAAGTAATCGAGTTTAACAAAGCGTTAGAAGCAGCACCCGAAAGTGTTAACTCAGATCCATACGGCAAAGGATGGATGGTGAAAGTAGAAGTTAAAAACCTTGCTGACGTAAACGGTTTGTTATCAGCCGCTCAGTACAAGGAACTTATTGGTAAATAATGGTTGTTCGTTGGTGGTTAGTCGTTATTTTCGGTAACGATCAACCAACAACGAATAACAACCAACGATGATAGAACTACCTACCATATCAGCCGCAGAAACCAAAAAGCGCAAGCCAGATTGGCTGCGTGTAAAATTGCCGGTTGGCCCCGAGTATGCCAAAGTAAGAAGGCTGGTAGACGAACATAAACTTCACACCATCTGCGAAAGTGGAAATTGTCCAAACATGGGTGAGTGCTGGGGTGAAGGAACGGCAACGTTTATGATACTGGGAAATGTGTGTACCAGAAGTTGCACGTTTTGTGCCGTGGCTACGGGTAAGCCACCTGAATACGATGTTGAAGAGCCCGCACGTGTTGCAGAAGCAATTAAATTGATGGGCGTAAAGCATGCGGTTATCACTTCTGTAAATCGCGATGAACTGAAAGATAGAGGTGCAGAGGTTTGGTATCAAACGGTAGTGCAGACAAAAGCGTTAAGTCCATCCACCACCATCGAAACATTGATACCCGATACAAAAGGAAATTGGGATGCGCTTTATCGCATGATTGATGGCGGACAAGAAGTTGTTTCGCATAATATGGAAACTGTAGGAAGGCTGTATCGAATCGTGCGGCCACAAGCGAAGTATGAGCGAAGCCTCGAACAAATAAAACGAACACGCGCAGCAGGCAAGCGCACCAAATCGGGCATTATGCTTGGTGTAGGCGAAACGAGTGAAGAGCTGTATAAAGCAATGGATGACCTTGTAGAGAATGGATTGATGATTTTAACACTAGGCCAATATTTGCAACCTACCAAAATGCATTTGGAAGTAGCCGAGTTTATACATCCCGATACCTTTGCGATGTACAAAGAAGAAGGCTTGAAGCGAGGGCTGAAGTATGTAGAGGCTGGCCCGTTGGTGCGCTCATCATATCATGCCGAGCGGCATGTCAATGTGCCGATGTAAAAGTTTCTGGTTACCAGTTACTAGTAACCAGAAACAAGTTTTTTTATTTCTTATCTACTGCCAATCTATTATCTCTATTAGCAACTTCCCACGCGGTGTAGAAAACAGTTTTTGCGCGCTTCGCTAATAGATCAAATTCGATTTTACTTACCTCGTCTGTTACTTGATGGTAATCTTCGTGGATGCCGTCAAAGAAAAAAGCGATCGGAATACCTTTCTTAGCAAAATTCCAATGGTCAGATCTTTTGTAAAGATTAGTCGGATGGTTTTCGTCATTGTATAAATAATCGAACTCTAGTTTTGTAAATGTCTTATTGTTGCGTTCGTTGATTTCATGAAGATCGCTCGAAAGTTTGTCAGAGCCAATTACATATACATAATCGGGTTTGTCTTTATGCTCAGGGTCGCGCCTGCCAACCATATCAATGTTTAAATCTACTACTGTGTTGGCTAATGGAAACACGGGGTGTTCAGAATAATACTCTGATCCAAATAATCCTTGCTCTTCTCCGGTAACGGTCATAAACAAAATACTTCTTCTCGGGCCTTTACCTTCTTTTTTTGCTTGCGTAAATGCTTTGGCTAGTTGCAAAACACTCACCGTACCCGAGCCATCATCATCGGCACCGTTGTTGATCACATCGCCCGTTCCATTAGGGTTAATACCAATGTGGTCGTAGTGCGAAGTGATAACCACCACTTCGTCTTTTTTGTCGGTGCCTTCCATATATCCTAAAATATTTTCAGACTTTACCACCTTCACATTCATAGCTACTTGGTAGGTGATTTTGCCAGCCTTTATTTTTGCCAATGCTTTTTTTGCAGCGGGTGCAGCAGTAGCAGCAGTTAACTTGGTGGTAGTGGTGTTAAATACTTTTTCCGCTACTGTTGGGGTAATAAAGAAAACACCTTTGTTGGGAACAGACGAATCTGGTTTTGCCAACGTTAAATTTCCACCAGAAAAGAATCCTTGCATTTGAGATGCAAACGCTTTGAAGTCACTTTCATTTCCGCTGGGAATATAGAAAATCATTTTAGCTCCTTTATCGCGAGCCATGTTAGAAATTTTTCGCAAGCCCGAAAGCACACCAAATGAAAGCGCATCGATTTGAATGGCAACTGCTTTGTCTTTGAAATCAACAGAAGCTAATTCGGCCTCCGATCCCTTACCAGCAAAAACAACATCAGTCGAAATTTCGCCATTGCTATCCACAGAGCCATAATAAAAAATAGCTGAGTAGTTTTCGTAGCGGTTGGTTGCAGCCTTCACATAAATATCAGAGGGCGATACAGAGTATAAATCAATAGGTTGATAGTGCGATCCGTTTACGGGGGCGGCAAGCCCCAACTCTTGAAAATAATTGCTAATGTATGCGGCTGCCATCTTTTGGCCGCGTGTGCCCGTCTTTCTGCCCTCGAGGGCATCAGAAGCTAAAA
>JAAFHY010000192.1 GCA_013298505.1 Cytophagales bacterium
GATTGTGTAAGAAATAATTCTTCCGCAGCTTTTGTAAGGGAGCCTACTTTTGAGATGGTGTCCACAAGTTTGAGATATTTGATTTCAATCTTGGGGATAAAATTAGTACTAATCGGCTGAGCGAAGGTGGAATTGGCGAGTGAAATTTATTAATGATAGGCATAAAAAATAGTAATGGCTTTAGCCTTTGGATTGTGTGTAAGCCTTCTCTGAACAAACTTCGTAAGAATTCAATAGCTTTTGGTCTTTGAATTCCCACATCAGAAGTACAAGTGTATCCAACCTATTTAAGGGCACAATCCCCGAGAGCAAATCATAGGTAGAATAAGTTATTCACTTAAAAAAAATTACTTTTACTCATTGAGAATTCACGAGTCTTTTGAAGTTTAGAAAATAACCCGGAGCAATACATATATTTTTGAAGAAACGACCGTGCATTGAAAAGTCCTTTGTTACGCAATCAAGTAAACTTGTTGAGAACTTGTAAATGAGCCCTCATTCAAAAAAAGCAAAGTATCCATACAGCGGGTAAATCTAAAACAACTTCACTTCCTGAATAATCTCCTTTGTTACCTTGTAAAACTCTTTGTGGATGTTGAAGAGCTCTTCTCCGTTTTGTTCCTTGATCACGTAGCTGCCGTCTTCTTTCATGGTGTAGGCGTTTACATTGTCGCGCAGGTTGTAACGTAAAATATTCATGGCTTGCTGGCGCAGCATTTCTTGCTCGAGCATAAACAAAGACTCAATTCTTCGATCAAAACTACGCACCATGGCATCGGCACTGCCAATGTATACTTTGGGTTCTCCTTCATTGTGAAAATAATAAATTCGCGAATGCTCTAGGTACTCGCCCACAATCGAAATCACTTCAATATTTTCGCTGAGCCCTTTGCGGCCAGGGCGAAGGCAACACATGCCCCGCACAATCAATTTAATGGGCACCCCCGCTTGCGATGTTTCGTATAGCGCATCAATAAATTCTTTGTCTTGTACCGAATTGAATTTAATGATGATGCCCGAAGCCTTTCCGTCTCGTGCATTCTGTGCCTCGGTTCGCATCAATGCGATTAACTGATTGCGCATGTCGCGCGGTGAGGTAATTAAATTACGGTAGGTAGTAGGATGCGAATGGCCCGTGATAACATTGAAAAATTCAGACACATCATTGGCATACGCTTCGCGCGTGCTCAGCAGTCCAATATCGGTGTACAACCTCGAGGTTGTCTCATTGTAGTTTCCGCTCGATAAATGTACATAGCGATACACCCGATCGGGTTCGTTACGCACAATCAACAATAGCTTCGTATGGGTTTTTAAGCTGCTTACACCATAAATAACAAAACAGCCTGCCTTCTGCAATTTTTGTGCTTCACGTAAATTATTTTCTTCATCGAAGCGTGCTTTTACTTCAAATAAAACTGAAACGTGCTTTCCATTTTCGGCTGCCTTCAGCAAGGCTGCGCTTACGCGCGAATCTCCTTTGGCCAATCGGTATATGGTGATCTTGATAGAAAGCACATACGGGTCGTCTGCTGCTTTCTCCAGCAATTCCAACACAGGCTCCATCGAGTTGTATGGATGGTGCATCAGAATATCACGCTCTTTTAATACTTCAAACAAATCGCGTGTGCCTAACTCAGGGAACGAAACTGGCTTTACCTGAGGGGGAAGCTGGTGGCGCTTATTCTTGAACTCTTTATGACTAACAATCTGATTGATACCCGAAAAATCAATCATACTTTCGCGGGGAATTTGGAAAATATTGAGATCGTCTAAATCCCATTGAATCTTAAGCATGCGTATCAACCACGGATCGGGATTTTCTTCAACGTCCATGCGCACCACTCTACCCGACCTACGTGTTTGTAATTTACGTTTTAGCTCATCCAAAAAATTAGTTTCAATATCTTCACTTTCCTCTAACGTAAAATCTCCATTTCGATTGATGCGAAACAAGTTGATGCTGGAAATCTCTACATTTCGAAATAGGTGATGGATGTTGTGACGAACGATGTCTTCCACCGGAACCCATCCAATCCCAGAATTTCATAAAACCGTGGAATATTGCTAGGCACTTGAATGAACGACACCCGCAATTGGTTGACAACGTCTTGTGGTGCTTTGGTTACTACACCGAACAATAACCGGTTGTTTTTGAGCACCGGAAAGGTGTGATAACTATCAAACATCATTGGGGTCAGCATCGGGTAAATAGTTCGCTGGAAATATTGATCAACCCGATTTTTGTCATCGTCTGACAATAACGAATACGGAGCGATGCGGAAATTATTTTTATCGAATAGCGGCTTCAGGCGCTTGATGAAATAATCGTTTTGCTCAAATACAAATTTCTGAATCTCGCCTAGCAGATGCTGCCGAAAGGGTTCTTCGCGCAGCCCACTATAATCAAAACGCTCCTTGCCATAGTCGATATAGTTGTACAAACTCCCTACACGAATGGTGCAAAACTCATCAAGATTAGAAGCTGTGATAGCCAAAAATTTAAGGCGGTCAAAAATACTTCGGTCGATGTGCTTGGCTTGATCAAGCACCCGGTAGTTAAACTTCAACCAGCTTAAATCGCGGCTGATGTAGCTGCTCTCATAAATCTGTTTGGCAATGGAATTTTCAACCGCTGCAATGCTCTCCATTCAACTATAGGTTTGATTTTAATTACAATTTCGTTTTAGCCTAGCACGTACAGGCTACCTAAATATCGATCTTTGCATACTTTGCGTTCTTCTCAATAAAATCTCTGCGTGGTGCTACTTCATCGCCCATCAGCATTGAAAATAAGTGATCAGCTTCTGCTGCCGATTCTATACTTACGCGCTTCATGGTGCGCTTGGTCGGATCCATTGTTGTGGTCCACAACTGTTCTGGATTCATTTCACCCAAACCTTTGTAGCGCTGAATGTTTACTGAATCTTCCTTACCGCCAGCCAACTCTTGTATAATGGTGGCGCGTTCTTCTTCAGTCCAGCAATAGCGTTCTTCCTTGCCTTTCTTTACAAGGTATAAAGGTGGTTGTGCAATGTACACATAGCCCTTCTCAATA
>JAAFHY010000193.1 GCA_013298505.1 Cytophagales bacterium
TTTACGCCATAAGAAAAATTAGCATTTACTACCAGTTCGCCATCTTTTCCTTTTTAGTTGTCACGATGATTACGCCATTAGCTCCTCGCACTCCAAAAACAGCCAATGAAGATGGATCTTTCAGAACTTCAATGGATTCTATATCTCCTGGGTTTACAAAAAAAATATTGTCTGTAAAAATGCCATCGACAATGTATAATGGACCAACTTGGTTCAAGCTATTTGTACCACGAATGCGTACATCCGGTGCAGCTCCGGGAACACCGGTGTTCACAATGCTGAGGCCAGTTACCCGCCCTTGCAACGAGTTGATGGGATTGGCGTTGGGCGTATTCTGCACCTCGGCTCCAACTACTTTTACAATAGATCCTGTAAGGTCACGCTTATTGGCAGTTCCATAACCCACCACAACAATTTCCGCAAGCAATTCCACATCTGGTTTCAAAGCAACATCAATAATGGTTCGCTCACCTACTTTTTCCTCAACCGTTTGCGTACCAATAAATGAAAAAACGAGACTGCTCGAGATATCGGCAATGATAGTGTACATACCATTTTCGTCTGTGCTAACACCATTTTGAGGAGCATTTTTTTCGTACACGCTGCTACCAGGGAGCGGCTGACCATTGGAGTAGTCGCGCACTACGCCTGTTACCTTGCGTTTGCCCTTCTCATTTTTTGGCTCTTCTTTTTTGTTCTCTTTTAGACGAACGGTGATTTGCTTACCGATAATCAGGTATTCGAAATTTGATTGGGCCGCCAAAAAACTAAAAAGTGCTTTTGCTGTTTGCTCCTTTTTTTCAAGCTGGTATTTCTGTGTGGGCAAAGAATTTTCCGCATAAGAGATTACCCAAGAAGTTTGCTTCTCGATGTTGTTGAAAATTTCTTGAGCGGTAATATCCAACGTTGGCAATGTAACTTTGGTAAGATCATCCACCACTTGGGCGTGTACTTGGGAGTTCAACATCATTAATGCACAGATGATGTTTAGCTTAATTACCCAACTGACAAACGTATTTTTCATTTTATATTACTTGGCGCTATGTATATCAATATGCACTCTATCAATTATTGCTGTTGCACCCTTTACCTGTTAGTAGGTATTTTTTTCCTTGCCCGGCTAAAGATTGGTTCACCTCGAATTTTATTCCGTGGCTGAACTCAATAGCAGCCAGTACATCTTCCAGATTTTGATCGATAATCATTGTGGTGAATCGACAATTCTTGATCTGTTCATCTTTAATTTCAATGGGCACGCCAAAACGCCTTGAAAGAGGTTCGATCATTTCACGTAGTGGAACATCTTTAAATGTTAAGACGCCCATTTTCCAACCTAGCACTTCTTCCTTTTGAAAATAGTCGATTACGTCTTCGGTACCATCTGTGCGGTGAGATATCCGCTGCATGGGTTTCAACTCAGCTACTTGTTTGCCTTGCTTTCCGTTAGCTTGAAGATAATTGTATTCGACACTTACTTTGCCCGAGATCAATGCAACTTCAATACGATCTTCATTTGGAAAGGCTTTCACATTAAAATGTGTACCCGTTACCTGTGTCGTAAGGTCGCCAGTGTGCACCAGAAATACATGCTGAGGGTTCGCCTTTACATCAAACCACGCTTCCCCCTCTAGGTACACTTCACGTACTTTAGATGAAAACGCATCTGGGAACTTTAACTTTGTGGCAGCATTGAGCAATACTTCGGTACCATCACTCAGCGTAAGCCTCCGGATTTCTCCTAAGGCAGTTGAGGTGGCTACCCACTTGGGGGGCGACTTGAGTAAGTCCGTCATTTTCCAAATACCTACTGTGCCCACAAGCAGCAATACAGCAGCAGCCCATTGCCATCTGAAGTATCTCTTTTGAGGATAAACGAACTTTTCCTCCCAAGTAAAATCAGGTTCACCAACTTTAATTCTTTCTTCAATGTTCTTCTTAGCCGCATCGATATTCAAATCATTTACCTCAAAAAGCCGGGTACTATTCCAAGCTTCCTTCCAATTCTCGAATTGTTGCTTAAACTCTGGATCTTTCAAGGCTAAGTCAAACCTATTTGACTCCTCATTCGAAAGCTGACCTAACAGTTTCAACGGTATCAACTCTTCAAATTCCTTTCTTGTCATTTAGCTACTTAGTATTAAATTTTTATTAATGCTTTTCAACCTATTAAATTTCAAAATGTGCGTAAATCTTTCAGAAAAGGACTTCGCAATCATTTGCGACATAACAAAAAGCCTTTGCTTGCCGATAAGACAAGAAAAATGAAGAGAACCTTATAATGGTCTAAAAAATAAAAGAAGAAATTTTTTGGGAACGATCGCTTAAAGCAAATCTTAGGAAGGTTCAGAAACTTATGATGTGCTTCGCGAACCTTGCAATTTTGTTCCCGAAACTCGTAATGTGATTAACGAAATTTGCAATGTGACCCAAGAAACTCCGATGTGACTTCTGAAATTGACGATGCTATTCCCGAAACCGACAGTGTAACACCGAGAAACTCGTAATGTGACTTCGGAGTAACCCGAAAGTGAGGCCGACCCAAGCGGCACACATGTAAAAGCCCGCAAAAAACCGCCCGCAAAACCAAAGCTTTGCCAAGAGTGCCGCAACCCCGCACCAATACTGGACAGATTAGTAAGAGTAAATTAAAAGATTCTCCTATGTTGCCGCCCGCGCTTGTACAGTTTCACAACAAAGTTTCAGGGACAAAGAACAAATGAACAACAAACGGACGACCATGTTCCGTGACAATCAATTCTATTACCTGACACCTTGACGACACATTAACGACTGACTTAAAAGTTGAGCGAAGAAGGGCACATGTTGCTAACAAAATGCTTCTGCAATAGCGCGGTGACGTGTAAGTTATAAGTGTTATCTTCGTTCAACGTTTGGTTTCGGGGACAGGACGCGGCTTCGGAAGCGCGCTACTGCAGAAGCACAAACGTTGGCAGTAATTCAACCCATCCCGGAAACGAGATTGATTTCCGAAGCTAACGAGAGACCATCCGGACGACATCTCGCAGGCAAAAAAAATTCAGTAAAT
>JAAFHY010000194.1 GCA_013298505.1 Cytophagales bacterium
AAACCAACCACGGGTTTGATCTACACCTTCTGAAATGTAATCGGCCGGATAAGCGTTTTCAAAAACTTCTTTGTTCTCAAATGGATAATGCCATTGAGCATACGGCATCGCACCTGAGTCAAACCAAACGTCAATCAAATCAGTTTCGCGGTACATGGGCTGACCTGACTTGCTGACGAGAACAATTTCATCAACGAATGGACGGTGTAAATCCGAGATTTGAGATTTGAGATTTGAGACTTTAGATTTTTCAGCCTTCGCTATCTCTACTTTAAGTTCTTCAATCGAGCCAATACAAATTTCTTCTTTTCCATCTTTGGTTTTCCAAATGGGCAAGGGCGTTCCCCAAAAACGTGAGCGCGATAAATTCCAATCCACCAAATTCTCTAGCCAATTGCCAAAGCGACCTGTGCCAGTCGATTCAGGCTTCCAGTTGATGGTTTTGTTTGCAGCCACCATTTTATCTTTCAGTGCAGTGGTTTTGATGAACCACGCATCGAGTGGGTAATACAACACGGGCTTATCGGTGCGCCAACTGTGCGGATAGGTGTGCTCGTACTTCTCTACTTTAAAGGCTTTATTTTCTTCTTTTAAAATAATGGAAATGATGACATCCGTATTTTTATAATCGGGATTGGTTTCATCTTCATCGGTATAATTCTTCACATAAAAATCATCGGCACCAAGCGGCTTATGTGTTTTGATTTTGTATTTCGCCACACCCTCTTGTAGCTTCTTTCCGATTTCGGTTACAAATTTCCCTTTCTTATCAACAGTAGGCATTTCGTTGCCAGCCTCATCACGCACCATCATGGGCGGAATTCCGTTTTGCTGCGCTACGCGAAAGTCATCGGCACCAAACGTGGGTGAAGTATGCACAACGCCTGTACCATCTTCGGTGGTTACAAAATCGCCCGCTACAATTTGAAATGCCTTGTCAGCATTGTGCAATGGCTGTACGTATGGCATGAGTTGTTCGTAGCGCAAACCAACCAAGTCTTTGCCAGAAAATTCTTTTTCAATTTCAAATGGAATTGCTTTGTCGCCAGGCGTGTAGTCAGAAAGTTTTAAGTCTTTATTTTTTTCCAAGAAATATTTGCCCACCAATTCCTTTGCCAACACCACACTAATGGGTTGGTGTGTGTATTGATTAAACGTATTGACTAAAACGTATTTAATTTTTTCACCGACCGTTAGCGCTGTATTTGATGGAAGTGTCCACGGTGTAGTCGTCCACGCCAACACATACACATCTCCTTCAGCAAAAATATTCTTGAACTTAGCGTCTTGAATTAGTTTGAACTGCGCCACCACACTGGTGTCTTTTACATCTTTGTAGCAGCCGGGTTGATTCAACTCATGTGAACTGAGGCCCGTTCCATCGGATGGTGAATACGGCTGAATGGTGTAGCCTTTGTACAGCAACCCTTTGTCGTAAAACTTTTTTAATATCCACCATACGCTCTCGATGTACTCGTTGTTGTAGGTGATGTACGGATTTTTCAAGTCCACCCAGTAGCCCATCTTTAGGGTCAAATCATCCCACTGGTCTTTGTACATCATCACCGTTTCGCGGCATTTTTGGTTGTACTCTTCTATCGAGATTTTCTTTCCAATATCGTCTTTGGTGATGCCGAGTTGCTTTTCTACTTGTAATTCAACAGGCAATCCGTGTGTATCCCAGCCACCTTTTCGCTTTACTTGAAAACCCTGTAGTGTTTTGTAGCGACAAAAAATATCCTTTACCGTGCGGGCCATCACGTGGTGAATGCCCGGAGTGCCGTTGGCCGATGGTGGCCCTTCGTAAAAGGTGAAGGTTGGTTTGCCCTCTCGGTTGGTCACCGACTTTTCGAAAATGCCTTGTTCTTTCCAAAAGGTTAACACATCTGCCGCTACTTGCGCCAGGTTTAAATCTTTGAATTCGTTGAAATTTTTCAAATTGCCCACGGTAAAAAAATGAGGGCGCAATTTAGTGAGTATCAACCGCATTTGCGATGCGATTTTTATAAAGAATCCTCGCCTCGCAATAGAAAATGTGTTTATTTAGTGCCGTGCATCCTTTTTTCACAGACCGCTGGTTGAAACCGCTTCTTTTGATAGCGTTTGTTATGGTGGCTGTTTATCCAATTTGGGCGCAGTCGACAGTACTCACCTTAAAGCAGCTGGGTGAACTCGCACCCGAAAAGATAGAAGGATATAAAATGCAAGACCAAATTAAGGGACGGATGTTGAAGATTGGCACTTTGTCGTATTCTATGATTGAGCGAACCTTTGTGCACGGCAAGAAACAAATCACGATTATGCTTTTCGACTACAACAATGCTTCGGTGATGTATCGGCAGGCTACGCAAAAATGGAAAAATGAAGAAGATATTGAGACAGATTTGGTTCTGGAGCAGGCATACGAGTTTGAAAAGCAGCCTGGCAGGATGCATTATAGTAAGTCAGCTAACAAATCGCAGATTGTGATGGGCATTCAAAATCGATTTTATTTAATGCTTACTGGCGATGGTGTTGCCCCAAACGATCTGTCAAGCATTGCTAAGATTTTCGATTTCGGGCGTTTCCCGCCACAAGAGGTGGCTATGAACGATGCTAAGTGTCGGTAGGCTTTAATTAAAAAAGATCACTGCTCGGCCACTTCTTTTCTTTCAAGAGTTTCAGGAGCTTTAGCCGGATTTGAGACTGCTTTTTTTGCTGATGGTATTAATTGTATCGAATAAAAGAGAGCTAAAATCGCAGCCAAAACAGCGAGCAAGATTGACCCCTCTGCACCAAACGCACCACCTGTTAACCAATCATTTGCTAGCGTAGTTGGTTTAAATAGACCCACTTCTTGATGTCCACTTACGGCAAAGCCGAGCACAGGCCCCTGCACAAAATTC
>JAAFHY010000195.1 GCA_013298505.1 Cytophagales bacterium
GGAAACGAAAAACCATGAAGGGAGAATTTTCTTCGGTTCTATTAAAAGAGATTAGCGAAGCACTTACAAACCAAGAGCAGGTAATTCTTTTTCAAAATAGGCGGGGTTACTCACCTATGATCGAATGCCAAGACTGTGGGTGGATACCAAAATGTATTAACTGCGCAGTAAGCCTTACATATCATCAATATAGGCAGTCGATGATTTGCCACTATTGTGGTTACAAAGAAGAAATGCATAGCAAATGCCCATCATGCTCTTCCACACGTTTGCAAACACTTGGTTACGGAACCGAAAAATTAGAAGAGGAATTGAAAATGCACTTCCCCGATGCTAAAATTCAACGAATGGATTTAGACACTACCCGATCAAAGTCAGGCTATGAAACCATTATACAAGATTTCGAAAGTGGCACTACCAATATTTTGGTAGGCACACAGATGGTTACGAAAGGCCTCGACTTTGATAAAGTAAATCTGGTAGGTGTCTTTGATGCCGATCGGATGATGCACTTTCCAGATTTTAGATCGTACGAAAGAGCCTTTCAACTAATTATGCAAGTAAGTGGCCGCGCGGGCCGCAGGGCTAAAAAAGGAAAGGTGGTCATTCAAACCGCTAGCCCTATGCATCCGCTTTTCAGCTATGTAAAAAATCACGATGTAAATGGTTTTGTAACTGAACAACTTGCCGATCGGCACGAGCATCTTTACCCACCCTACTCGAGAATCATAGAAATCACCTTCAAGCACGTAGATAAAAAATTGGTTCATCGTGCTGCTACCAACTATGCTGACGAGATCAAAAAGGCATTGCCGATGGTGCGCATTGTGGGGCCTGGCGAACCGATGGTATCAAAAATCAGAAATGAATTTCTGTTGACCGTGCTCATTAAAATTGGCCGCGACCATGGCAAACTTGCGGATAGTAAAGCAGCCTTGCTAAAAATTTCGCATCAGCTAACGTCTCAACCAGAATATCGGAAACTCAAGATTGTGTTTGATGTTGACCCGGCTTGAGATTGATTCGTTGTTAACACCTAATTACTTTAGTATATCCCACTCTTCGTTTAACAACGGGATTGCCTGATGGGCTGTTAGATCAAATTGGCACGGAACAACTGAAACATAATTATTGGCAATCGCCCATTCATCATTGTCTTCGGCCTTATCAAAATTGATAAAGTTTCCAGTCATCCAAAAATAAGGTCGCCCATAAGGATCAAATCGCTGATCAAAATCTTCTACCCACTTTGCGTTGGCTTGCCGGCATATACGAATGCCCTTTAATGCTTCGTGCCGTTTAGCCGGAATGTTTACATTCAACGCCACACCCTTGGGCAAACTTTTTCTCAACACCTGCTCCACAATCTTTTTTATTACCTGATGCGTGTGCGAAAAATCCGCCTTGTGGCTATAATCGCAAAGAGAAAATCCGATAGACGGCACACCCTCAATGGCACCTTCAATGGCGGCAGACATGGTGCCCGAATAAAGTACGCTGATTGACGTATTGCTTCCGTGATTAATTCCACTTACAATTACATCGGGTTGCCGCTCATTTTTAAGAACAAAGTGCCGCGCCATTTTAATGCAATCGGCAGGCGTACCGCTGCACTCATAGGCACGTACACCCTCAAAAATAAATGACTCATTTAAGCGAAGTGTATCGCCCACAGTGATGGCATGCCCCATTCCAGATTGTGGGCCATCGGGAGCTACTACGAGTACCTCACCCAATTCTTTCATTACGGTTACAAGATTGAAGATGCCACGTGAGGTGATCCCGTCATCGTTAGAAACAAGTATAAGTGGTTTTTTCATTGGGTAGGAAACAACTAGTATATTACTTTTTTACCAGCGAATTGTAATAATCAACAATTCTGGTCAATTCATATTTATCTTCAAAGTCGAGGTGGTTGTCTTTGGCAAAATCTTTTACAAGCTTTTCTTTGTCTTCCATCAACTTCAACCAATCTGCTTTCTTTCCCACAAAATCATCTAACGCCCCCGAAGGCTTAAGCAAGTAGAACTTGTACACCATCACTTGCTGGGTTACAGTTCCATAATAACTGAAGTTAGAATTGTAAGTCCGGAGTTCCACATTTTCGCGCGATAAAAGGGTGATTTTTCCTTCTGAAAGAAGTTCAAAAAACTTAGGCGATTTATATGTATTGTTGGGCGAATACGGCAGCGAATAAAACTGTCGGTATCGTTTTACGCTGGCATCAAAAATTTCCACAAGCAATACTTTACGCGCGGTAAAACTTTGTAACTGACCATTGGCCTTTACTTGAATGATATCGTTTTGCAGATCGTACTTCACAAATCCTCTCAGCGTATCACTTGATTCTAACACCACTTTGCCTTCGTGCCAAAATTCAAAAGCAAACTGCTGTGCCGAAGAAGCTGTAGTAATCAACAAAAAGCAAAAGAAAACAACTCTGCTCATTTCTTTAATATCGTATGACCTAATTTATCGCGCTTGGTTTGCAAATATTTTTCGTTATACGGATTTGGCTTTATTTCGATGGGAACATTCTCTACAATTTCGAGGCCATATCCCATTAAGCCAATTCGTTTTTTAGGATTGTTGGTTATCAGCTTTATTTTCGAGATGCCTAAGTCATGCAAAATTTGTGCACCTATACCGTAATCACGATTGTCCATATCGAAACCCAATTGTAAGTTGGCCTCTACAGTATCTAGCCCTTGCTCTTGTAGTTTATAGGCTTTCAATTTGTTCAGTAACCCAATGCCCCTCCCCTCTTGCTTCATATATAAAACAACTCCCTTGCCCTCCTGTTCTACCAGTTGCATGGCACTGTGCAATTGGGGGCCACAATCACATCGGCATGAGCCAAAAATATCGCCCGTTACACAT
>JAAFHY010000196.1 GCA_013298505.1 Cytophagales bacterium
GAAAAAAAACGTCAAACAGATGGTTCGTTTACCTGACAGCTACGCTAAATCTCAACAAAAGTACCCGGTCTTGTTCTTTCCACAAGTGACGGACGAAATGGTGGAAGAAATTGCGGTGTTAACCCAAAAACTGCACAAAGAAAACGGCACACCTGAAATGATCGTGGTAGGCATCAACGTGGAAGACAAACTGGAAAGAGAACAGGAAAACGCCGTGTACGACAAATACCTGTCCTACCTGGAGCAAGAACTGGTCCCCTCAATCGAAAAAAAGTACCGCTGTAGTGGACAGAGGGTATTGCATGGCAGATCGCTGTCGGGCTCCTTTACCTTGTACGCCCTGCTGAGCAAACCGACCTTATTCAACGGCTACATCGCCGCAACCAAGGAATGGTATGACGAAAACAATGATTTCTTCACGGGATTGGCCAACAAGGCTTTGCAAACTCCTGACAAATTCAAAGACCGGAAAATCTTCCTGGCCAGCTTGAATGGGGCTTATAGCAACAGCAATATCCCCGAAGTGAACGAAAACATGACCAACTTCGCTAAATTATTGGCCAGCAAATCGGGCAATAAAATCGCTGCTAAGTACCAAGCCTTTGATGATTGGGGCATCTCGCCATATCCGGGCTTTAAAGAGGGCTTACTCTTTGTGACTAAGGCGGCGAAATAATACCAGGCGCAAGTTGAACGCTGAGCGCATATTTTGTCAATTGACGCGGAGAACAGAAGGTCCTGACCAGGCAACCTTCTGTTCTTTTCATTTTCTCATCTCTAATCTTCAGCTTCGATGTATCAACTCATCTTCCTTTATCCACCGCCAGCTGATGTAGAACAGTTTGAAGCAGACTTTGCTGCGCATTTGGTTCTTTTGCACGAAAAAGCAGGCATTCCAGCCGACTCAAAACCTTACACGGTAACTCGGTTTATGCCTACACCTGACGGCGCGCTTGTCTATTTTCTTATGCTTACCCTGCATTACGAGTCGATAGAAGCTTTGGAAGCTGCGGCGGAATCGGCAGCCATGCAGGAAGTGGGCACGGATGTGTACCGGATTTCGACGGGCGGAGTGCCGGCTATTTTGATGGGTAATGTTGAATGATATCAATTCTACCAATCCATGCGCAATAAAATTTTCATCCAGACTGTCTGCCTTCTGATGACAAGCTCCGTGTTTGGGCAGAAAAACAACTTCAAAATCATCACCCAGGATGTTGAGCATTTTTGGGAGGCCTTCGATGCGTTAAAAACCAGCACAGATACGACCAAGGTTTTTCAAACGCTGGTTCTTGACCGAGCTTCTGATGAGTTTAAAGTTTTTATAAAAAAATGGAATATTAAAGCATCCCATTACACTTATTACCTTAGACGTTTCCCTGAATTTTATAAAACCATTCGAAAAAACTCCATTAGGCTGATCAATTCGGAAGATTCCATCCGAAAAAATGTAGCACAACTTGAAAAATTGTATCCCAATTTAAACCATGCCGACATTTGTATCGCATTTGGCAACTTTAGAACCGGAGGGAATATTGCCATTGAAAAAGACCGAAACCTCATCTATATAGGGTTGGAGTTTCATGGACTTGACGCCAATACGTACACCAAGGAATTTAGCCCTGCCATTCAAGATTACGTTTCCAGAAGCAATCTTTTCAGGACTGTAATTCATGAGCACATTCACATCCAGCACAGAGTCCATGGAGGCAAAATCGCCAAAACATTTAACGGGAATACGCTGGCACATAGAGTACTGAGTGAAGGCATACCTGATTTTATTGCCCAATTGATTGTGCCTCATGGCAATAATGGAAACTATTATGATTATGGCCTTCGCCATGAATCCGAATTAAAAGCAAAGCTGAAACAGGAGTTGTTTTCAAGCAACTATGGCGATTGGTTTGGCGGTGATGATGCACTATTTCTAAACAAGCCTAGAGATCTGGGGTATTTCATGGGCTCTAGGATTGGCCGAAACTACTACAATGTCAACAATTTGAAAAGTGGCGATTTGTCCGCTTTAATCGAAATAAAAAACCTGGAAAAGTTCATCAATGAAAGCAGGTACTTTGATGGACTTTGAGGCTAAGCAGCGCAAAACACAATAGCCTTATCGCTATTGTAAACCTTTGAAAAACCAACAAAAAAAGCCATGACAACGGGGTTCAACATCATTGGGATTGCTACCAGAACAAGCAATAAAAACAACCAGTCACAAGAAGATTTGGGCAAACTTTGGGGGCGCTTCTTTGCCGAGAACGTCCCGGAGAAGATTCCGAATAAACTTTCATCCGATGTCATTGCAATTTATACGGATTACATAAGCGACTACACGGAGGAATACACCGCGATAATCGGCATTCCGGTAACGACCCTGGATGAAATTCCAGCCGGTCTCATTGGACGTGAATTCCCCGCTGATCACTTTCAAATATTCACGGCAAAAGGAGAAATGCCCAAAGCGGTCGTGGACGTTTGGCTGGATATTTGGCACCGCGACAAGGAACTCCAAAGAAAATACACTTACGACTTTGAGGTGTATGGGCCGAAATCTCAAGATGGCGAAAATTCCGAAGTTGAGATTTATTTGTCTGTGTTATCGGATTAATGAGAACAAGTGCTGATGATGGGCAAAAAAGAGTCGCAACATGGGTGCGCATTTTGTATTGGTGCTGGGGTCGTTGCGCTGTACATTTTCATCTAATCTGTTTATTATCAGCTTGATAAATGCAAAAATACATGTACTTGTAGATTTGATCCTCCTGATTTATCTTTACTATGTGAACGCGACAAGTATCCCTATTTCCGTGTTAGGCAACATTTAAAAAACTCAATC
>JAAFHY010000197.1 GCA_013298505.1 Cytophagales bacterium
AGATAGATTAAACTTAAAAGTAGAACTTTAGTCAAAGCACCAAATACGATAAACAACAAATGAAACGCCTGGAAGACATACCCAAAAAGCAAAACTTTAAAGTGCCAGATGGCTACTTTGATGAGTTGTCCATGCGCATTCAGGCGCGGATAGAGGCAGGTCAACCAAAGTATAAAGTTTCGTTAAGCTATGGAAAGTTGGCCTTACGATATGCCTTGCCCGTTGTTTTAGTAGGCGTTATTTCGGTAGCACTTTGGAATAATTACTCTGCCAAAAATGAAGACCCCATGGCCGCTTTGGAAAATATACCAGCCGGGCAATTACTGGCCTATCTAGAAAGTGACGAAATCTCGACCGATGATATTATGGAACATGCTGCCTTTAGCAACTCCACGGTAGATGAAATGCAAAAACAATACGATGGAATATCGGACAGTGAATTAGATGAATTAGCAAACGAATACGACATTAACATTTAAGTATATGAAACAGCTATTGGCCCTTTTAATTATGATGGCAAGCGCTTGGGCAACCTTTGCGCAAGAAGATACTGACTTGGAAAAACAAAATCCAAAAGCCCAAGAGAAAATTCAAGCAGCACGTATTGCGTTGATCTCTGAGAAGCTAAAATTAACACCCGCCCAAGCAGAAAAATTTTGGCCCATCTACCGAGAATTCTCTGAGCAGCGGATGGAATTGCGTAAGCAATTTCGCCAAGCAGAGCGCAACCCCGAAGCTGGAAAAACACAAGCAGAGCGTGAGAAAGCCCTGCTTAACTTAAGCTTACAACTCAAGCAACAAAATGTAGATTTAGAAAAGAAGTATTCTGATAGATTATTAAATATTATATCAGCTCAACAATTGCTTACCTTGCCCAAAGCCGAAGAAGAATTTAGAAGGATGCTGATACAACGATTGCAAGATAGACAAGAGATGCGTGAGCAGCGAAAAGAAAACATGCGCAACCGATTAGAGCAACGGCAGCGCGAAAAGAATAACTAGGTAAATGCCCTCTTTAAAAAAGTTAAGTGCCATCTTCTACACGATGGCATTTGCTATTGTAGCAAATGCTCAGCAAAAAGATACTACCCAACATTACTTAGATACCCTTACTTCTTCACTATCATTTTCAAAAATCGATAGTATTTTTAGTGCCAGCGATTCGCTCTCTATCTTTAACATGATTGATAGTTTACTGAACAGCCAAACAAGTATCAACTCATCGATGGTTGTAAGAGCTGGATTTAACACTAACATTATTTCAGCAGGAAGAACGGTTGGCGTTAATCAATACGGTGCCACTGCCGGGGCATCGTATTATCACAAATCAGGCTTGTATGGCGATGTTACCGCCTACTGGAGCGAAGAATACAACCCCAACTTATATTTGACCATCGCTTCGGTGGGGTATTTAAAATCCATAGGGTCACATTATTCGTTCTTGGCCTCTTACGATCGCTTGATTTACAACACCACAGACATCAATGTGGAAAATCCACTCACCAACATGGTTGGGCTATCTAATTTTTTTGATTTAAAACCTGTTACTTTCCGCTTCGACTACTCGTATTATTTTGGTCAAGAGCAAGCCTATCGCCTTAGCCCCGGGGTAGTACTTAACATCCGGAAGTATCATTTCATTGGCCTCGATCGGATTTCACTTTCCCCTTCTTTTCAATTATTATTTGGGAGCGCCAACGTTACCAGCATACAATTTGCGCAAGAGCCTTCCATTCGGTTGAGAAAAAGATTGCCACAAACGCAACAAATTGATAAAAAGGAATTTGGGTTGATGAACTACGCTGCCACCTTACCGCTACGAGTAACAAAAAAGAATTGGTCATTTACCGCTTCTTATACCTACAACTGGCCCGTGGCACTTCCGGGCGAGAGCGAATTGCCTCAAAATAGTTTCTTCTCTGTTACCATTTCCAAAACAATCAACTTCAAGTAATTTTAAAGAGTATTTGAAAAGGTCTGATCGCCTAGTTATTTAACAGCTACCAGATCTGAAATTCTGTTTCATTAAGTTGAATGTACTCTCGCTAGGAATGGTGGATTAAATTTAAATACTGACCCCATTCCGCTAGCGATAAACTGAATATGTAATTACATTCGGAGGTTTCAGTTCTTTTAGATACTTTTCGAATATTAAATTGCATTACCATGAAGGTATTATCAGTATTTTCTGCCCTCATATTTATCTCAACACTTACTTTGGCTCAACGCGATTATTGGCAGCAACGAGTGGAGTACACCATGGATGTGAAACTGGACGTTGCTACACACCGGGTGAATGGAAATCAAAAATTAGTTTATTCCAATAATTCACCCGATACACTTACAAAAGTTTATTATCACTTATACTTTAACGCCTTCCAGCCCGGCAGTATGATGGATGTTCGCTCGCGCAACCTGCCCGACCCCGATAGGCGTGTGATGGATCGGATTTCTAAATTGAAAGACGATGAAATCGGCTACCAACATATCCAATCTCTAAAGCAAGATGGCAAAGAGGTACGCTATAAAGTGAATGGTACACTTCTCGAAGTAACACTTAACAAACCGCTGCTTCCAAAATCAAAATCGGTTTTTGAAATGGTATTTGAGAGTCAAGTTCCTCAGCAAGTCCGAAGGAGCGGCCGCAACAACCGCGAAGGTATTGCCTATTCGATGACGCAGTGGTACCCTAAAATGGCCGAATATGATTTTCAAGGATGGCATGCCTATCCGTATGTAGCTCGTGAATTTCATGGAGTATGGGGAGATTTTGATGTAAAGATTAC
>JAAFHY010000198.1 GCA_013298505.1 Cytophagales bacterium
GGTAGTCTCTATCAAAATAGTGTGTCTCCAGAATAATCACTTTTGCCCCAAGGTCTCTCAGGTAGGAATTGAGATACAACCCTTGTTTATATCCGGGGGAATTGGGTGAGAGATCCATTAACTTAAGGAATTCAGCAAACCCATCAATTTTTATGCATTGTGTTTTATTGTGCATACTGTTCAATGACTTGCCGAAATGACCAGACCCCACCAACCATTTTAGAATGGCATATTTTCTGCGAGAAACGCTGCAACATGACCGCGTTTGTAATGCTGATTTACTGAGCCTCAGTAAGTCAACTTTTCTAGTTTGAGCGGTTCTGTCCTGTCGGGCACCGAAGAAGGCGCTCGACTATACTGGAGCTTTCATTACTTTTGGACTGACCTTGGCCATGTAACCAGCGGCTACGATCTCAGACTGTTTTTCTTCTACTATTATTTGAATTTCTGACAGTTGCTGTTTTGTAAGTGTAGTTTTACTTTCGGCACTCTTTAATTTAGTGCGCTTTTCCTCTGGTAATGTCCACATCGAATATTCAGCGGTATCAGTCACGCTCATAGTATCCATTCTGTTCTACCTTTATAAATCTAATGCATCTTGCACAGACAACGCCGTATCATCCAAATGGCTGACACGACATATTTTTGTTAGCGATTTATGTATTTGAGCATTTCGCCGATGATAATTACACTTATCGATCATTGACTTACACATACAAGTTAAAGTACTTTCATGAAACTAACGACGCAAATAATAGTACCTAAATTGCGAAATAGCAATGCTATTGCCAGCACATCTCGAGTTTACATCAGTTGCAAGACCTAGGGTGGGGGAAAGTGGCTTTTTTCCAACGCCCAAAAATCTTCTGCGGCTCTACTTTTCCGTTAAAATCACACACAATACTTATTTAACTATTTGATTTATATAGGGAATAATTAATGCAGCAAAAGATTTTATAGTTGCAAGATTGAACACGTAGGACAAGCACTTAATCCGATTTTCTTGATTGTTTCTGCGACAATGAACAATCTTGAACGCGAAATGCAGCTGCATCGAGAAAATTCGTTATTGGTGTAATTGCCGCCGCCATTAACTCCCCATCCCCAATAAGCTTGATCGGTAATTTAATGTTTAATAAATTTTTGCCCAAGAAATGGTCTGAAATTCCAGCCGTAATACTGCCAGTGCCTTTTTTAATTAGTTTTTCGACGCAAAGATTAATCGCTTGAAAAAACTCTTCTATACTGCTTGATGCTTTAACCTTTTTAAAGTAATCATTTTTCAAAATGATCACCTGATCAAGACGACAAAGATTCTCCTCTAGTATTCCCCAGATTGTATGACCGTTAATCTGACCACGATTAACATCAAAGAGAATTGCCGTGACACCTCCGCAGTAATTGAATTGCATATAATTTCTTAGGTAAGCAGTTTGTTGCGCAAATAACGAATCACTGAAATACCATCTTTTCCCATTGGGGCCTTCAATTAGCTTCCAATCGGAGTTCGTTTGGACTCCTGCGGGTCGAGTATCTGTGACGTAACCAAGCATTGCAATGTTAAAACGGTCACCTGAGAACGCATTCACGTTTCCAAGCAAGGGCAGAATTCTGTCCGCAAGCTCTGCGCGATATGGAACCAAGCAAAGGATACATAAGCCAAGGTCTTTACTAACGCTATAAAAATGGTTTTCTTTAACTGGTGTCGTGTTTTTAAATGCTTCATCCGCTGAAATAGCAAATTTAAATGTTTCTTTTGCCCGATCTTTACTATTTAAAAGTGTCTTATTTTGTTGGCGTTTTATAGGCATAGCAACATTCTATAGGTCTAGAAGTGGTGGGTTTTCTTTCGTGCTACTAAATTCATTCAGACGGCTTTGCCCCACTGAGAAAAAGGTATCCGAATTTTCTTCGCAAGAAGTTAACGTAAGTTACTATGAGACCGTTGCGATTGCAAGCATTCCTTTAGGAATTTGTTGAAATTCGATTTTTGCATCAAAAAACGCAACTTTTGGGGTGGCAAAACATCATCTCAAGAAAACAAATCGATTGCGGGACGTTCTGAGAAACTTTGTTTTTCAAAAACAGGGAGAAATCGTATTTTCAACAAACCCATATTGCATCTTCCTAATAGCCAGCTAAACCCAAGCGCGGCTGGGCAGGCTTTGTCACACGCTGCTTAATGACTAGCGGAGTCCATAACGACTAAGCATTTTGTCGAATGCAGCTTGATGTAATTCGCTGGTTGTCTTGCCGTTGTTTTTCGCTTTGATGACATTGTACTGCTCCGTAAACGTATCAATTTGGAGTAGGCCGATCGCCGTAAATGGTATTGGTACGCTTAAGATATTGATCGTCACCGACCCGCCCTCGTATGCAAACGTGTGTTGGAATGCCATTTGCAGCAGAAAGCGAATAAAACTGCCGAACGACTCTGCTGGTTCCCGAAGTGATGAGCCGGACTGGGTCAACGTGCTGGCATATAACGTAATTGGCGTTTCGAGAGCGGTGTCGATATCTGAGTTGAAGACGCCGGGGAGCTTGATGCGAGGGGCACTTGTCGGAGAAATGGGTGTATATGCAATTGCTATCACGCCATCGCTGCCAGTTGAATTAACGGTAGCGAGCATCGCACCGCCAATCTGCGGAGCCATCACGGTGCTGGCAGTAGGGGAAATATTACTGTCATAAATTTTTGGGACCGTTTCCATCGTCGAAAGCGACCAAGCTTGCGGCACCACGTCGAGGCTGTT
>JAAFHY010000199.1 GCA_013298505.1 Cytophagales bacterium
TTGCCCAAACAAACGAACCATCGATAGAATCAATAAAGAAGCAATAAGTATGGTTTTGGTGACGTTCATTAAGGTTTACTTACGTAGTTTAATGATGTTTAGATGCAATTCGTAAGCCAAAAGTTTAAAGGAACCAAAAAAATCCCTCTTTTCAGGGAGGTTCTAGTCTTTATCTAGCAATTCGCTTGAATGCCGCAGGTAAGTATTGTATCAAATCAGACGCTATCAGCGAATGCATCCCCACCTCATGGGCAGCCAAATCGCCTGCAAGGCCGTGCAGATAAACGCCTAGAATAGCGGCATCACGAGTGGCATAACCTTGTGCCAGTAAACCAGTTAAAATTCCCGTGAGTACATCTCCACTCCCACCTGTGGCCATGCCCGGGTTGCCGGTAGAATTAAAATAAATATTGCCTTGGGCATCGGCAATAGAAGTGAACGCTCCCTTTAACACAATAACGGATTGTAATTGCGAAGCCAGTTGTTTCTGTTTCTCCAATCGTTGAAAATCATTGGTCCACCCTCCGACCAACCGTTCAAATTCTTTTGGGTGGGGAGTTAAGATGCTTCCTTTTGAGATGAGTTGCAATAACTCGCGGTTCTCGGAAAGGATGTTCAACGCATCGGCATCGATTATCATGGGTTGTTGATAATTTTCTAAAAGTCGAGAAAAGACTTTAACAGAATCTTGATGCTTACCCAATCCGGGGCCTATGCCAATAGTCTTATAATTCAACATATCAGCCAACGATGAAAAGTGAGCTTCATTTAGATCCACTTCAACCATTGCCTCCGGCACAGATGTTTGCAATATATCCAGTCCGCAATACGGTGCATGTACGGTTAATAAGCCCAATCCCGAGCGTATGGCCGCGCGGGCACTCAGCACAGCCGCTCCCATTTTTCCTTTCGATCCGGCAATCAGCAAAGCATGACCGAAGTTGCCTTTATGCGAAAATCGTTTGCGCGCACGAACCAGTTTCTTCACCGATTTTTCAGTCACATAGAAATTATGTGCTTCAACTTCTTTCAAAAAAGTTTGACTCAGGCCAATATCCACTATTACCCAATCACCCACATTAGTTGCGTACTGCGGAAAAAAGAAAGCCAGCTTTGGCAGCTGAAACGAAACCGTGAATTGCGCCTGAACGATGGCACCTGTTGAGTGACTATCGGACGATAATCCAGATGGAATATCCACTGCGACTTTTATGGCTTTCGCTTGATTGATTGATTCAATCGCAGCGGCATAAATACCCTCTGCTGGGCGCGAAAGACCCGAGCCAAAAATGGCATCGATGATCACATCAGTTTTAGAAAAATCCAGTTGTGTGCTTTCATTAGCATTGATGCACTTTATTTTTGAAGGCAATCGTTCTAAGTTGATTTTGAAGTCAGCTGACTCGGCAGATGAACCTCGGATAATGAAAACCTCTAAGGGATAACTCCATTCGCACAACATTCGTGCAATGCCCAGCCCATCGCCCCCATTGTTGCCCGTGCCACACACCACAGCGATTTTTTCAGTTGCCAGGAATTTGGTGACAAACCATTCGACAAAAGCGCTGCATGCCCGCTCCATCAAATCAATCGAGGCAATGTGCTGATGCTCGATGGTGAATTGATCGAGGAGTTTGGTTTGGGTGGAAGATAGAATTTTTTGCATGAAAGCAGTTCGTGGAAAACACATTTAAGTTAAGAAGGAAATTTTACTTTGGCGAAGTCCATAAATTGGTTATTGGCCATCGACTGAAAATCATTATTGTCCAAAGACAATCATTAAATTAAATGCTGTATTTATTTTTCATCAAATTGATCTTTTGCTCCATTGTTGAATCAGAGTAAAAAGTTCCTAAACCAGCTAAGTGATCAATCGGAAAAATATAGATTTTTCTTGTGGTCTTTAACTTCATTGTATACAATTGAGATACCCTCCGAACGCTTTTGATATCTGACCAGAGAAATAGCCTATCCTTTTTTACAATTATTCCTTCTGGCGTAATGGTCGCAATTGTAATAAATCGAGCCCGGAAAACATAGTAGAGAGTTAGAGCCGAACTTAGAACGAACCATGTCACTATTTTCTGTACCTCAAGATTTCCGGATTTCCATAAAAGAGTCCACAAAAAAAATAGCATATACAACGGCATATATCTATGCAAAAAATAGAGTGCCTTATTACTTCTAATTATTATCATCAAACTTCCCCTCAAAATATTGAACGTGATCGGACACAACATAATTCGGATAAATCTGAATATGTTTGTTCCGCACCATATCAAAAATCAATTGCCTAAATTGTTGCAGGTTCTCTCTCGACAATGCGGAAACAAACACCACATGCTCAAAACCCTTTTCGCGGTAGTAGCCTTTCAGTTCTTCTAAGTTGATTTCCTTATCTTTCAACAAATCGATTTTATTCAACACCAACACCGTGGGGATATTGCCGGCACCAATCTCGGCCAACGTCTGCTTTACCACTTCAATGTGATTGTCGTGAAACGGATGTGCCACATCTACCACATGCAACAGAATATCTGCCTCGCGCACTTCATCGAGTGTAGATTTGAATGACTCAATCAAATGGTGCGGCAGCTTTCGGATGAACCCAACCGTATCAGACAATAAAAAAGGAATATCGCCAATCACTACCTTGCGCACGGTGGCATCTACGGTGGCAAACAACTTGTTCTCTGCCTTCACATCC
>JAAFHY010000002.1 GCA_013298505.1 Cytophagales bacterium
AGCGATTTTCGTACGAAATCACAAGCCAACAGATTGTGATGAAAATTAACCCGCGCGAAGGTATGCCGATGAAGTGGGATCAAATACAGAGCGCTAAAGTGGGCAAAGACCATTACTTACTGTTTGTGAACAAGGCTCAACTGATTCTTTTGCCCTTCAAAATTTTCAATTCGGACAACGAGCGCAAGTTTGTGGGAAGTATTTTGAAGAATAAAGGATTGGTGAAGGAGATTAGCCAATAAAAAAGTAGGCAGTCCTCTTTCGCTAAAGCTACAGAAGATAAATAAGCAGGGTTGAATTGACAGTTAGCAAAGGATTCTTTTAAAAATTTTAAATATGAAAAAGCTGTGTTTCCTTTTAATCGCTCTGTCATTTGTGGGTTTCTGCTCCGCTCAAAAAATCGATTTTGACAAAAAGCTGAAAGAACTCAACATTGAATTGTTTACGCCAAGTAAGCCCATTGCCAACTATGTGAAAGCGGTGCGCACAGGCAACTTGCTTTTTGTGGCGGGGCATGGACCAACCAAAGCCGATGGAAGCAACATCATCGGAAAAGTAGGGAAAGATCTAACGACCGAAAAAGGTTATGAAGCTGCACGCCAGACCGCTATTTCGTTGCTCTCTACTTTGAAAGCAGAACTGGGTGATTTGAATAAAGTAAAACGCATTGTAAAAGTATTGGGCATGGTCAACTGCACGGAAAGCTATATTGACCAGCCAAAAGTAATCAACGGCTTCTCAGATACGATGGTAGCGGTGTTTGGCGAGAAAGGGAAGCATGCTCGGTCTGCAGTAGGAATGTATGCGCTACCGCTGGGTATGGCAGTAGAAATTGAGATGATTGTGGAGGTTGAAAATTAATCAGCGATTAACAGTTGGCACATCGGCAATTTTCAAAAATACCTACCTGATAAAATTATATTAACAGCTAACTTAAAATAATTGGAGAGGAAAAATTTACGGCATCTCCCTGCCGCCCATCGCCCACTTCAACATCTCAAACCAATCTTGTTTGTCCAAATCAAAGTCAACTGACTTTGCAGCTTCTTTAATCCGTTCGGGTTTGGTGGTGCCAATGATGGGGAAAATGTTGGAAGGATGTTTCATCAGCCACGCCAGCGAGAGCTGACTGTACGTGGCATTGTATTTCGAGGCTTTGCCAAACCAATCGCGGTCGTCAAAATTAATTTTGCCTCCACCAAGTGGTGACCACGCCATAGCACTTGCGCCCAGTTGCAGCATCAAATCCAAATCACCATTGAAGAGCGGGTCAATCCGCGAAAGCGAAATTTCAATTTGATTGGTCACCAGCGGCATCGGCAAATAGTGTTGCAGCATGTTGAACTGCGAAGGCGTAAAATTCGATACGCCAAAGTGCAACACTTTTCCCGCTGCTTTCAACTTTACAAAAACCTCCGCCACTTCATGTGGATTGAGCAACGGGTCGGGGCGGTGGATGAGCAACAAATCCAAATGGTCGGTGCCCAACATTTTCAATGAATTTTCTACCGACCAAGTAATGTGTTCTTCAGAAGTATCGTAATGTTTTATCCAGGTGTTCGGCCTGCGGCTAGAAGGAAACTTGATATCGCACTTCGTCACCAACTGCATTTTTTTTCGCAGCGCAGGTGTTGCTTTTAGCGTGCGACCAAAAACTTCTTCACAGGTATGATCACCATAAATATCGGCATGGTCGAATGTGGTTATGCCTTCCTCTAGGGAAGTGTGAATCAACCGCTCCACCGTTTCGGGCGACACAGTGTGCCATCGCCACACACCCGTGATGATGCGCGAGAAGCTTGGTCCATTTACATGGAGCGGTTGAACAATCATGATTTATTATGTTGAAAGCATTTTCCGCTTTTGCTGGCGGTCATACGCTTGCACTTGGTGCCATCTGCCGTCTTGCCCGCGCATTGACTAACTTTATCTTTTGCATGTTCATCAGGCTTGCATACACCACAAGCACCTTTGCCTGCTTTTTTTGCAGCCGCCAACGTCATTCCATCAGCATCGCCCGAAAGTTTGCAATCAGCCGTGTGGTATTTTTCACCTTTAGCCGATGCATACACCGTTTGGCTAAAGCCTTTCACCGCCAAGCCAAAAAACAAAAACAGACCGATGACAACAATCTTTTTCATAGTGTTAGGATTTAGTTAATGTTACAAGTTGTGATTTTTTGTGGAAGAATAAAAATACACCTTTTAACCGCAGAGGGCGTAGAGTTTTGCAAAGGTTAAGTCTTACTCTTTTCGCAAATAAACTCCGCGGAACTTTGCGTGTATTTCGTTGCGTGCTTTGCGGTTAAAGTTCTACTTTTAATCTCCAAAAAAATTATCATGACCGAACACTTCAAAACCATTTGCGCCCACGCAGGTGCCACTCCCGATCCGCATACGGGTGCCGTTACTAGTCCACTTTACTTTTCTTCTACTTTTCATTATCCACCCACGGGCGATTATCCACCCGGGCATATCTATAGTCGTGAGTCAAACCCAACACGCGCTTCATTAGAAAATGTGTTGGCTCAATTAGAGCAAGGCGAAGAAGCTGCAGCGTTTAGCAGCGGTAGTGCAGCCGCGAGTGCTGTGTTTTTCAGTCTCCGCCCGGGCGACCACATCATCGTCAACTTCGATGCATACGCTGGCGTTCGCGCCATGCTCAAAGATGTTTTTATGCCTTGGGGATTAGCAGTAACATTCACCGACCTAAGCGATATTTCCAATCTTACCAAATCAATCCAACCCAACACAAAATTAGTGTGGACAGAATCACCTACCAATCCACAAATGCGAATTATCGACTTGGTTTCGCTCATCGCTATTTGCAAACAACACAAAATCAAAGTCGCTGTCGATAATACATTTGCCACACCTGCCCTTCAAAATCCGCTGGTGCTGGGTGCAGACATTGTGATGCACAGCACTACCAAATATTTGGGCGGCCATAGTGACTTAACAGGAGGCGCACTCATCACCGCAAAAAAAGACGAACAGTGGGAACGCATCCGTCACATCCAACACATTCAAGGAGCAATACCCGCTCCATTTGATTGTTGGTTGCTGATGCGCGGCATCCGCAGTTTTGTTCCGCGCATGGCGCAACACCTTAGCAATGCAAAAGCCGTTGCTGAGTTCCTTTCGAATCACCCTAAAGTAGAACGTGCATTGTATCCAGGGTTAGCTTCACACCCCGGTCACGAGGTTGCAAAAAAACAAATGAGCGATTTCGGGGCGATGGTTTCTTTTTTGGTGAACGGCACCAAAGAAGATGCCATCAAAATAGCACAGCGTGTAAAAATATTTACTAATGCCACCAGTTTGGGCGGCACCGAAAGTTTGTTGGAACATCGCAAAAGTGTAGAAGGAGTTGATTCCCCCACACCCGATAATTTGTTGAGGCTGAGCGTGGGCTTAGAAGATGCAAATTCTTTGATCAATGATCTGGAGCAAGCGCTCCACTAATGGAAATCAAAAATTAACTTTAATCAATTGATTGCTTACCTGAAGGAGATAACTTGCGGTTACTATTTCTATGGTTTCAGATGAAGATTTTGTACGGATAAAAGAGTACGTCTATCGCTTCGTGGATTTTAACGCGGAAGATTTGGCTCAGTTTCGCGGTATGCTAACGAAGCGGTACGTGCCCAAAGGACGCTTTTTGTTAGAGGCTGGCCAAGTTTGCTCGCACGTGGCCTTCATTAACAAAGGTCACTTTCGATCGTTTAGCATGGTGCAAGACGAAGAAATTACATACAATTTCTTTTTTGATGGAAACTTCATCACCGACTATCCGAGCCTTCTTTCGCGGCAGCCCTCCACCGAAACACACCAAGCATTGGAAGATGCAGAACTGCTGTTGTTAGAGTACAGTGAAATGCAGCGCGGCTATAACAGTTCGCACATGTGGGAGCGATTCGGCAGACTGATAGCCGAGTTTATCATTATTGGCATAGCACAACGGAATCGATCATTGCTGTTCATGAGTCCCGAGGAGCGCTACCTTGACCTAATGAAAACACGACCGAAAGTGATCGCCAATATTCCGCAGCAATATATTGCTGCCTACTTGGGCATTCAACCCGAATCACTGAGCCGAATTCGCAAGCGATTGGCGGAGTCGAAGAAATTGTAATGCTTAATCGTTTTCGGCCAATAAACAAACTGTATTTCTATTCCACTGCCTCGAATGAAGTTGCTCTAGCATAAACGATGCGACTTTCTCGCGCGCAATTTTTTTGGGCATGCCTGCGATGCAAGGAAGTTGTCCTACTGAGTATGCAAATAAGTCGCTCGCGGAATTACCATCGGCCAATGTGCCCGCCATCACCAAGGTGAAATCGATTTTGCTTTTATAAAAAAGTAATTCTTGTTGGGCTTTTGCTTCAAAGGATTTTTGTAAACCAGCCAGCCGTACTAGGCTGTTCAATACCCAGTTTGACTTTGAGCGAGTGCTTCCTGAACCAAAGGACGACAAACAAATCAATCGGCAAACCCTACTTTTTTGAATGGCAGTAATAACATTTTCTGTCCCTCTGGTAATAGCAGCAATGTTTTTTCCATCGCGCGACAGCGCAGAAACAATAGCATCGTTTCCTTGCACCGCATTGTATACATCCGGAAAGTTTACAACATCTCCCTTTAGTATTTCTAAATGAGGATTGTCGCTCAACCCATTCATTTTCGAGGGGTCTCGCACCAGCACAGTCACGCGCAAACCTTGTTGAAGAGCTTGTTCTACAATGTATTTACCTGTGCGGCCTGTTCCCCCCAAAACAAGTATCGATTTTATCTCTCGTTCCATAACAGTTGATTTTTTTGTGCGTTAAAATTCATGGTTGTGGTAGAAATTAAAATTGACTTTCGTCAACTAGGTGTCAACAGCAAAATTTCTTAACCTAAATCAATTAGTCGGGTGCAATTCACTTGATTTAAGTTAAGTAATGCAGTGAATGGCGCGAACTTAACTTAAATCAATCTTAATGATGTTTGGTGGCTTCACCTTTGGATCATCAAAAACAAAACGCCATGAAAAAAATAAATCAACACAGAAAAAATGCAACGCTTTTTGTTGCCGTCTTTATTGCAGCAATTATGTTATCGCTAAAGGCTTATAGCCAAACTACGCAAACCATTCGCGGCAGAGTGATGGATGAAGTGAGTAAAACACCTTTGATCGGGGTAACGGTGCAAGTGCTCGGGAATTTCGAATCTCCATTGGGCAATGCAACTGATGCTGATGGATTTTTTGCCATAGCAAACGTGCCTACTGGTCGGCAAGCAATCAAGGTGAGTTATATCGGGTATGAAGAACAAACCATTCCCAATATCATTGTTACGGCTGGGAAAGAGGTGATTTTAAATTTGTCGCTTACGGAAAGTGTGGCACAATTGAACGAAGTTGTTATCACAGCAAATAATAAGGACGACAAGACCGCCACTAATAACGATTTGGCTACGGTGAGTGCAAGGTCATTCAACCTAGATGACACCAAGCGTTATGCCGGTGCGCTGGGCGATCCATCTCGCATGGCTGCAAACTTTGCCGGAGTGATTGGTGGCAACGACTCGCGCAATGACATTGTGGTGCGTGGCAATTCGCCTACAGGTATGCTCTGGCAGTTGGAAGAGTTAAATATTCCCAATCCTAATCACTTTGGTGCGTTGAACAGCACCGGTGGACCCGTGAGTATGCTGAACAACAACAATCTCGACAAATCCGATTTCATCACCAGTGCTTTTCCAGCACAATATGGAAATGCAATTGCGGGTGCGTTTGACATTCGGCTGAGAGAAGGCAACAATCAAAAAATTGAGAAGGTTGCACAGATTGGCTTCAACGGTTTTGAGTTGGGTATGGAAGGGCCGTTCTCGAAAAAAAGCAAAAGTTCGTTCATTGTAAATTATCGCTATTCAACATTGGGCGTTTTTCAAGCACTTGGTATTGAATTTGGCACAGGTGGCAATACACCAAATTATCAAGACCTAAATTATAAGTTAACATTCCCAACTAAAAACAACGGCAAGTTCACTGTGTTTGGGATTTTAGGCAACAGCTCGATCGATTTGCTTGGAAGCAAAATCAAAAAAGATGATTTGCGAAAGCCGAGCGGCAGCGATTTGTATGGAAACGAAAATGAAGATTCTTATCCGCAATATGGCACCACCATCAATGGCTTGAGTTTTGAAAAAAATCTCTCGAAGAAGACATTTGCCAAATTTACACTCGGCTATAGTACCACCCGCGAAAAATTTACGGCTGATTCTCTCACACGCAATGTTGATTTAGATGTAACAGGTAAGTTTAAAAGAGCCGAAGCTAAGTTCAATACCGATAAAGCTTCATTTGTGTTCTTCACACGCACAAAGTTTAATTCTAAAAATTCTCTTACGTCAGGAGTTTATATCGATCACAACACATTCAATCTTTTTAATCGCGATTTATTTGCAAACGTAAACAAAGACACTGTGCGAGTGGATATCAGTGACAACAATACACTGAGCCAGGCATACACACAATGGAAGCATCGTTTTTCTAACAAGTTTTCTTTTTCGGCCGGACTGCATGCACAGCACTACTCGCTTAACAATCAGGCCGTGGTGGAACCAAGAGGAAGTGTAACCTATCAAATGACTGGTAACAAATCGTTGAGCTTTGGATATGGTCTCCACCATCAAGCTCCTTCAGTTTATACTTCGTATGCACAAACCAAAACTCCCGCAGGTGTAATCTATTCTAACAAAAATTTGGATTTCGTCAAAAGCAACCACTATGTGCTTACCTACGATTGGAATTTATCCGAAACTTTGCGGTTGAAAGCAGAAGCATACTATCAAGAGTTGAGCAACGTGCCCGTAGAGCGCAATGCGTCTTCTTTTTCAGCTATCAACACAGGTGTAAGCTTTGGGCCTTCTGACAAAGTAAATTTGGTCAATAGAGGCACTGGAAAAAACTATGGTGTCGAATTAACTCTCGAACGGTTTTTCAGCAAGGGTTATTATTTTCTCTTCACCACTTCACTCTTTGATTCAAAGTATAAGGGAAGCGACAATGTTGAGCGCAACACAGCTTACAATACTCAATATGTTGTAAATGCATTAGGTGGGAAAGAGTTTAGGGTTGGTAGAAACAAAAACTTTTTGAGTCTGAATTTGAAAGTGACTACGATTGGCGGTCGTTACCTAACACCGCTAAATTTTGCGGCCTCGCAAGCCCAAGTACAAGCGGTGTACAATGAAGATTTGGCCTTCAGCGAAAAACAACAAGCTTATTTCCGTGCTGACTTCCGTATAGCGTATCGCAAAGAGTTCAAACGGAGTACGCTAGAGTACTCACTCGATTTACAAAACGTAACGGGCAATCAGAACATCTTTGCTCAAACCTATAATCCACGCACTAATTCGATTGCCAACCAATATCAGCAAGGGTTTTTCCCCGTGCCGTTTGTGAGGTATACTTTCTAGATTATAATTGGAAGCTGATTGATCAAGTCAGCTTCCTTTTTCTTTCCACTTTCCCGATTTCATATAAACAAACGCCATCGAAAACATGCTAATCCAATACACCCACTCGCTTACCCATGCCCACGTCAACGATAAATTCCAAACCTCTAAAACGAAATAAACATAGGCCGTGTAGAGAAACAAGGTGACCAACTCGATCATCAGGTTAACTGCTGTGTTGCCTGTGCCCGTTACGGCATTCAACCATACTACCGAAAAAGACTGTAGCAACAATGCGGATGATACGACTCTAAGAACAGGTGTGGCATAAACAATAAAATCTTCCCCTTGCCCAAACAATGATAAAAGCACTTCGGGAAACAAGTTGAATAAAATCGTGATGCCTAGCGAAAAGCTGAAACTCACTTTTGAAATACGAACAATAAGTGGCATTACCTCATCCTTCTTACCTTGACCGATCACGTTGCTTATCATCGTATTGGAGGTAGCTGCAAATGCCCACGCGAAAATGCCGGCAATTCCAAACACGTTGCGCATGGTGTTGGACACCGCCAAATCTCGGGCACCATGGTGCTCAATCAAAATATAAAAATACTCCCACGTAATAATGCTAAGAGCAAATTGCAAAATCAGCGGTGATGATTTGATAACAATCATTTTGATCATCTCCCCCTCTAGCTTCCAGCTCTCAAAAAATGAAAACGCCTTGTGCATGCCTTTCGCGTGTATCACCGCATAAATGACCAACAACCCAACGCCCTCTGCAACGATAGAGGCATAAGCCGCTCCGTTGAATCCAATTTCTGGCATTCCAAATTTTCCATAAATTAATCCATAGTCAAAAAAGATATTGGCGAGAGCTTCACTCAACGTACCCCACACTAAAAATCTTGTTTGGTTCGTGCCCACCAGCAATGCATTGCGCATCACATACAGATAGAGCAAAGGCAAGCCCCAAACACGAATGCGAATAAACCCGATGACCTCCTCTGCAATGACGGGATTGTGAATTGTAGCTCGCAAAATAACAGGCGCAAAAATGTAACTAACTAAAATCCCCAGCAGCGCAATTGCCAACGCCACGTACACACCATGGTAAAACAGCCTTCCGATTTCTTTGGGTTGATTCTCCCCTGCCTTTCTTGCAATCAACGATTGTAATCCGTTGTTGAGTCCGCTGCCGATTACGGCAAAAATCAGATAATACACACCCGTAATAGCTGCGCTGGCCAGGGCTTGTTCGCCCAAGCCGCCCAAAAAAATATTGTTGGTGATGAAGTTGATTTGCGGCACCACCAGCGCCAATGAGATGGGCAGTGCCAATTGTAGAATTTGTTTGTAGCCAGTTGCTAAGCGTAGTTCCATGCAGGCACGAAAGTACAAATTACTTTATAGCACTGTTAATCAGGAAACAATTAACTCAGCCCCTCCATTTTTTGCATCAGTAATTTTTTCTCAACCCCTGACGAAGTAAGTTCAAGTGCTTTTTGATAACAGGCAAGCGCCTGTGCATGGTGGCACGTCTGTAGAAGCAAATCTCCTTTGGTAGCGTGGTAGAGATAATGATTGAACAATCCTGAAATTTTATTTAATGCGTGAAGGCCAGCCTCCGGTGACTTTGCGTAACTGAGTGCAATGGCATGATTAAGTGCTACGATCGGGCCAGGCTTTATGCGCAGCAGAAGGCTGTAAATCTTTTCGATGATTGGCCAATCAGTTTCTTTTAGAGAAGGCGCCTGCGCATGACATCCAGCAATAGCCGCTTCGAGATGATATTCTGAGACCTCTTCGCCTTCACCTGCTTTTTCAAGAAAGTACTTTCCCTTTTCAATCAAAGCATGATGCCACAACGCACGATTCTGATCTTTTAACAAGATGATGTTTCCTGATGGATCCTGACGCGTGTCAGCCCGCGAAGCCTGAAAGCACATCAGCGCAAGCAAAGCACTTGTTTTAGGCAGATCGGTCAATTCATTTTTGGTGAGTAGCAAACATAGCCGAATGGCTTCTTCACATAAATCATGACGGATAAGTTGAATAGGGTGCGAAGAATTATAACCTTCGTTGAACAGCAAGTATAGCGTGTGCAAAACAGCATCTAACCGGCCAGGTATATGAGTTGGCACGGGTGCTTCCAGGCTAATATTTTCTTCTTTTATCTTTTCACGCGCACGGTAAATTCTTTTGGTGATTGTTTCTTCGTTGGTAAAAAAGCAGTTGGCTATTTCAGCTGCACTAAGCCCGCCTAATGTTTTTAACGTGAGTGCCAGTTGTGCTTCGTACGGTATAGACGGATGGCAGCAGGCAAACATCATGCGCAGTTGACTGTCTTCAATTTCATTATCGAGAAAGAGCGTATTCACCGTTGGTGTCAACGTCCATTCTGACAAGGCTGCTCTATTTATTTCAGATTGGTGCCGCGTGTGCACCTGCTGTTGCCGAAGATAGTCAACCGCTTTTCGTTTGGCCACGGTGTATAACCAAGCCGTTGGGTTTTCTGGAACTCCGTTTATTTTCCAGGCTGACATGGCTTTCAACAATGTGTCCTGCACAAGGTCTTGGGCTGTGTCCATCGCGCCAAAGCCCACAAGGCGCGTTAACACAGCGGCCATCTTTCCCGCCTCGTGGCGAAAGAGATGGCCGACTAGTTGATTTACGTTTGATTCAGGCATTTCTAAAAATACTTATTCTATTACCGAGACGCCCGTATCAAAACTACATATCAAATTTTACTACTTCTCTCACTTCGACAATTCCATCCAATTCATAATCTGGGCACTCTTTGGCCATTTCAGTTGCCTCTGAAATGTCTTTGGCATGCACAACAAAAAAGCCGCCTACCAATTCTTTGCTTTCAGCAAACGGGCCATCGGTAACTACTTTGCGCGCACCCGAAATGGTTTTGCCGCCCGGAAGCAACGCCTCTCCGGCTATGTAGCGATTTTGTTTGGTAAGTTTCTCCACCCACGCAAACCATTTTTGCATATGAGCTTGTTGGGCATCGGGCGATAGCTTGCTGGTATCACCACCTAAAAAAATGAACATGTACTTTTCCATGATTTTATTTGTTTGGGTTAAACATAATTTTCACTATGACGGCTCATTATACGCTTTCCGGACAAAACCGTAAAAGTTTTTTTCGAGTCTTTAACTAACAATTTATTGAAGGCGTCTGACACTTTAAAAATTGCCTTGAGGACTCGTCCAGCTTAAGGCTAGCTCTTAAACCACCCCCTGAGCCTGCATGGCCTTGGCCACTTTCAAAAATCCGGCAATGTTGGCCCCGGTCATATAGTTACCTGGCTTGCCATATTCTTTCGCGGCTGCCAATGACGTATCATGAATGCCTTTCATGATGCCCACCAACTTTGCGTCTACTTCTTCACGTGTCCAATTAGCGCCCATAAAATTTTGTGTCATCTCTAAGCCAGAAGTTGCCACACCACCTGCATTCGATGCCTTGCCCGGTGCGTACATCATTCCATTGTCTAACACAATGTTGATACCGTCAATCGTGGTGGGCATATTCGCGCCTTCGGCTAAAAGTTTAACGCCATTCTTCACCAAGTTGCCTGCATCTTTCGCGTTGATTTCATTTTGGGTAGCGCATGGGAACGCGCAATCCGCTTTTATATTCCACAATGGGTTATGATCTGCTTTTGTATCGATCGCCAAATACGTGCATTTATATTTGTCTGCATATTCTTTGATGCGCCCTCTTCGATTGTTTTTCAAGTCTTTAAGAAACTCTAATTTCTCCATTGTGAATCCTGCTTCATCAACGACAACTCCATTCGAGTCGGAAGCGGTAATCGCTTTTCCACCCAACTGAATTATTTTTTCAATTGCATATTGCGACACATTGCCTGATCCTGACACCAAACACGTTTTTCCTTTAATGGAGCTGCCTACGTTTTGCAACATGTTCTCTGCGAAATAAATCAAACCGTAACCGGTTGCTTCTGTGCGAATCAAACTTCCGCCCCATCCAATTCCCTTTCCGGTGAGCACACCTGTGAATTCATTTCTGATTTTTTTATACGCCCCAAATAGAAAACCAATTTCGCGACCGCCCACACCAATATCGCCAGCCGGTACATCTAGTCTGTGGCCGATGTGCCGTGCCAACTCACCCATAAATGCCTGGCAGAATTTCATCACTTCATTATCTGATTTTCCTTTTGGGTCGAAATCACTTCCCCCTTTTCCTCCACCCATCGGTATACCTGTGAGTGCATTTTTAAAAACTTGCTCAAATGCCAAAAACTTTAACACGCTTGGGGTAACGGTTGGGTGAAAACGCAAGCCACCTTTGTATGGACCGATGGCACTGTTCATCTGCACACGATAGCCGCGATTCACTTGCACTTCACCCTTATCATCGAGCCATGTTACCCGAAATGAAATCAAACGCTCCGGTTCCAACATACGCTCCAACAATTTTAGTCTTGCGAATTCCGGATTTTTTTCAAGCACCGGAAGCACGGAAGCAATCACTTCTTCTGCTGCTTGCAAGAATTCAGGTTCGTTGGGGTTGCGTTTTTTTACATTGTCGAGGATAAGTGAATGGCTCATATCGGATGGGTTTTAGATAGCCAAAAGTAGAAAAGAAATTAGAATTGCAAACGATTGAAATAATGGGAATTTTGGTTTTTATTTGTTGATGTACGATTGGCCAAAACGTACCTTTATTAATAAGGCAAAGATTATCTGAAATGAAAGACTGGTACGAAATTCAAAATGTTTCTGAGTTGGATTCACCAGCGTTAGCGGTTTATCCTGATCGAATAAAAGAAAATATTTCAGTACTTAAAGGATTCATCCCTGATGTTAATCGACTACGCCCGCATGTAAAAACAAACAAGTGCGCAGAGGTGTGTAAACTGATGATGGATGAGGGTATCACAAAATTTAAAGCAGCTACAATTGCCGAGGCCGAGATGCTCGCAACGATAGGTGCTCCCGATGTGTTGATGGCCTATCAGCCCGTAGGGCCACGAGGCACACGATTCATTCAATTGGTAAAAAAATATCCGGCCACAAAATTTGCTTGCTTGCTCGATAATGAAACCACTGCTGCACAGTTGGCACAAGCTGCAAAAGAACACACTGTAATCATTTCTGTTTTTTTAGATTTGAATGTGGGCATGAACAGAACTGGCATCCTTCCCGAATTGGCATTACCTCTTTTTTTGTATTTGAAATCGCTGCCATCCATTAGTCCCATTGGTCTACATGCTTATGACGGGCACAACCGCGATGCCGACTTGAATAGTCGAATAGCGGGTGCCGATGAAGGCTACGCACGGGTTGAAAAGTTGCATAAAGAAATTTTAGATCGAACGGGAGTTTCGGCAATTATTGTAACGAGCGGAAACACGACCATCTCCATTCACGCGAAAAGAAAAAACGTAGAGTGCAGCCCGGGTACTTTTATTTTTTGGGATTATGGCTATCATAAATTGTTTTCAGAGCAGCCTTTCGTCTTTGCGGCAATCTTGGTAACCCGAATCATTTCTAAGCCCGATGATGAAACCATTTGCATTGACTTAGGGCACAAAGCAGTGGCTTCAGAAAACCCGCTCAACAATCGTATCCATTTTCTTAATGCGCCCAACTTAGTGCCAATCAGCCATAGCGAAGAGCATCTTATATTAAAAGCTGAAAAGGGAAACGATTTTAAAGTAGGCGATGTGCTTTATGGTGTTCCGTTTCACATTTGCCCTACGGTAGCACTTCATGAAACTCTGACCGTGATTGAAAAAAGAAATGTAAGCGGCAGTTGGGTGGTGATTGCTAGGAAGAGAAAGATTTCGGTATAGTAAAAGAATTATCAGCATGTAGTAAACAGAATTAAATTTAAATTGACTTTCTATGGCTGAATTAAAAACAAAAAAAACAGAACTTAGCGTAGACACTTTCATCAAACAAATTGCCGAACCTCAAAAAAGAAAAGATGCGTTGGCAATAGCTGGGCTAATGGAAAAGGCCACTAAGGCCAAGGCTAAAATGTGGGGATCGGCAATCATTGGATTTGGCGACAAGCATTTAAAATATGAAAGTGGCCGTGAGCTAGATTGGTTTGTGATGGGCTTTTCGCCACGTAAACAGAACCTGGCACTTTATATTTTTGGAGCGGTAGAAAAGCAGCAAGCTCTTTTAAAAAAGTTAGGAAAACATAAAACTGGAAAGGGGTGCTTGTACATTAACAAATTAGAAGAGGTAGACATAAATGTATTGGGGCAGTTAATTAGTAAAGGGGCTAGGGGATAGCTAACGAAATTCCGGTCGACCGAACTCATCAAAACAAGTAGGCCATTCACCAATGATCGACATACTCAAATTAATTAACTTGCACGCTCAACTAAACTCTGTATGCTAAAAGCAGCCGCTTGCTATTCCGTTTTTCAACAAAGCATTGACGATTATCATTTGCACGACAATGTTAATGCGGAAATAAAAAACCCATATCCCGTGGAAAGCTTCGAACATTTACTATATATCAAAAATTGGATTGATACAGCACAATGGCATTTGGAAGACATTATCAGGCTGCCTGAAATAAACCCAATAGAGGCTCTTCAAATTAAGCGAAGGATCGATAAATCAAATCAAGATAGAACCGACCGGGTTGAAAAAATTGATGATGTGTTTCTAGATGAGTTTAAAGGTGTTATTCCAAAATCCGGATCGCGCATTAATTCAGAAACACCGGCATGGCTTCTTGACCGTATGAGTATTTTATTGCTCAAAATTTTCCACATGCAAGAGCAAGTTGATCGAAAAGACGCCACCTCCGATCACATTACTAAATGCAAGGCAAAATTAGCAACCCTGCTGGAACAGAGAAAAGATATGGAAACTGCATTCGATGAATTGATTGAAGACATCTCCTCAGGCGCCAGAAGATTTAAAGTTTATCGGCAAATGAAAATGTATAACGATACAGAGCTAAACCCCATGTTATACAGTCAAAAGAAATAGCATGAGAAAAATTTTGCTGTTTCGATTTTCGGCCATGGGCGATGTAGCATTGTTAGTTCCCATTGCAAAGTCATTTGTAGTTGCAAATCCCGAAGTAGAATTAACCATTGCTACCCGACCTAAGTTTGCTCCATTGTTTCAAGGTATTGAGCGTGTAGTTGTTTTTTCTGCTGATGTAGATAAAACCTATACGGGCATCTTAGGGATGCTTCGTTTGTGCAAAAGGCTTTTGCAAGACGGGCCGTATGAGTTGGTGATTGATATGCACGATCACATCCGAACGAAATTACTACGCGGTTTTTTAAAAATTTTTGGAGCAAGGGTGGTTACGTTTGAAAAAGGCCGAACTGAAAAAAAGCTGTTTCTAAAAAAAGTTACGACCGCACCATCATCATTACCGCATACCGTAGAGCGCTATCGGCTCGCATTTGAGCACGCAGGATTTTCGTTCCCGATTTTAGAGCCACCTTATTTTGAGCAAACGGAATCACGACAAACAGTTTTGAATTGGATTGGATTTAGCGAGCCCGATGCAAAATTGAAATGGATTGGGGTTGCTCCATTTGCCATGCATAAATCCAAAATATGGCCCATCGAGAATTATAAGTTGTTGTTTGAGTTACTAATTTTAAAAGAAGCAAGGAACGTTAAGTTTTTGTTATTTGGCGGAGGCGAGCATGAATTGCTTTTTTTTGATTCGTTAAAAAAACAATTTCCACAGCACGTTCAGGTAGTTGCCGGAAACCTTGCGCTCAGACAAGAAATTGCAGTAATGCAATGCTTAAACGTTATGCTTTGTGTGGACTCTTCAAATATGCACATGGCGGCATTGGCAAACGTGCCAATACTTTCCATTTGGGGAGGCACTCATACCGATTTAGGTTTTGGCCCGTTTAAAAAAGGCAAAGAGAGTATCATCGAAATAAGTCGAGAAGAACTTCCTTGCAGGCCGTGTTCAGTATATGGATCGAAGTCTTGCCACATAGGAGGATTCCCGTGTCTTTCACGCATTTCTCCCTCTCAAGTTTTTGAACGAATCGTTAACGTAATTTAGTCGGGCAAGTATTTCTGAAAATAGCCATAACACCACGTTCCCGCCAATGCCGATAAGAAAGTAATAATCAATACAGACGCACCACTGCCAAACTGTGCGTAGATTGGTCCTGGGCATGCACCTGTTAGTGCCCAACCGAAACCAAATAGCAAACTACCGATGATGATGCCATGATGATATTCCTTTTGGGGTGCTTCAATTTTTCCACCTTCCAGCGTTTTGATATTTAACCTACGAATAACAATCAACAAAAGTGCGCCTGTTGGAATGGCCGTCATAAAAATGCCAAACATATGAAAGCTTTCAAACCGAAACATCTCTTGAATGCGGTACCACGAAATAGCTTCGCCTTTGGTTAACACCAGTCCGAAAAAAACACCCACGATTAAATATTTCAGATTCTTCATAAAGCTAAAATGTAAGGCAAAATAAACTTGCTGAACAATATTCCACCAGCAAAAAAAGAAGCGGTTGCAATAAGCGATGGCCATTGCAATGCTGACAATCCTAAAATACCGTGACCAGATGTGCAGCCTCTCGCATACCGCGTACCAAAGCCAACTAAAAATCCTCCAACTACAATCAGCAGAAATCCTTTAACCGATAGCAGCGACTCCCAACTAAACAATTCTACTGGAAGCAATCCGCGGGCAGATTGTATACCGTATTGAGATAAGTAGTTTTTTGTGCTTTGCGAAATAGCAACTGGATTTGGATTTGCCAACACGGAACCTCCAATGTATCCACCGACTAATAGACCAACAATGAAAAGGAGATTCCAACTTTCTCTTTTCCAATCATACTTGAAAAGTAAAATGTTTGCTGGAAACACTGCAGCACAGACGTGCCGTAGCGATGAAGAGATGCCTAGTTTTTTGTTACCCATTAAAAGTAGCAAAGGCACAGTTGCCCCGATGAGAGGGCCTGCCACATACCACGGCCACGGTTCATAAATCCAATTCATATTTTTTTGAGCGGCAAAGTTATAATAATCTACTGAAATTATAGACTTTAATTGATGTACTGATTTTCTAGATTTTAGGAGCTAACCACAGAAATCCCGAAGCAATAAGAAAAATTAGAAAAAAGAATAATAAAGAAACGGGTTCTTGCCGGCTACTAATCGATGTCTGAGTGAGCTTCGAAGAACCACTTTTTGAAATTAATTCATTTACTCTTTGCTGTTGCGCTATCCGAAGGGATTCCCATTCGTGTCTATCTGACACATAGTAATTTTTATAAACAGAATCTTCTGCAATGGCAAATCTGTGCCAGCCTTGTTCACCTGCCCAAGTCTTGCCGTGAAAATAATTATCAATCACCACGTCTTCGCGAAGAGGAATAGATATACCATTTGCCTGTAGTCTTACATTCTCCTTTGTAGCAATCACATTTAAATCAATAGGCTCGTCAGGGTAAATAGGGAATGTATTCTTCAATTGAATTTTGGAAGATTGGTTTTCGGAGCGGGCGGTGCGCTCTATCAATGGCGCCCAAATCATGGCGTACTCATCTTGCTTCCCTTGCAAAACAAGCCGATAGGTCTCTTGAAGAAATTGAAAGCCAATTTTTCCTAGATCTCTATCTATAAAGCCAGACAACGTTCTCTCAGTCGTTTGAAGAATGCTAGCGTAATCTCCGTTTACTGTAGCTGGCAAAGCAGGAAGAGTAATTGAACTACTGCCCAGCTGTAGTTGAACAGTGTCTTTAGCAAAATCTATCAAAGGTATAGAAAGGAATGATGGTTTGCTTTCTCTATTGACGGAATTAAAAAATTGAACAATGCCCAACTCATTTCTTACCGACTCCTCAAGAATTTCTTTATCTGCTTTATTGAATGAAGCCAGTGTTTCATTATCAATTACAACGAGATCGAACGAGTTGAGCAAATCCAGTGAGAGACGACTTATTAAAAGTTGCTGATGGTTTGCATATTCATATCGAAAATTATTCTTTGAAAGTTGAAACCTTGAAACGATTCCATGTCCTTGCTCAAGTAAAAAATTCTTCAAGTACTTGGTTTCTGCTGTAGGATAATTTTGAATAAATAAAATATTCAATTTCCATATTCTTTCAACTTCAACCGGAAATTTTTGAGAGACCACCTCATTACCATCTTGAACTTCTATAGTATACACAAACAATCCAGCTTGTTGCGGTGTAAAAGAAAGTTTGAAAGGATAGAGTCCACTTGTCGAGTACTCAACAGAATCTTCTACCCCTGCGGGACTAATCAACTTAATTTTTGCTTTGCGATTAGTCCGCAACCATCCAGAAATATGATTCGATTGATTGACTTTAAAAATTTGAGAAGTAAGTAATTCAACAATGCCAGTTGGTAGCTCGCCTTTTAAATAGCGATGTTCTTTAAACTGTTCGAGTGTGTAGTAGGGCAGCCCATCGCCAAGAATAAACTCAATATTGAACTTGTCAAATTTAGCATTAGTAGAAATTATTTCGGCAGCGTTATAACTCAACGCCTCTGGTATTCTCAAAACCAAAAGCTTATCGTCCGCCTTAAGTAAACTGTCAACGGTTTCTTTTTCATAATGCGGTGTTAACAAAATAGCACGAGAGTTGGTAACTCTTTGTAGCGAAGGTTGTAACACCAATCCTACTATTGAGAGTACAAGAAAAGTACCGGCAACCAAGCGCCAAGCGAGAAGTTTGACTTTGCGCTTCGATTCCTTCCAAATTAAAAATGAAAAAAGAAGTAAGCCAATTAAACTTACTGCCCAAAGTGGAAAGAGGGGATGTATGTTGATTCCACCATCAATCATTACGAATACCCACAAGGCTTTTTTTAAACTGTTGATCTAGATCGTGCGAAGGAGCAGCGACCTTTGTTGGAGATACCGAATGCGATGGAATTACTTTCCAAAAAATCTTTTGAAGAGTACGGAATTTTAATTGGAGTTGCGATTTACTCATCGTGCCATCTTCTAATTTCTTCAATACCGTCAAACCCTCCAAAAAGTTTCCTGGAGTTTCGATTGCCTTAAAAGCAAGCTCTTGCCCAGCACGATGAAATTGCTCTTTATCATTAGCTGAAAGAGTGGTCACATCGCGATCTAGTACGTACTCTAGCAGCAGAAGTGTTTTCCTGATTTCTGGAAAAGCTTCTTCAGTCAACTTTTTAACTTGTGATGTTGAATTACGTATTTCAGCCAAATCGCCCGACAATCTCTTTTCTTCTTTCAGCGGAGGCGGATCGAACCCTGTGCGATGCACGTAGATGCGTGAGTCGTTACTAATTTCTTTTAGCAACTTTAAGGCAGTATATTGATATGGCAGCGATTTTTCTGGCTCATACAATCGCAAGTAGAGCTCGGCATCCCACATTACTGTCAACGCAGCTTTTAGTTTAGCCCTTACAGATTGCACGAAGAAGGTAGCTTGCTCACCATCATCGTGATTGTGTGCAAAAGCTTCTAGCGGATTTTCCTTTCCCTCTGGATCGTTGGGCTGTTCGTTATGTTGATGGGCAGCAGGATCCACTTTTTTGTCAGCTACTAAATTATGTTCATTTTCCTTATCGTGAGTGTGGCCAAATTTTTCGATTGTGCTTTCGTGGTCATCATGATCTTCTTCAACAGATGCCTTACCAATTTGCCCTTCAAACTCTTCTCCTAAGAATTGCCCATAGCGCAACCGTAATACTTTTTGATCGTATCCCAGCTCATTGCTGGTAAACTTAAATTGTTGTAATACAATCTTCTTTTTTTCTTTCAGTAATTTTTCAGTGTCTATGATGATTTGCCGCTGACTGCGAAAGTACTCAGGCATTAAATCTACGCCAAGCCCATCATCATCAACCGCTACTTGTTTAACGGTGTCTTTAATGGAAATAAAAAATGTTTCTGTTCGATTGTAATTGGGTGTGGGTGTTTTATTGTCTAGCGCCTCTACATAAAAATACAACTCATCGCCTGCCTCCATTTTTAATGCTAACAGATCGAGTGTTATTGAAGCATTTACTTTTTTGCCAGAAATGGTTTGAGGTGTATTGAATCGTAACCTTTCTTCCCGAAACTTAACCGACTCACCGCTTCCTTTACTGACTGTGGCAACCATGGTGGAGTTGGTTAGTCCATAATCATCTTGCAGCGTAGCTTGAACTTGTATTTTCAACCGATCGACTAAAGACAGCTGCGTAAACTGACTAAGGTTATCAATCGCTATTTTTGGCAATTCATCTTTACTGATCTCAATTTTATAATAATCAGATCGAGTTATCTTTGAAGCCTTCCTCCATTGGATTTGATAAAATCCCGATTCTTTAATAACAAAGTCTTTTGAATAACTTTTATTTTTTTTTGCTAGATTGATTGAGTCCTTCCCAGAAAGTAGTAATTGAACCTGATCAACAGCAGCAGAGAATTTAATCGACCAATTTACAATACTCCCTTCTGGAATTTTTAGATCGGGAGAAGCAGCGACAAAAGACTTTAAGCCCGTATAAGATGGGGGTGTAATGGTTATGGCAAGAAAATTAATTTCTGGATCGTCTATTTTATTTTGAATCAATGCTGGCGCAAGATTTAAAGATGGCTGACTATCTGGCTTGACAACAAGAGGTGCAAATGAAGTGGATATGAAATAAATGCTTGTACAAATAATCAGAACGATAATAGAGCGAGGTAGCAGGTGGGGGATTTTTACTTTAGGATAAATTAAGTCGAACTGTCTCGCTATTTTCTGTTGCTGAATGGCTTGTAGTTCTAATAGAGAAGATGAATCACGCAAAAGTAAATCGGCACTTTGCTCAAGCGATGGGTAGTTGGAGTTTAGGTAACGAACCAACACTTGATCAGAAACCCGAATAAGTTTATATCGAAAAACTCTCTCTAGAATAATAGCTACTGCTGCAATAAGTGACAGTGTTATTGTAATACCGACTGACGCATCTAACAAATGCAAAAATCCTACTATCAGAAGATTAGCTGCTGATGCGAAAAGTAAAATCTCCAATGACCGTACAATCAAATACCGATTTCTTATACGACTGATTCTATATAGTGCCTCGCGGTTGCTCATTGATTTCGTTGATAGGCTACTATTCGTTCGATCACTAGCACAAACAAGAATAGTAAGAAAATGTATTTGTTAATGGGTGGATTCAAGGTAGCCGATGCTTTGATAGTATTTGATTGGATGCCGCCAAACAAAATACTATCTGAAAGAATTCTCTTATCGTGATGGGCGATGCGGCTCCATCTTTCTTTTTCACTCAATAATAAATTGGCAAGTTGTAAAGTCAGGTTTTCTTGAAGAGCAACATCTACTCGTAAGCGTTTGTTGATCGTCCACCGATTATGCTCAACTTGTTCTATTAATTGATTCGATGGTTTAGAAGAGTAATTAACAATCTTTACAGAATTCATGTTTGGAATAGTTGAATCAGAAAGCCAGATTAACCAATCAGAAGAATTATTAACGGCTTTTTCAAAAGGGAATTCAGTAATGATAATTTCTATCGGAAGCTTTTTTATAATTGCCTCTAAGGCAGCCCTCACTATTTGTTGATCTTTATCAAATCTGCGATCGCTTACTATTGAAATTGAAATAGAGGGCAATTTTTTGATTTTGATAGAATCAATAATTGGATTGTTATAAAACTCCGTTTCGAAACTTGTATGCTCGCTTGATGAATGCCCTCGCCTAATTAATGTACGATCAGGAGTTTGTTGAATGGCTTCCGCAATAAAATTAGAAGAGTCGGCAGGAAAAGTAATCCACTGAATAGTTGAACGGATGGATTTTCGGATACCGTTAAATTCTTCTAATCTAGAATAAGAAAGTACAATGGCTTGTTGTAATTCGAGGTGCTCTAGTTCGGAAATCATTTCCCAATAGTTACTTTTTCCACTGTCTACCGATTTCTCTTTTGGGAATCCGCTTTGCAGATAGTGTTGTTCAAATCCATTATTTTGTAAACTATCCATTAATTTCTTTGCTATCGGATTTCGTTCCAGATCTTTCTCAACAAGTAGCCAGCGTTGTGTATTTTGATTGGGCCAATGAATTCCGCTAATCAATAACACAAAAAGAATAATCAGCAGACTTCGCGAGGCGAGCAAAAGAATCTCATTGAGTTTTATTCCTTTGAATTGCTGTGTGCTAGTCTCTTGCAAATGGCGTAAGCTACCCAGGCGTATTACTTTGCCTTCTTTACGACTTAATAGATGAATGGCAATCGGAACGGATAATCCCGCCAAGGCCCATAAAAATAGTGGCTGTGTAAATTGCATTACCTAACTAACCGTTTGCGAACTGTTAGAAAATCTCTTAGCACATCTTCCACGGATTGATTCAGTTGAACAAGTTGGTAATTGATTTGCTTCTCTAACATCCAGGTTCGAGATTCAATTAACCAATTCTGCAACCGGTTCTTATAATCGACTTGCTGTGTTCGGGTATCTGCCTTTGTTTTAAAGCCCGTCTCTAAATCTTCAAATGTGAACGATCCTTCAAAGTCTAACTGAGCTTCATGCTGTCCCATCAAATGAAAAACAATCACTTCATTTCTTTTTGTTTTCAGGCGCGAAATGAAGTGTTGAATATCTTCGCTATCGTCATACAAATCGGTTATGAACACAATCATCTCTTTACCATGGTGGTCAAAGAGTTGTTCTATGTCTTTCGATTTTTCCCATTTGCCTTCTCCTTTTACTCGGACCAGCTCCGTGAGAAAGCGGATGAATTGTTGCTGCTCGAACCGAGGTAAAATTGATTTAATTTCCTGATCGTTAACGGTAAAGAGGCCAAACGTGTCGCCTTGTTTGCGAGCGAGATACGCCAGTGCAGCCATCATTGCTTTTGCGTATTGCAATTTGGTTACACCACTTTCTTCATACATCATTGATCGGCTCGCATCCAACATAAATTTTACAGTGATGTTGGTTTCTATCACAGCTTCTTTAATGTAATAACGCTCTGATCGCGCAAACATCTTCCAATCCAATTGGCGCAAGTCATCTCCGGGCTGGTAACTTCTATACTGACTAAACTCTTGGCCAGCCCCCACCGATTGGCTTTTATTACTGCCACTCATAAATCCCTCCACAATAACACGCGCGATCAATTCCAATCCGTTGATGGAGTTTAACGTAGCTGGATTTAATAACTCTTTGATGCGCGGATCCATTAATCTAGAGAGCTTTTTTCAATTCAATAGTTGAGAGTAAATGTTTGGTGACAGAATCAGAAGTGATTCCCTCCGATTCAGCCTTGAAGTTCATTAAGATGCGATGACGCAGAACAGGATAGGCAATATGTCGAATATCATCTTGTGTTACCGCAAATCGCCCACTTAGCAGTGCCCTTGCTTTTGCTGTTAAAATCATAGCCTGGCCAGCACGAGGGCCCGCGCCCCAACGTACCCAATCATTTACATACTTCATCTCACTTGTGCCCGCACGAGTTGCCCGCACAAGATTGCTTACCCACTCAATCAAGTCTTTATTGATATGAACTTCGCGAACTAATTTTTGCGCTTCTAGAATTTTATTGCCCTCGATTACTTTGTGAATAGCTTCGCCACGTTTGCCTGTGGTGTTTTCAAGAATAGATTTCTCTTCTTCGGCTGTTGGGTAGCTTACTTTGATATACAATAAGAAACGATCTAACTGTGCTTCTGGCAAAGGAAATGTGCCTGCTTGCTCAATGGGATTTTGTGTAGCCAAAATGAAGAAAGGTCTTTCCAATGGATAGGTCACGCCTGCGTAGGTAACCTCAAACTCTTGCATCGCCTCAAGCAAGGCGGCCTGCGTTTTTGGTGAGGTGCGATTGATTTCATCGGCCAAAATGATGTTGGCGAACACGGGGCCTTTGTTGAATTTAAAAATCCGTTTGCCTGTAGTATGATCTTCCTCCAATACTTCTGTGCCAATAATATCCGAAGGCATCAGATCGGGAGTGAATTGAATCCTACGGAACCGTAAGTCAATTGCTTCTGATAAGGATCGTATCATTAATGTCTTGGCTAATCCGGGCACACCTTCCAACAGTGCGTGCCCGCCCGCCAAAAAAGTAATCAGCAATTGATCAATAATTTCTTCTTGACCAACAATTACTTTCGTGATTTCCTTTTTCAGATTATTGAGACTGGCGATAATTTCTTGCACAGATTGTTCGGTTGGTTGATTCATATGTTTGGTTGTTCGTTGATGGTTATTCGTTGTTCGTTTTGGTCAATTTTCGATTCTCGAATAACCAACAACGATCAACGATTTATTCAACTGGTTAAAGCATACATAATAATATTCACACTAAATCTCGTATTGTCGATTCGGTAAAATCGTTTGTTTCTAAAATCGTAATCCCATTCGCAGCCATAATCTTTGTTGCTGTAAAGTACGCCTATTCGTTTGTTTACTTCGATGGCTTTTAAATAATCATGCACGATGTCATCGCCCCAACCATTTAATTCTTGCGATGTAGTGGGCGGTCCATCAAATTGAAAAAAGGCTGAATAGAGTGCATGGTTGTTAGGGATTTTTTTCAACGACTGTGCTCCAAATATTCGTTCCATCTGCGATTCAAAAGATTTAGCAAACAAGCCATCGATATCGTGGTTACAATCATCAACGAATACGAAGCCTCCGTTCTTCACATATTTTTCAAAATTCTCTTTTTCTTTTGCAGTGAACTCGAGCAACTTGTGCCCGCTTAAGTAACAAAAGGGACAACGAAAAATATCATCACTATTCAAGGAGACAATATTCTCGTTGGTATCTATTTTCAGCGTGGTATATTCAATCAAAGAGTTCAGCACATTGACAGGCATCCGCTGATCGACATCCCAATCTCCCGACTCGTACTGAAGGCGGGTGAAGAAAAAACGGTTGTCAACAGTGTGTTGTAAATCCATTAATGTGAAAATTTGTTTCACTTAAAGACAAAAATCGCTCTTTATCAACTATAAATCACAATCAAATTGTATGAACGGAAACTCTAATCCATAAAAAAATCCCCAACATTTCGTCAGGGATTTTCATAACTTAAAATCTATTGTCTTATGTCTAAAATCTTACGTCTAACTACTACACCGCATCCGATAAACTCGAGAATGTAAAATCCCTAATCTTTAGCGGAGGCAGTAAGTAGTTTGCGTTTGACTCAACACTCACTGTTCTTTCTACTTTGCCTAACTCTTCTAAGTTGTTTAGCATGATCACGGGGCTTTCGTTAAAGCGGAAGTTCTTGATTGGATATTGAATCTTGCCGTTTTCGATGTAGAAGGTACCATCGCGCGTTAACCCTGTGAGCAATAAGGTTTGCGGATCTACATCGCGAATGTACCAGAGGCGAGTAACGAGCACTCCTTTCTTTGTTCCAGCAATCAATTCTTCCAATGATTTTGTTCCTCCTTCCATGATGGCGCCATCGGGACCGGGTATTGCCTTTACGCCTTTCTTCTCAGCCCAATATCTTGAATAGGTTAAATTCTTCACGACTCCTTTCTCGATCCACGATACCTTTTCTTGCGGACGGCCATCGCCATTCCAAGTGCTGGTGGGTAATTCAGGATTCAATGGATCTGAATAAATATTCACTCGCTCGTCTACTAATTTATCGCCCAACTTAGTGCCACCACCTGCTTTGCTCAAGAAGCTGCGGCCTTCATCGGCCTGGCGAGCATCCAATCCAAAAAACAAACGCTCTAATAAAACCGCCACGGCAGCGGGCTCTAAAATCACCGTGTATTTTCCTGGCTCTATGGCTTTCGCTTCCGCGGATTTTACCGCCTTCTCCGTAGCAATTTGTGTGGCTTTTTTAGTGTCGAGTTTAGTTACATCATTGTAACCTCGGGTTGCATAACCTGAACCACGACCGTCTTCAGTGCGTACCGTGATCGAAAAATTGGTATTCGTAGAAGTGTTGTAGGCAAACAATCCCTTGGAATTCATCATGGCCGAGTAGCCGTTGTTGTCTTCCAAAAATCCGGCTGCTACTGCTTTGGCATCTTTCGCTACTTGCAAACTGGCAGCCACTAAGTCTGATCTTAATTTTGGTGTAATGGCCGCTGTAGCGGGAACGAACGTAATTGGCTCGGCATACTTTTGCGGTCCCAAAAAAGTTACATACTCCGGATTTTCTGGAGCGAGCATCGCGAGTTCTTCTGACCTACGGACTACTTTTTCCAAGGAGGCATCATCAAACTCGTTGATGGTGGCCACACCTGATTTTTTTCCGTAAGAGGAAGAAACAACCAATTGTGTTTGGCTTACTTTTCCACTGGTAGAAACCGCATTGCGTGCATAGCGAATGTTGCCGCTATCAGTACCGCTTAGGTTTACTTCACACTCGTCTGCTTTAGAATAGCTCAGCACTTTTTTTAGTAGAGCGAAAGCTTCGTCTTTTGTTAGTATTGGCATGTTGAATATTCGTTTTTAGTTGTTCATTACTAGTTGTTCGTGGTGGCAATTCGAATAACGAATAACCAACATCAAACAACGATTAAATAGTTCTTCCTGTGTTAATCACGTTTACCCCATTAAAACGCGCAGTAGATGATCCGTGCGAAACGGCACTGCTCTGTGAAGGCTGACCTTTGCCATCAAAGAACGATCCACCTAGGCGATAATCGCTTTGATCAGCAATGGCAGTACACGAATTCCAAAACTCTTTCGTGTTTGCTTGGTACGCCACATCGCGCAGCATGCCTACAATTTTTCCGTTTTTAATTTCGTAATAAAGCTGTCCACCGAATTGGAAGTTATAACGTTGTTGATCGATAGAGAACGAACCATCACCAATAATGTAAATTCCTTTCTCCACGCCCTTGATCATGTCGTCAATACTTCTTTTCTCTTTGCCTGGTTGCAACGAGATATTTGGCATCCGTTGAAATTGTACGCTGCTCCAATTATCGGCATAGCAACAACCTTGTGACGCTTTAAGACCAAGCATGTGCGCTTGATCGCGAATGGTTTGGTAGTTGACTAAAATTCCTTCCTTCACAATGTCCCATTGTCCACAGCCTACGCCTTCATCGTCATAACCAACAGCCCCGAGTGAACCAACTTGTGTTTTATCGGCAACAATGTTTACGAGCTTACTTCCATATTGAAAATTCTTCGACTCCCACTTATCGAGTGTTAAGAAACTAGTGCCCGCAAAGTTTGCTTCGTAACCAAGTACGCGATCTAGTTCTGTAGGGTGCCCTGTCGATTCATGAATGGTAAGCCATAAGTGCGAAGGGTCTAAAATCAAATCATATTTACCCGGCTCTACCGATTTGGCTTTTAGTTTTTCGCCTGCTTGTGCGCCAGCCGCTTTCGCATCTTCCAACATATCGTATCGGCCTTTGTATAATGTAGTTACGCCAGCAATTTTATCTTGAGGCCGCGCATACAAATACTCGTAGCCCATACCCATCGGTGCGCTTAGCGAATTTCGGGTTTCAAATTTTCCAGTGGCCTTATCAATTTTAGTAGCAAAAAATGCAGGCCAGATGCGATGAATATCTTGATCGATATACGAGCCATCGGTAGACGCAAAATACTTTTGCTCATTGACCATAAACAAAATAGAGTTGATGTAGTCGGCACCGGCTTTCATAGCGGCATCGTTCACACCTAACAGTAAATCCACCTTTTCTTTGATGGGTACTTCAAATGAATTTTTCTCGATAGGTGCTTTCCAACTTACCTCACCATATCCTTTTTGCGGAGCAAGACGAACTGGCTCTGTGAGTAAACGAGCATTTTCTTTGGCAATAGCTACGGCTTGTTCTGCTGCTTTAGCGATATTGTCTTTATCCATCTTATCAATGGCGGCAAAGCCCCAACTGCCATTGGCAATTACGCGGATGCCCATGCCATACGATTCGGTATTGACAATGTTTTGCACCTTGTCTTCACGTGTTACCACAAACTGATTGAGGTACCTACCGATGCGCACATCGGTGTATGTAGCGCCTTTGCTTCGAGCGGCATTGAGTGCCACATCAGCCAATTGTTTTTTCAACGCCACATCCACTGTTTCTAGCGCACGGCTTGGATCAATGGCATTTCCCATTACGGGGATGCCCGGCAACATAGTCGCTGCTGCGCCCATGCCCGATAAGTAAATAAAATCTCTGCGTTTCAAAGGGTAAGTATTTAAGTTTAACTAAAATTAGTTGTAGGAAATTTGACTTTGCTAAGACGTTGGTAACAATAATAAAGTTGACCCTAGTTAGTAGATATTATTTCAACGGTCAAGAGTTCGTTCGGAATCGGACGGTGTAAATCTGTTTTTTGTTATCGATTGTATTCAGAAAGCCAATGAAACTGGCGCTCGGTCAATTGAAAATGACGGTTGCTTCTAACGAGTTTTACATACAAAGAATCATTTCTTACTTTACCTTTCAGATAAACCGTATCAAAATTCAACTGATAGCTCATGTTAAAAAGAAAGGTGCTATCGCCTTTAACAGAGCGTTTGAATAATTTTAACGTATGTACTGCGGTATCGGCAGCATAATTAAAATACCCTCTTCTATAGCGTTGGCGAAAAAGCGTATCGGTGGTATTTACACTTCCACTTTTTGATTTTTCAAATACAATGTCTTTCCATGTTGTAGTATCTGATGGCAATGGTGGAATAGTGTTTCCATTTCGTTGAAATAAAACAACATTGTAAACGCCAGAGCGAATGGGTTTGCTTTCGGCTACTAACTGATTGGATTGATAAAAACTCCATGCGTTGTAAAAGGGGAGGATGACCATTAAAATTACAAATACAGATTTGGCAACGATGCGAGTTATGCGCATCCATCTTTTTGTGAAGTGAATCGTATATAGTTCTGTAAATTCTGTTGACTTGTTTAGCAAAAAGAAAGAGGCCAATCGGTTTGCATCGTATGCTAAAAGAAACAGACAATAAAACAGTAAGTGAATTGAAAATATCTTTACAGGAATATCATACGAAAGATTCATCATCACCACATTGGTGAAAACTCCCGCTGCCATGCATAAACCAAACGTTATGCTTTTTCGATTCAGCAGTAACAAACCGGCAATAGTTTCCATTGCTCCGCTAAAAATTTGATACGGTTCGGAGTAGCCAATAAATAACCACGAAAAGCGCATGGGTAAAAAATCTCCCAACGGAGTAGCCAATTGACTGATGGTAGGAAAACCCATTTGCAAGGCAAACAATTTGATGATGCCATAGCTAAGGCAATTAATAGCTATAAAATAACGCAAAGTCGTTCGCAGCCAGTAATCAGCCATTGCATAATTGCCGCGCTTGCGATCAAGTATAGTCCAACTTAAGCAACCGATTAATGCGAGTAAAAGAAAGAGCCACACTTGTGTCCACCCATACGAAGTATCGCCACTGCCGTTGAGGGGCACCAATACTTCGCGAACATGAAATAAATTCTTGTTGGCCAAATCGACAAGCCAATCCATACCAGCATAATAATACTGCGTTACGCTAGCCACTCCCGGCACAGCATCAAGCCACGTCCACGGTGCTACTTGTAAAAGCAGATAAATGAAAAAGAAACGGAAGATTATTTTCCGCCATAGCAGCCAGGGAGATTGACTTGGCAATTCGATGTACATAGGCAATGAAACTTGAGAAGATAAATCTAGAAAAATCTTTCTGATTGAAGAATATTAGTTGACACTACGATCACCTTAACAATCGGTTTAATAATTGATAGTAGGTGCCATCAACACTTTCGATTCATTCAACACCCGCTCCTTCAAATATTCTGCCAAAATGAAATCGTTCTTTAGCAATAAGTGAGGGCCATGTTCCTTGGCTGCTGCACCTAGCGGGATTACGACAATTGTTTCGGGGGTTAATACTTGTTCAGCCTCTATCCAAGTGATATTTTCTAATAGAATACCTCTCGGTTGGGCAATTGTCATCCCAAAAGAAAGAATGAAAAAAATTAGAAGAGCTTTTTTCATATCATGTAAATTTTTCATTCAAGTTATAATTCTACTGGCAAGAAGCCAAAGATTGCCCCATTGTGGCATGCTTGTTGGCTATCGAAGATGCCAAGAAATAAAAAAACAGTAACTTGTTTGCCTAACCCTCTACCTATGAAAACCCTCATCCGTGTTATCACTCTTTTTTGTACACTGCTCATACCGGTAGTTTCACAAGCGCAGCCCAATTCAAAAAAAGTCATTCTATACATAGATGATTTCAAAGGATTTTCGCGTGACCTTGGTGCTGGTCGGTACGACTATATGTTCTTAGTTCGCGATGCGATGAGCAGCCCGAAGTCGATCAGGGTGCCACAGGGGATGAAAGCGACATTGTTTGATAGTGACAATTTTCAGGGGTCGTCTCTTGAATTGACAGATGACGCAAACATGGCATACTTGTCGGCCAAAGGATTTGCACAAACCGGGCAGACCATATCTTTGATTATAGAAGAGCTTCCCCCATCCGCAATTCCGGCAGCCGGGACTTTTGTTACCATTTATAAAGATGATTTTTCGGGAGCTTCCAAGAATTTATTGCCCGGGCAATATGAGTTCTACGAGTTCGGTAATGTCGGCAATGATCAACTATCATCTATAAAAATTCCGAAGGGAATGAAGGTGACGCTTTATGAACACAGTGGGTTTACCGGACAAAAGTTAGTGCTCACGCAAGACACTCGTGCGGGCACAATGGTTGCCAACAAGTTCAATGATTTCACATCATCCATTCTTGTAGAAGCTAAACCAGAAACTGTGCCTGTTGTGATTGTGCAACCTAAGCCTGTAGTTACACCAGCTACTCCTGTTGCTCCACCTGTGGTTGTAGAGCCTGTTGTAGAGCCTACTCTCCCCACTATTTACCAAAGTGATTTTTCTGGCTCCTCCAAGAGTTTCGATGTAGGCGCCTATGGAATAGATCAGTTGGGTATTGGCAATGACGAGCTTTCGTCTATCAAAGTGCCTTATGGCTTTCGGGTTACACTTTATGAAAACGCGGGATTTGAAGGGCGAAAATTAGTAGTCAACCAAAACCAAAGAGCTGCCTTTTTTGCGGAAAGTCAATTCAACAATGTTACTTCTTCAATCTTAGTGGAGCGTATTCCCATGGTAACACTTTATCAAGGCGACTACGCTGGGCCATCTGCTACACTCGGAGTTGGTCGATATAATTTGTCGGCAATAGGCACGATGAGCGATGTATCTTCTGCACGGGTGCCTATTGGATTACGTCTTATACTTTTTGAAGATGAGAACTTTCTAGGTCGCTCCATTGTGCTAACGCGTGATACAGGTACTGACTTGATGACCAGCTATCAGTTTAACAACAAAACGTATTCGTTTATTATAGAGAAAGTAGAAGAGGAGGTGATCGTAAAATCGAAAGAGAAGAAGAGCGTAATTATTTACGAAGACAATTTTAGTGGAGAATTAAGAAGACTTATTCCCGGCCGATATGATTATCAGCAACTGGGAATAAGGGATAACTCATTGTCATCTATTACCATTCCGCCCGGGTTTCGCGTACAGCTTTTTGATCATGCGGGCTTTGAACAGATATTGATGACACTACGTACTGACACCGATGTAAATTTTTTCATAGCCAATACATGTAATGACCGTGTGACAGCGATGATCATCGAAGAAATTCCAGAAATCGATTTCACGGTAACCGTTTATGCTGATTCCTTTGAGGGGGTATCTCAAAATCTTTTGCCGGGAAGATACCTAGCGCGCGATCTGGCCGTGGGCAATAACAACATTAGTTCTGTACGTGTGCCCAAGGGAATGCAAGTAACGCTTTTTGAAGATCCCGATTTTAGTGGATATGAGTTTAGAGCAGGCAGAGATTTGGATTTCGTTAACACTTCCTTCGGTCAAGATTTTAACAATACAGCGTCATCACTAGTGGTTGAAGATTTAGATTCGCGATACGTGCACATAGAAGTAGGTACAGAAACAGATTTGCCTGTTGAAAAAGTGAGAGAGGAGCCGGTAGTACTTCCGGTGGTGCCGTCTGAGCCGATTGCACCGGTGGTTACCACGCCACCTTGTGAATTGACCGCTGAACAATTTCAGCGCGTACTTAACTCGGTTAAATCAAAACCATTTAGAGACGACAAAATGGAGATGGCAAAATTAGGTGTGAAAGGAAAGTGTTTGAGTAATGAGCAAATCAGAAGTATTGCCGAACAGTTTTCTTTTGAAGACCAAACATTGGAGTTTGTAAAACATGCCTACGAACTCTCTAACGAAAAATCAGAATACTATCTGTTGGAAGATATCTTTAAGTTCATGTCGAGCCGAGATGATTTCATGAAATTTATTCGCACAAAATAATAGGCATCTCTAAAAACCTTTGCTTCTATCCGCCTCAACCCCTCGCCCTTCTCCAAAAGAGAAGGGTACAAGGGATTTTTAGAGATGCCCTAATTATCTGGTCACTATTGTTCAAGAATAAACTCTGACTTTTTACTTGAATAGGTTACCGTAAGCCTGTGCATAGCGCGCGTACACGCGATGTACAACATTCGTTTGTCTACATCGGTGAGATAATTATTTGCAGATACAAAAGGAACAATCACTTCATCAAATTCCAACCCTTTTGCCAGGTGTGCTGTGGTAACAATTACGCCTTCTTTAAATGCAGAGCTATCCGCTGTTAACAAAGAAACGCCATCTCCTTTTACCCGATCATAAAGTACGTTTGCCTGATCCTGTGTTTTGCAAATAATCCCAAGCGTTGGGTAGCCCGAATTTCTGAAATCAATTATCTGCTTTTGTATGGCCGCCATTTCTTCAGCGTTGTTTTGAAATCCCTCGATCAATGGTTCTTTTCCATGGCGATCGAGTGGAATTAAATCTGGGTTACGAGATATACGTTGTGCAAAATTGCTAATCTCTACCGTAGAGCGGTAGCTTCTAAATAGTTTAACTACATCACCTTGGGGAAAAACTTGTTCAATCAACTCGGCAGAAGAAGCACTGTACGGATTTACCGTTTGATTCACATCGCCTAAAATAGTTTTCTTGCATCGAAACAATCGCGAAAGCACAGAGTACTGTACAGGAGTATAGTCTTGCATTTCATCTACGAGCAAATGCTTTACGTGGTCAAAATTCTTTGCGCCTTCCAGACGAATCTTACAGTAGATCAACGCAAACACATCAGCATATTCAAGTCTCTCTCCTTTCAGCGTTTTAAAAAGCTCGGGCTTCCCGATCCAAGCAAAAAAATCTCGATAGATATCCAACACATTGTTTGTTTTAAACATGCGAGGAACGGCCTGCCAGATTTGATTCTTCTCATTGCCAGACAGCTTGCGCTGAACGGCATTGCGCACGTATTGTTGAATATCCTTTATTACCTCAGGCGCGCGGTTGAGCAAGGGCACTCTGTGATAGGCTTTGAATCGCTCTTCGATAAATGGAAATGGCACAACTACTGTTCCGATTCTCAATTCAAAGAAGGTCAAAAAATTGTTTTCTAAATGAACGATGTATTGATTCAGTTTGCTCAAGAACTCAAACGTTGATTTGAATCGGATGCGCTCAATGAATTTCTCATCGTGTGTTTCGAGCAACGAAGAAACTTGCTCAAAGAAAGTTTGAAAAGGATATTTGTCTTCAAGCACATCGTTGGCCAACTCCTCCATCCCCATTTCTGGGATTTGATCTTCGCCTAATTCTGGTAGTACGTTAGAGATATAATCGGCAAATACTTTGTTGGGCGAAATGATAAGCACATCTTTTGCAGCGATCTCATCGCGAAAGCGATACAACAGAAAAGCGATGCGGTGCAACGCAATGGATGTTTTCCCCGATCCGGCCACACCTTGAATAATCATGACCGTGGCTGTCTCATTTCGGATAACGGCATTTTGATCGCGCTGAATGGTGGCAACAATATTTTTCATTTTGTCGTCACTCGATTTGCTAAGTTCCTTCTGCAACAAGTCGTCTTGTATGTGCAAATCATTTTCGATCATGAATTCCATTTGGCCTTCTCTGATCTTGTACTGACGCTTGAGCGAAATCTCACCAGTTATTTTTCCTGAAGGGGTTTTGTACCAGGCCTCACCTAGTTCGAAGTCGTAAAACATGGAGGAGATGGGCGCGCGCCAATCAAAAATCAGATTCCTCTTCTCTTCTTCGTCAGTAAACGTGTGAATGCCGATGTAGATGGGATTCCGTTGTTGGCCAAATCCAAAATCGATACGCCCAAAATAAGGAGAGGAGATCAGTTTTAGTAATTTCTTTTTTCTCGCTACTACGGATTCCCCAGTAGAAGCCATTCGGTTTATCGATTGCCCGGCTGCTACTTTGTCGGCCTCGTCCATGCCCGACTGATGCTCGTAAACGTATTCTTTATTTTGCCTTAACTCCTCGGCATAGAGCTTCACGCGATCTTCAGTTCGCGCAATAGCGAGATGCAGTTTTTGCTTTACGTCTTCGAGATGCGCGCGTTCTTCCTGCTCTGTCTTGTTGATCATCTTTACCCTTTCAAAAATAGGGGGCAAAGGTAACAGATTGAATGCTATTTACTGGGATAGAGATCTATTTGTTCTCTTTACTGGTTTGGATAGAAGAGCCTTTACTTATAGAGACCAGTTGTTGTAAAGTGCGTTGCATATTTTCAGCTGAACCATCAAGGAAAATAGTATTGCCCTTTCCATGCTCAGCAAAATGCCGAATTGATTCTGTCCACATAGAGAACAAGATAAAAGAAGCATCAAGGTTGGCGTGCTGAATTTCCTTTGCTGCCTGCGACATTCCTTTAGCTACCTCTTCTCTAAAAAGTGCTACACCTTGTCCACGTAATTGCGAAGCTACCTTTTCAGCCTCGGCTGCGATTTTTATAGCGTTACCTTCTGCTTCCGCTCCTTTTGTTTTAGTGATTAACAACGCTTGTCCTTCATTTTCTGCTGCGGCCCGTAAGTTGTGAGAGGCCACCACCTTTGCCATGGACTGCATAATGGTTTCATCAAAAGCAATATCATTTAACTGAAGATCTATCAAGTGATACCCCCAGCCTTCGAGTGTTTGATCTAGTTGATTTTTGACTTCTTGCACGATCTCGGTTCGAAGCGACAGAACTTCTGATTGCTTTTTTGTAGCAACAAAACTTCTTATTGAACCTTCAATCGTGCGCGTTAAGGCTGTCATAAAACTTTCTTCGTCAACAAACTTAAAAGCCACATTTTTTATTGTTTCCTCATTCTGATCTACAACAGAATATAGCAACATGGCCTTGAAATTAACATTTGCCTGATCTACCGTGGTGGCTTGAAAGCTAAGTTCCACCGACTGGTTCTGTATAGATACTTTAGAGTGAATGTTCTCAATCAACGGTATTCGGATATTAAGGCCAGGGCGCAATATTCTCTGATACTTTCCAAACACGGTTATTACCCCGATATAGCCCTGTTTGATGGTGACAAAAAGCCCGAACAAAGAAATAAGTCCGACAACAAAAATAATAATCCAAAGAATTTGTAAATCTTCCATTTGTGATCAATTAGTCCGAATCGAAAAGTAGCTATTATTTTGATTAAAAATTTACACCAGAGTTCAAATTATTCCTCCTTCAATGAATCGACCGGATTCATCGCTGCTGTTTTGGCAACCTTGTAACCAATCGCTACAAAGCAAATAGCAAACAACATGGTGATGGAAACAATAAAAGTAACAGCATTCGCTCCCTGATAGTATCGCCAAATGCTGCCCATGATCAGCTTCGATTGCATGTACCCGCCCAATGCACCAAAAATTGAAGCAGCCATAAGTATGATCACAAATTCGGTATTGATGATGCGTGCAATATTCAGCACTGAAGCCCCCAATACTTTTCGCACACCAATTTCTTTCATCCGTTTGATGATGTTCAACGATACCAGCGTAAACAACCCAGTGGCTGAAAGTAGCATGGAGATAATACCTAAAAAGACAAACATGTAAACAATATTGAGGTTTACTTCATTTACTTCCTGAAGGCTATCTACCAACATACGCCCGTTATAGAGCCGGTTTGGGAATATTTTGTTCCACTCTTTATTCATCGCTGCATTTACGGCAACAACATTTTCAGCTTTAGCACTTACGACTAACTGTGTGTAATCACTCGGCAGCACATAGCGAATCATCATCGGATCGAGTTCGCGCCAGAGGCCACGGGTGTAAACATCCTTTACAACTCCCACCACGTAGAGATTGATGGTATCTCTCCAAATTATCTTTTTCCCAATGGGTTTATCCCAACCAAACGCATCTGCCATTTTTTGTGTAATGATTATAGATTCTTTACGATCAGTTTCAGAATCTTTTATAAAATCTCTCCCCTCAGTAAGTTTTAATTGCATTGTGGCCAAATAATCATCACCTACTTCAATAATATCAACTTCGTGTTGAGTGGCCTCCCATTTTATTGGATCGTTCGAGCGATTAGAGAAAATCCCACTCTTCGCTCCGGCTATTGAAAGAACTGCTGGATTGGATTGAATTGCATTGCGATACGTGTCAAACTGACTTTGGTCATTTACTGGCGCAATGATCGATCCCCTGATGTCAAAACCTAAGTCGTAATCGCGCTGAAAATTTGCGTTCTGGATAAATCCAATGGCGCTTACAATGGCGGTTAGCGATATGCTAAATTGTAAACCCAACAAAATTCGGGTAAAGTAATTGGTACCACCTAACTCTTGCTTTCCTTTAAGAATTTTTACCGGCTCAAATTGACTGATGTAAAAAGCCGGATAACTTCCGGCAGCAATGCTTGTGAAAATCAATACACTAAATATAAAAACCAAGAACCGAGGATTGTCAAGATAATGTGGAGTAAGTTGAAAATATTGCCACATCAAATTCCATCCCTTTATCAAAACATCTGAAAGAACCAACCCTACCAACAAAGCCATCAAGCAAATGAACATAGTTTCTCCAATGTACTGCACAATCAAATGAGAGCGGGTGCTGCCCATCACTTTGCGAAGACCTATTTCTTTAAGTCGTCTTGATGAAATGGCAATGGAAGTGTTCGTTAAGTTGAAACAAGAAATCAGTAAAATAAGAATACCCATTACAGACGAACCGATCACTGCAGAAATTGGCGGGGCATCCCACGTTCTGGCACGAACGTCATTGGCCCGATCTTGATGTGCCATGGTTGTGAATGGCTCTAATTGAAATTCTTTGATCTGAAAATCTTCGCGCACGGCATTGGTGTTTGCCGTATAAGGCTGCAATTGTTTATGAACATTGCTAACACGGCTAGCATCTGTGATTTGAACAAATACAGTAGTTTCAATATTTTTCCAATCATCGTCACGGATTTTTTTGAATTCATCCTTGTAATTCTCAAACGTTACATACGAGGAACCATCACGAGTATAAAAGCTGCTGTTCATAGGTGGGTCTTTAAAAACCCCAATAACTTTTAACTCTCTTAACTCTTGGCCAAACACTTGACTGATTACACGCCCTACGGCATCTTCTGTTGAACCAAACAATCGGATGGCCATTTCTGCACTCACCACCACACTGGTTTTATCGCCCAGTGCATTTGCATTGCCTACGATAAATTCAAATGAAAAAAGTTTAAAAAATTCAGGATCTACATAAATGCCGTTTGCCGGGAAGAGATCACTGTCAATTTTAAAATTTGAATTAGAAGGCAAGTAACGAGTAGATTGAGCTACATCGGTAAATGTTTTCTTTGCAATATCGCCCAAGGGAAAGGAAACCAAACTAAAGCGGGTGAATTTATCGTCAAACTCGCGCACAGAGTTGATTCGATATATAGTCTCATGGTTCTGGTGTATCCTATCAAAGTTAGCATCATACTCATAAGCGAAATAGCCAACAATAGCCAGTGCTATGGCTATCCCCATTCCAAACACATTGATTAAAATAAACAGCTTGTTCTTAAGCATGCTTCGGTAGGTAATCAAAAAGTAGTTTTTTATCATTAGCCGAAATTAAAAGATGAGTGACGATTCTTAAGAAGGTGTTATCTTCAAATCAAGTGCATTGAGTTTAATTTAACGCATTGAAAAGTATTTGGTTATGGCTTTTGAAGGTTTAAAGCCTTATTAATTCACCTTGCGGGGCGGTGATAAATTTGGGATTGAAAACCCTACCAATTGCAATTAGCTACACCAACACACGTAATACTACCAACCCCCGACTTTTTAGGCGAGCCGGGTGCGCAAAAGGGATTGTAGTTTGGATATCCACTAATGACATCCACAAATGTCTTGGTGCGATCAATCGGTGGATTGCTTCGAAAACTACCCCCATTGATGGTAACGGTTGATTGCGCACTTCGGGTTATAAATTGAGAGCCATACACGTTGCAGTTAGTAAACGTAATCTTGCCATTGCTGTTCGTCTCAATGGATTGATTCCAGACATCACTATTGTTTACCGTCAATGAACTATTCTGACCATAGCACGCCAACACCGCCAATTGAAGTAAACTATTGTTGACCGTCACTTTGCCATCGCCCACAATACCAATCTCATTAATTGTCGAGTTATTGATGGTCAAAGAGGCCGATGTCAATGAGTATATCTGCCAGGCGATAGGCCCTAACCGAACATTGTTAAGAGTAAGTCGACCGGGGACAATGATTCCATTTTGCAATCCAACACGTAAATCATTAATCGTCTCGTTACTATTTGATACAAAGTAACCGATGGCTACCTCTCCTGGCTCAATATTATTTCCAGTTATGCTAGCACTGGCATTTGGAAATAATTGAATGCCTAACCCAGGGCTGGAGTTAATTACAGACAACGACCAACGGACACCTGCGCCCAAATTGGAGCCTGCATTCCATGACCATGAAGTACTCACATCGGGTAGTTGGATAGTATGAGTACCCGAGGTCAATGCCATCCACAACCCTGTCTTGGTATCTGCACCACTGATAGAAACAGAACAACTATCATTCAAGTAAATTTCAGTAGGTATGTATGCGGAGTTGCTTATCTCCAATTTCGATTTGTTTCTAAAATTCCCCAGCAGCCAACTCGATTCGTTATCCAATTTGGCTCCATCGATGATCATCGAAGAATTGTCCATGGCATCATACGACATGTAGATGTTCCCGTTTTCTGCTACCGTACCGATTTGCGTGCGCAGGCCAATGTTCTCTAACTTGATAATACTATTTCCAGTAGACTTAATTGTGTATTGCGAGCTGAACTCATTGGCTATGGCAAACCCATCATTCATTAAACTCTTATTGCCTCGTACAATTAATTGTGCTTTATCTTGCAATAACACATTGCCTTTTACCACAAAACTATTTTCAGGCGCTTCGGTGTAGTCAATGATCAATATTGCGTTCCCTTTCACGGTTAGATTTCCCACTGTCTTGGTTGTTGTAATTGTTCTATTTTCTGTCACCATCATATCTGCACCGTTTTCATCAGGAGTAATATCAGTATTGCATGAGACACACTGTAGTAGCGCTATAAGAGAAAGCAAACCGAGGGCAGGTGTTGATCTCATGATACTATTTTACTGTTAGACATAAGAACTGACCAATATGTTGCATTTGGTGTTTGCAAGAGCCGTATTTTAATGTTATTCCGCCCTCATTATCATCGCTTTCTTTTATGCCCCAAGTGAGGGTTTCTAAAACTTGGTATGGCCAAAAAATAGTATTGAATGCCAAACCCGATGCTAACATCAAATCCATTAAAGGGCGAATAATAGGCTCCCAGCGAAGGGCCAATGCCCCAACTATTTGGATTGATCACATGCTTCTTTTGAGAAGTGACTGGCTTCACGGTTGGTGTAGTCCATAGCGTATCGGAGTGGATATAGTGAGCTATGCGTATGGTGTCGTACTTATATTTAAACACAACTGTATCTCTATAAATAAACCGATAAACAACTGAGTCTTTAACGTTGGTTGGTTGTACTTGAGCCACCACTAGTGAAATGGTAAAAGTGAAGATGATAAGGCTTATGGCTCGGCTCATTAAATTGATTTATTAATTTAAAGGTATAGAAAATTGTTAAGATGTAATCCTGCAATTTTCTACTTTGCATTGCATTAACCAGATCATTTTTAAGCCAAAAAGATTTTGAATAGTTCAATAACGAAAGGACGCAATCAATCTATTGGAGAAGAAATTGCCAATAGCATAAGTCATGGAATTGGTTTTTTAGGAGCGGTGGCCGTTACGCCTATTCTGATTGTCGGTGCCATCCCGAAAGGAAATTTGGCCGTGGTTGGTGTTAGTATTTTTGGCGGCACTATGATGTTGTTGTACCTATCCTCTACACTCTATCATGCTTTTACACACATCAAAACAAAAAAAGTTTTTAACATCTTCGATCACGGAGCCATTTTTTTACTAATAGCTGGAACGTACACACCCTTTACACTCGGGGTACTGCGTGGGGTATGGGGCTGGACGTTGTTAGTGGTAGTATGGGTACTGGCCATATTGGGCGTGGTGTTAAAATCTACTGCTGGGGCAACGAGCGGAAAACTGTCCACTACGCTGTATTTGGCAATGGGCTGGCTTGCCGTCTTTGCCATAAAACCTTTTTGGCTAAACATGCCTGCCGCAGGTTTAGTGTGGCTATTGGCTGGTGGCCTGATGTACTCGCTAGGTGTAGTTTTTTTTGTTGCTGAGCGCATTCGCTATCATCATTTTATTTGGCATTTGTTCGTAATGGGCGGCACGGCTTGTCATGTTGTTGCTGTGCTGAAGTATGCTTAGCAAGTGTTGAGGCAATTGCCCGTTTCTACTATCTGAATTTACTGAACCCAATCTGCTTTTGGTAAACCGATATAATTTTTCTTATATTCGATTGTCTAAAACAAATGGCTTATGAAAAATTTACTCTATCTTTTTGTTACTCTCCTTATCACATCATGTTCGCCTAGCTTAAAGGCAACAAAAGAAAAATGTTTGGACTTAAGCGATCTGGCCAATGGCAAAGTTACTTTTGAAGTGAACGAAGGCACTGATAAAGCCAAGCCGAAAGAAAGCTATCCGCGCAACTACTTGATTGAAGTATACGAAGATCATGCACGAACCAACTTGCTAAGTAATTTGCTACTGTACCGCAAAGCTAATTTTGCTCTCACCATTACGCTTGATCCGGCCAAGAAAAAAGAGTATTGCATTCTCATCCACAAAGATCGGCTGCTGGCAGGGTATCAATTAATGGAGTGGGAGAAAATGAATAATGGGCAAGCTGGCATCATCAAAAAGGAAAATACCTACTACGCTTCAACCAGTAATTTTTTCGTTCCACTAATAACAAAAATCACCAGTAAAGATGGTGCTGGTGGCGATGGCGTGAAGGCGGTTATCGACTGAGTGCCCCGTCATGTTTCGGTGCTTATTTTGTAGTTGTGTTGCTTGGTTATTAACGACTGTTGCGTTCTCACAGAAAGCTCCTGACAACCTAACAAAAGGCACCGACTTTCTTTTAGTCGAAGAATTTAGGCCAGCCTATTTTTACTTAAGGCAAGCGCAAAATGCGCCACCACGTAAAAACAGTTTAGAAGACGGCCGCTTCGCACTTGCCGAACTATTTCTTCTGCAAAATCAATTTGATTCTACCGCACAATTTTTTGATCAATCTAAAAAGCAATCGTCAAATGTAGCGGTGCGTTTTTTATCTTCTCTTCGTGCCTTTCAGCTGGCTGATTTTGAAATGGCCGATAACGAGTTTACTAAATTAAGTAACGATGTGCCCCGCCAGCAGTCAATCTTGTTAGGGAAAATTCACTACTACCAAGGTGTTATTCAATTTAAAAAGCGAAGCGCACAATCTATTCCACTCGCTATTCAGCATCTGCAAAAATCTATTCAGTACTTCAAAGTTGATTCGTTGCGTACATACATTAAGCTAGCAATGGCGCGATTGCAACTTGCCGATGCGTATCGGGTAGCAAACGAACCATCTCAGGCATTGGCACAATCAAAACTATCGTTACATATTTTTGTCAGCTCACCTTATTCAAAGCCGCAATACCTCGCGAATGTGTATGGTGTAGATGGCAAGATCTATTACTCGCTGGGAAAACCAATCAAAGCCAAAGAGTTGTTTGACAAATCGCTTCAGTTGCAACTTACTTCAAATGCTGATAGTGCCTCGATTGGAGCAACCTACGCCAATTTAGGTTTATGCTACGATGATTTAAGTGATTACGCCAATTGCGAAAAATCGTACGAGCGGGTTTATGCCTACTGGCAATCGTTAAAAAACCAACCCGATCGCCTTGTTACCTTCGCCAACAACTACGCGCTTTTCCTCCATGACGCTGTTCAAGAATCAGCTACGGCAATCCATACCTTAGAAAAAATTTTACCCATTGTGGAGGCAAGAAAAGTTCAGTCTAGTTTTTCCATCTATCAAACCTACTATAACCTGGCGACTATTTACTACGACTTAGAAGATTATCCATCTACCAAAAAATATTTATCGCTGTTAGATGACTTTACAAGTAAAAATCCAAAAGATCTTAATGCGGCAACCCTTCTTCGCATCGAACAACTAAGGGCTATGTGGATGCGAAAAGAGAATAAATTTAGCGAAGCTCTTGACGTCTGCCAATCGCTAAACGCTGAACTTGATTCGATCGAACTAAAAGCTAATGACCGTGCATCTTTTTATACCGCCTATGCCGACATGCTGATGAGTGCCGATAGCTTTAAACTAACCAATACGTTTTTGCGAAAAGCACTAGCCATTTACAAGGAAAAAGAAAACAGTAGCAAGCAAATCGAAATTGCCAATCTGCTTGCCATCAATTTTTTTCAACTCAATAGCTACGATAGTGCCTATCGCTATGCCATGCTAGCCCTAGAGCAAAATGCATTGCGTGTGCCTGGGCTAATCTATCCTTACAAAAATCCACATCAGGCGATCCAAGCATGCTATATTGTAATTGCTTCGCTTCTAAAAGAATTTGAACATCAACCTGATCGAAGGCTGCTCGAAAAATCAATACCCTTTGAGCAACTGGGCTTGGATTTAATAAAGTCTGTTCGTAAAAATCTGTACAGCGATGCCGACCGGATACGCTACAACCAAAACGTAACTAAATTCTACGAGGCGCTTGCATTGCTTGAATGGCAACGATGGAATGCAAAGCAGCAAGAAGCGTCTAACAAATTTTTTGAGTATGCCGAAGAGAGTAAATTTCAAGCTTTAGCAAACAGCCTTAGTGTTAATCGTGTAAACTCATTCAAAGAGATAAATGCTTCGTTGCTTACAGAAGAAAGGCTGCTAGCAAAACAAAAAAATCTTGAAAACACACGATTGGTACAATTACTGACAGCGACTAGCGAAACAGATGACTTTTCGGCAAGTACCCAACAATCACAAGAGCAATTGCATAAACTTGAAACTACCCATGCGCGGTTCTTAGATTCTTTACGAACAAACTTTGCGGGGTATTATGAATTAAAATACGGAGGCCAATCGCTGAGTTTATCTAAGTTTCAAAATGAACTTACTACCACACAATTGGTACTGCAGCTAAAAGTTCTTGATAGTGTTATTGTTATTCAAGCCATTACAAAAAAGAGTTCAGTACTTTTTAAAATACCTAACTCAGAAAAAATCGGCAGCCAACTAAAGAAATTACGTAATCAAATTAACTTTAAAATGGAAAGCGAATTTATTGATCTCTCCTATCAGGTATATCACCAACTTATTGCACCTGTGCTTGCGAGGTTAGCTAAAACTGATTTTAAGTGCGAATTGATCACGATTATCCCCGATCAGTACTTTTATTCCTTTCCCTTCGAAGCACTAGTAGTTCAGCGAGAACCGCTAAGATATTTGATTCAAGAATATGAAATTGCATATGCCTATTCGTGCAACTTGCTTATTCAAAGTAAACGGAGCGAAGCACCTTACGCTAGCACTACCTTTTTAGGAGTTGCTCCAGACTTTGGAGCACAAGAATATTTAAGCGGTGGCCGCTCAACTTCCGTGGAACTTTCTGCTGCTGTCCAGTATGATGATTTCGGATTTCAACCCCTTGCCGAAAATAAAAACGAAATTGACTTGATCGAAAACTTAACAGGAAAGTCGGCTGATAATCTCTTGTTAAGTGGTGATGGAGCTAACGAGCAACAAATAAAAAAACTGAATCTAAGCCGCTATAGATACATTCATTTTGCTACCCACGGGTTTATTGACCACAACCTCTCTGGCCTATCCGGATTGGCTCTAACCAATTCTGGAGAAAGAGAAGATAATGTTTTGTACAGTTCAGAAATCTATAATTTAACCATGCGTGCTGACTTGGTTTGCTTATCGGCCTGCGAAACAGGACTGGGTCAAAATGCGCTGGGCGAAGGACTCATTGGGTTGGGGCGCGCATTTTTCTATTCGGGTGCAAGAAACCTGTTGGTTTCGCTATGGAAAGTGCCGGATAAAAGTACCTCGCTTTTCATGGTCGATTTTTACAAAACATTACTACCCTCGAAAAGCAGAACATCGGCTTCGCTGCGTCAAGCAAAACTTTCGATGCTAAAAAACCCACTCTATCAAAATCCGTACTACTGGGCTCCGTTTATTTTGATTGGCGGTAATTGAGGCTTACCTAGTATCAAGTTATCATGATTCACTTTGATACGTTTACAAGATTATCTGGTTAAAAATTTAGACTAGTTATAAACTACAGTCACTTATATTTACCTTGTACCAAACTCAATTCCATGACCGTTACAAAATTCTTAACCTCTTACATATTAACTGCTATCGTATTTTTCTCAATCGACTTGATTTGGTTAGGAGTTGTCGCTAAAGATCTTTACAGAAAGCATTTAGGATTTTTGCTAGCTGATCAGGTGAACTGGGCAGCCGCCATCGTTTTCTACTTACTTTTTATAGTCGGCATTTTTGTGTTTGTTATTTTGCCTTCGCTAGAAAAAAACTCGTTACTGCACGCGATTTTGCTTGGGGGCTTCTTCGGGTTTATCACCTATGCCACTTACGATCTTACTAATTTGGCAACTTTAAAAAATTGGCCTTTGCCCATTGTGATTATTGACTTAATGTGGGGCACAGTATTGACCGCAGCTGTTGGTGGTGCTGGTTTTTTCATTTGCAAATGGGTAACGAGCAGGTAAACTTTCTATCTCATCTTTTAAGTAATGCCTAATTATTTTGTTTTACGATTTGATGTTTGCCAAAGCTATTTCTCCTGTTGAATTAACACCTGCACAGTTAGATATTTACTTACAACAAGGCTGGTTTAGAATGGGGCAATCTATTTTTACCACTCATTTTATCCGTTTCAAAAATCAACTATTCAGCACGATTTGGTTGCGCATTGCACTGCATCAATTTTTACCCGATGCAGTTCAAATCAAATTATCAAAAAAGAATAATGGATTCACTTCGGTTATACAGCCTGCCACACTAACCGAAGAAAAAGAGGATTTGTACTCTCGCTACCGAGCACAACGTTCTTTTAATCCTTCACCATCACTCCGCGAGTTGTTGCTTGGCGAATCTTCGCTGCACTCAATCTACCAAACATACGAAGTGGCTATTCGCGATGAAGGCAAACTGATTGCAGTTGGGTTTTTTGACATGGGTGAAACAAGTGCTGCTGGTATCGTTTCGATTTATGATCCCGCGTATAAAAAATACAGCCTTGGCAAGTATTTGATCTATTTGAAAATCCAATATTGTCAATCGCTTGGGCTACAGTATTTCTATCCTGGTTATTTTGTGCCGGGCTATTCCCTATTCGACTACAAACTTTCTATTGGCCGAGGTGCATTAGAGTTCTTTGCACTAAATGATAAGCAATGGCTACCTGTGAATCATTTCTCGCAGCAACATATTGCCATCAACAAAATGCAAGTCATGCTACAAAATGTTGAGCAAGATTTAACCGTGCTAGAAGTTGAGACGGTAATCGTTAATTACGAATTTTTTGATGTCGCACTACTTCCCGATTTGCGCGAAGCGGGGTTGTTCGACTTTCCAGTTTTCTTACACAAATCTGTAAGCTCTTTTAATGGAAGCGAGCTGCTGCTTGTTTTTGATGTGCGCGATAGCTTGTTTTATTTATTTTGGTGTGTGCCTGTTTGGCAAGTTGAAACGGCCAACCCCGATAAAAATTTCTACTCGACTTACTTTTTAAAAATTGCCAGCACTCTTTATGTAACAAGCTCGGTACACGAAGCAGCTATTGCGTTTAAGAATAGTTTAGCAGTGTGAATACAAAATAGTTTTTAGAGATGCCCTTAATTGCTATCTTGAGTTTGATTTTGCAACCCTCAAACACAACCAGTATGCCCGCACAACCTACCTCATTCGCTACTACATTGTATAGCCTTCTTAAAAAAGTAGAAATTGCCCTTTGGCTTGCTTTGGTTCTTGGCTTGTTGTTACACTACGGTGGCTATCCTGCAAAAAATGTATTGATGGTTTCGCTTTCTGGTTTGGCCATCGTATTTTTTTTAGGCGCGTATCAACCATCCAACATTGTACGAAGCGATGATGAAAAATTTGGGTTCATGGATTTGCTTTACCTAACCATTGCACCCAAACTAGTAGGCATCAGCATGGCCGTTTCCCTTATCGGGATTCTGTTTTATTTTATCAATGCCAATGTGCAGGGCACCAAGCAGATGTTACTTCTCGGAAGTTTGTCGGGCATTGCTGCCTCGGTGGTAATTGCAATTGGTGTAGCGATTAAGGCAAAAAATAGTGTCACACTAATACCCATTCTGTATCGCTCAGTACCCGTAGCGATTGCATCGGTTTATTTGCTACGTATCATTAGTTAAAAAATAGCTAAACAAAAATTCATTTTTTAAAAACTACAATGATTTACCGCATCCTCGTTTTCTTTTTAGCAATCGGCCAAGTAACAAATGGCTATGGTCAAGAAAAAAGAAAAACCAAGATGCCGTTGTTTGTATCTCATTTGAGCGAAGAAAACGCAGCAGTTACCCGAAGGAAAGGAGCACCTAAACATTTCTTTTTGACCCGAGCTATTTGCTTTAATAAAAAGTGCCGTGGGTTTATTGGGTGGCGCACCCAACAACGCAGCATGCGCTACGAATACACAAAACCAAGTAAGCAAAAAACAAAACTAACCACACCATTTGATACCACTAGAGTGCGGCAAGACAAGCCGATCAAAATAATGCCTGTAAAAGACGCAGTTGCACCTGCCACTAAGCCCGTGCAAGCAGACAGCATTATTGTGTTGAGCGAAGTTCTTTTTGAAACCAATAGCTATTACTTGCGCGAAGAGCTATATCCCACGCTCGACTCTATTGCTAATTACCTGCGAAAAGAGTCTAAGTCTACCACAACCGTTTCGGGGCATACCGATAATACTGGAAAGGAAAGTTTTAATCTACAGCTATCATCGCAACGCGCAGAGGCTGTTGCCGAATACCTGCTCGATAAGGGAATTGACCCTGAGCGTGTTAATTTTATTGGGTTCGGTAGTTCGGTGCCTATCCAACCAAACGATACGCCTGAAGGAAGGCGCAAAAATCGGAGAGTAGAAATTTTAATCAAACGGAAACGATAGCAACTACGTGAATTCGTTCGTCAGCCAAAAATTCAAATTCTGGTCGTTTGTTTCGATGATCTTGCTGGTGTTTGTGCATGGGTACAATCTATCCGATCGGTATTTACAACCTTGGACGACACCACACGAATCGTTAACGCTTACTTCGTTTACAGAATACCTATTTGCCAATGGCATTTTCCGGTTTCGTATACCGATGCTGTTTATCATTTCGGGTTATCTATATGCTTTGCACGATTCGGTTTCAAACAAAACGCGCATAAGCAAAAGATTTCAATCACTCATGGTTCCCTATCTTTTGTGGAGTGGCATTGCACTGGCACTCTGTTATGTATTTGAATTAACTAGTTATGGACATTACTTACTAGAAAAAACACACATGCTACAAATAGATGCCAATCGGTTGTTTATTCACGACTACAAGTGGTACGAAGTTACTGCACGATGGCTTTTCTTTCCTGTGGCGTACCAACTTTGGTTTATTCGGGTTTTATTCATTTATAATTTGGCGTACCCGATCATAAAGTGGTGCGTTCTTCACTCGAGGTGGCGTTGGCTTTTCTTTGCGATTGTATTTTTATTTTGGTTAAGTACCGGTGGATTGATTTTGATTGAAGGCGAGGGGCTTCTCTTTTTTTCGTTAGGTGTTTGGATTCAGAAAACTAATTTTCAAATCGAAACCACAAGCAACTACTTTAAACCAACTGGCTGGTGGATTGTGTTTATCTTTTTAGCACTTCTTAAAACATGGCTTGCCTTTCAAGGGGAAGCAATAATGGGCGAATGGGTTTATCCCATCATTACTTTACTGCATAAGATGGTAGTAATTGCTGGATTGATGGCGTGTTGGTTTGGCCTCGACTTTCTGGTAAGATGGTGCATGAATAAAGAATGGTTTGTGAGGTTGAGTTCGTTTTCGTTTTTTATTTATGTGCTGCACGCGCCATGGGTGGCCATTTTTATAGATGGTACATTTGACCTATTAAACTATTCAATAGGCTATCGAATTATCTCTTTTAGTTTTTTGCCTCTTGTGGTAATTTGTGTTTGTATATTGGTAGGAATGAGTTTGAGAAAATTAACGCCACGTTTTTACTCTGTATTGACAGGCGGCCGAGGATTATAATTATTTTAGAAAAGAACAAAAGAGATGAATGCAATCACAAAAGAAGAAATTATAAAGGAACTGAGCTTTACTTTTTCGCGTAGTGCTGGGCCGGGCGGACAAAATGTAAACAAAGTAAATAGCAAGGTAATGTTGCAATGGAATGTGATTGCCTCCAACGCAATTTCTGATAACGAAAGGCAAGTGATTTTTAGTAAACTAAATTCCATCATCACTAAAGAGGGTATTTTGTTTATTAGTTCGCAAGAAGCACGATCGCAACTTGCTAATAAAGAAATAGCGGTTAAAAAATTGGTAAGCACATTGACCAAAGCATTTGCAGTAAAGAAAGTTCGTAAAGCCTCTAAACCTTCTAAGGCTGTTGTGCAAAAACGAATCCTACAAAAGAAGAAGCTGGGAGAAAAAAAGAAATGGAGACAAAAAGGACAACGCGAGGGGTAATTTGTTGGTATGCAAGCCTACCATATATTTGCGCAAAATTTGAACTATGAGACTTGGTCAATTATCTAGAAAACTGGGCGTCAGCACGGGCGAAATCATTCGCTTCCTTGCCAACAATAATATTTTCATCAATGAAGACTCAAACACCAAAATAGCCGATGAACATGCACACGCTGTAACTAAAAATTACGCGCCCCAACTGCTCGAAGCAATTGAACAAAGTATTTCTGAAGAGAAAGAAATAGAAAAAGTGGAAGTAACGATCGAACCAGTTGGTGACAAAAATCTTGAAGTACCAGAAGCTTCTCAGCAGCCCTTTTTGCCAGAAGTAATTAAAGCCCCAAAAATAGAATTGTCGGGGTTAAAGGTGCTGGGTAAAATTGATATACCTGAAAAAAAGAAAAAAGAAGCGACAGAAAATACCACTGCTGAAAATGAAAACGCAAAGCAGGCCAGGCCCACTCGATCTATTGCGAGAGACTATGTTGATAGGCCCAGAAAAAATCCAGTAACGCTGCAGCGCGAACGGGAAGAGCGCGAGGCAGAGAAAAGAAAAAAAGAAAAACTGGCGAAAGAAAAGGAGAAAAAAACCTACAATTACCTAAGTAAGGTAAAAGCCCAAGCACCCATAAAGAAATTAAAAAAACTAGAAGAGCTGGTTGAAGTAGCCGAAGAGCCAATTGAAAAAATGCCTACTACCTGGTGGGGTAAATTTATGCGGTGGCTAAATACCTGATTCGTATCTAACCACCGCATCACCTTTAGTTTTTCTTAGTCGGTCGTTTGTACTTCACCGGTGGTGCTGGTTCAGGCTTCATCTCTACGGCTTGCGTCTTTAGTGATTTCAGTGCTTCATCAACGGCTTTTTCCAATTGCGGATCGCGGCCTTTGATCACATCGGCTGGGGATTGCTCCACCTGAATGTCGGGCGAAATGCCAACTCCTTCTACTGCCCACTGACCATTTACATCGTAGAATCCTCCGCGAGGTGCCACCATGCGTCCACCATCCACAAACGGAGGGGTATCCCACGTGCCCACCAATCCTCCCCATGTTTTCGTACCGATGAGTGTACCGATTTTCATTTTGTTGAAAAGATAAGGAAGCAAATCTCCACCCGAACCGGCACGCTCATTAATCAACATCACTTTAGGCCCGTAAATGGCAGCATGAGGTACCCGAAAGGGTAAGTGTTCTTCCGTGCGCGAGTTAAAGTATCCTTGCAGATCGCGCGCCATGATATCTACCATATAGTCGGCTGCCGAGCCACCACCATTGTTACGCTCATCGATGATCGCTCCCTTCTTATCTTGTTGCGCAAAGTAATAGCGATTGAATGAGGTGTAACCCGGGTTGCCTGTATTCGGCACATATACATACGCCAACTGACCTTTGGACAACTCATTTACTTTTCTGCGATTGCCCTCCACCCAATCAACCGAACGCAACTGATTTTCATTTTCAACGGGAACTACAGTGACGATTCGCGCACCTTCTGCTGACGGCTTATTGTTCACTTTAATCTTTGTTTGCCGATTGGCAGTTGCTTCGAAATATTTATAAAGGTTGACAGTAGTTGAAATTGGTTGACCGTTCACTTCCAAGAGATAATCACCTGCATTGATGTTGACACCCGGTTCGCGCAACGGAGCTTTGAGTTCAGGATTCCAACTCTCACCCAAATACGTTTTCTTAAATCGGTAGTAGCCATTTTCAATTTCAAAATCGGCACCGAGCAAACCTACAGGAACATTATCAATGTTCGGAAAATCTCCACCACTTGTGTATGAATGACCTACGGCCACTTCTCCACCCAAAATATCTACTACATAATTTAAGTCTGAGCGATGACGCACGTGGTCAATCCACGGGCTGTACCATTTGTACACATCACTCCACGGTGCGCCATGCACATTGTTCACATACAAAAAGTCGCGTTGGTAGCGCCAGCCTTCGCGGAAGATTTGTTTCCACTCTTCCATCGGATTGATTTTTAATTTCATAGCTCCCGCTACTTCTAATTTACCATCGCCAATTTTTTTATTCGAATCGCTAGTGCCCACTATTCCCCAGGTTGCCGTACTGCGATAGAGCAACGACTTTCGATCGTGTGAGATGGCAACGTCATTCACGGGCGTGAGATACACTTCCGCCTTTCGATCTTTAAGATTGTAGCGATGCAGTGTTTGCCCTGGTTGGTTAGGAACAATCTCTGAATAAAATAAATAACCATCTGGTGCCGGATAAAGTGCTGCATAGTTTCGCTGCGGAACATCCACTGCCAACATTCGATTCGTCAATCCATCCATGTCAATTTTCACCACGGGAGTTGCATCTTTCTTAGGTTCTTCTTTTGCCTTCTCTTTTTCATCGTCACTGCGCGGTGCGAGCGGAGAAACATCATCTTTGCTGAGCACCAGCACATACAGTGCGCGGGTGATGGGACGATCATACGAGCTCATATCTAACCAACCGGAGTTCAACGCATAATTAGTGCTAGCCAAAAAGTAAATGTATTTCCCAGTCGCATCCCACACCGGTGAAATGGCATCGGCCATGCCATCGGTGAGTTGCAGATTTTGGTTTGTTTCAATGTTAAACACTTTGATTACCTTGTGATGGTTGTCTTGAATTTTTGGATAGGCAATCCATTTGCTATCGGGCGACCATACCGGATTCAGCGAGCGATTCGGGTGGGCGTAGCGCTCGCTATCAACTCTTTTTGTAATTCCACTGTTCACATCCGTATACCATAACACATAGTCAGTGTCCGTAAAGGCTATGTACTTCCCATCGGGAGACCAAGTGGGTTTGAAAAAGAAAGTGGGTTTAGCAATGGCGATGGCTTTGGGTTTTTCTAATCCTTCCTGATCACCAATCATCAATTGATACTCACCACTTGCATCACTGAACCACGCAATCTTTTTTCCATCAGGCGACCACACGGGTGAGCGATCGGCTGTGCCTGATTGGTGTGTAATGTTTCGCCAGTCTCCTTTCTCTTTAGGGACTGTAAAAATTTCGCCTCGATATTCAAACAATGCCCGCTGGCCAGTGGGTGAAAGGGATGCGTTCACCAATGAAACTGGCTTTATATCTTCCCATCGTTCGCGTGCCCAATGAAAATCTCCACGCACATTCACCACCACACGCTTGGTTGTTCCGTTGGCCGGATTTAAAATATTCAGGTATCCACCTTGTTCATACACAATCAATCCTCCTCCTGCATCCAAACTTTTTGCATCAAAATCAGAATGAAATGTTTGTTGCTTCAATTCATTTGTGGTTGGATTGTATGACCACACATTATTCGCATAATCGCGCTCGGATAAAAAGTAAACCACGTTATTCAACCAAACCGGATCCGTGTGTCGCTCGTTGTCAGTTTGGGGTGTCATCTTCAATGAGTAATTTTTCAGATCGACAATCCAAATGGGTTTAGCTTGACCACCACGGTAGTTTCTCCACTCGGGATCCCAAAATCCAATTTGTTGATAGGCGATAAACTTTCCATCCTCCGAAATTTCTCCGGCTATGGCACGAGGAATCGCCAAGGTCTCCTCCATGCCACCGCTGCGTTTGATCGAATAAATTTTAGACTCCTGAGTCGGTACCCCATCGCGCGAAGACGCGAATAAAACAGCTTCGCCATCGGGAGTCCAACCAGTTACATTATCTGCACCCGGATGCCAGGTCAGTCTTTCCGGTTGACCGCCCTCGCTTGGAATGATGTACACATCGGTATTACCATCGTATTGCCCAGTAAATGCAATGTATTTTCCATCGGGCGAAAAGTGAGGCAAACTCTCCTGACCTTCATTGCTGGTAAGACGTCTGGCCTCACCACCTTCTTTGCCAACAATCCACAGGTCGTTAGCATACACAAAAGCAATACTTGTTTGATTGATCGTAGGCTGACGAAGCAACATAGTGCCTTGTGCCCAGCTTAAGTGAGAGGAAATAGAGACGATGATTATGGTAAATAATTTTCTCATATGTCTGTTAGAATTTGCGACTTCAAAATAGTAGGTAAAAAAATCAAAAACCCTACCGTTTGCATAAAAAGGCAGGGTCTCTAAAGTTGTATGCAGGGCTGCTCGGTTAATCCAACGCGTTCAGGGTGGTCCAATAGCGATAGGCCACAATGACCTTCTCAAGTTTACTCAACTTCGTAATATCCTTTTTGCTGTAACGAGGAAGAATGACTTTGTTGAGTGACGCCAACAGCTTAAAAATACTCTTCTTCATACGGTACGGTTAGGTTTCGAAAATCAAGTTACGAGTTAACTTCTTTTTCTGGCTTCACTTTTAACTGAAACTTTACTTGGGCTGCGGCCTTCATAAACTTGCGGAAGTATGCCTCTACCGGAAAGATGATGAGTGCAATAAATACCTGAATAAAAAATTCGATAACCGGGGAGCTCTTGATATTAATTGAGGTACTGATAGCCGTTTGTAAAAACTGTATAAAAATAATAACCGTTAAGAGCGAAATCACCTCGCTTACTGTTTTGTACTTATCGTTGGCTACGCTCAATTTCACCGATACAAACATTAGTACACTAAAAAACGCAAGCTCAAGTGCGTAGAACCACCAGCGCTTCCAATAGGGTGGCATAATTTCAAAAGGAATCAATTCAATTTTAGATTCGTTGCCCAGCACATCGCGGCTTTGCATGGCCAACTCATAATCGCCCGGAGGCAAGTAGGGAAAATTGGCTACGTGGTTTGAATTAGACCAGGTAGTCCAGCCGTTGGTAAGGCCCTTTACTTGATAGCGGTATTGCATGGCTTCGTTGCTGATGTAATCGGGTTGAATAAACTCGAAGGCCAACTCATTTTCGGGTTGATCCATGGTTACACGCTTGCCTTTGGTAAGATTGATCTGCTGCCCTCTCACCTGTCGTAACAAGAGCGGGTGTGTGAGATCATCATTTTGTATTTGGCTGTTGGTAAATTTATAGAGTTCGTTGTTGGCCGTAATCACCCATAGGCTTTGGCCATTTTCATCGGGTGCTAAAAAACGCAAGTTGGGGAAGAGGCCGAGCCATTGTAATTTCAATGACTTCAATCGGCTGTCTACCGTGCGCCATTGTGCGCCATCGTTAAACCAAAAGTAGCCTGCCGATGCAAAATAGCGGTGTGGGCCGGGAAGCGAATCGTATTTGGCAAATGAATTTTTACGATCAAATTTTTTAAACTCACCCGATGCCGCTAAATACACTTCGGTGCCATAGGCAACACCTACCATTTCGTTTAGTGAAGAGTTGGCCACGGGAAACACTGCTACATCGGTAATTTTACCTTCGTCTGTTTCGATGCGGTAAACATCGGTTCTTCCGCAAAGCCAAATATTTTCTAGGTTGTCTTCAAACGCATAGGTTAGCTGATCGCCAATGCTATCAAGCAAATGGGTTTCGCGCCAAGCGGAAGAGAATCCTTCAAATGTTTTTATTTGGTTGTGGTGAGTGCCTACAATTAGTTGTTGCAACGAAGGCGAGAAGAAAACGGTCTTGGTAGCCCCCATCACAATGGGCTTACCTCTGTCTTCCGTCACTTCAAACACACCACCTAGGCCTGCGGCAATCAGCTTACCATTAGCCTCTACTAGCTGCATCACTTTACCTTCAATGCCTACAACTTTTTTGTAAGAATAGCCTACTTCTTTCACAACTTTTGCTTCATACGTTGGTGCGGCAGATGGCGTGGTATTTTCTTGTTTGCGGAAAAAACCAAACCGCGATCTGCGTTGTAAATTACTTTGTACGGTTTGTTGAGCGGGCCCACCAACGCGAACGTCTTTAGTGAGGCGATACAGCCCCAACGTAGTGCCTACATAAATTTTACCTTGAATGGCTTGCACGCAAAGCAAGTTTCCGCTTAGCCCCGGAAAATGGTTGAAGGATTTGAAAGGAAGAGAAGGAGCAATGCGCGTAAAGCCATATTCATGTGCCACCCACACACCTCCGTTGTCATCGGCCATTAACGCAAATACTTCGTTGTCGGGCAGGCCAGTAGAAAAATCTAAGTGATCGATTGTTTCGCCCGTAGTAATGTCTACTAAAATTACCCCGCCCAATAAAGTGCCCAGCGCAATTTGCTTTTCGTTAAGCCACATACCAAACTCTAATGTGTTTTGCCGCAGATATGCAGCATCTCGTAGAGCTACTGGCTGAGGTGGCAAGCCCGCCTTCATCAAATAAACCAAGCCACGCTCTGTTCCGAGCATTACATCGCCCGATTTTTTATTGGGAGAAGAAAAAACGATTTCTGAATCGGTAGGTAGTGCCAATGATGACTTTACGAGCTTGCCCTCTTTTACTTGTAGCAATTGCTGATAGCCCGCTCTTACAAAAATGGTATCGTACACTTCTAGCAAACCGCTCAGCGCTCGTTCTGATTTTATTTCAGTTTCTAGTTTCTCGGTTGAAAAAACAAATACTGAAGTCTCGCTGCATGCATAGATTTTATCGCCAGCCACCACACTCGAAAAAACAGCGGGCTTGGTAAGCAACGATTGATACGTGCGTTCGCTGCCCGTTTGTGTTAATTTTCCAAAACCAAATAGGCCGCCTACATACAACTGGTTGTGTAGCAACACCAATGTAAACACCGCGCCCGGTGTGGGGATCAGCTTCCAACTTTTGCCATCAAACTCTAAAACACCTTTTTTATTGGTGAAATAAATCAGGCCACTGGCATCTTGCACTATGCCCATGCTGCGGTAGTCGATCCGCTCGTCTTGTGGTGAATAGTGTGTTAAAAAGGAGTTGCCAACTTGGGCAGGTGCTATGTGGCCCATCAACAATAAGAAAGCCACTAAAAAATTCTTATAGATCATTCTAAATTGCATGTATCAAAAATAATAGATTTACTAGCTTATCCTACTCCAATTTACGGCTGCTTTTTTTATTGATTCAATCTGCATCAAAATCATGGCGTTTTCGGGTTGTTGAAGAAGCGGATCACTATCTAATACTTGATGAGCAGCCTCCCGTGCCGTTTTTAGTAGTTCGCCATCTTTGCCCAAATCGGCAATCAATAAATCGAGGGCACCGCTCTGCTGCGTTCCCATGATATCGCCAGGGCCGCGAAGTTTTAAATCTGTTTCAGCAATTTCAAAACCATTGTTGGTGCGCACCATCGTTTCTATTCTTGTTTTTGATTCAGCGCCTAATTTATGATCGGTTATTAAAATACAATACGATTGCTCGGCACCTCTGCCCACTCGGCCGCGCAACTGATGCAACTGCGATAACCCGAAGCGTTGTGCGCTTTCAATGATCATTACCGATGCATTTGGCACATCTACGCCCACTTCAATTACGGTGGTGGCCACCATTATTTTTGTTTCACCTTTTACAAAACGAGCCATCTCAAAATCTTTTGCTTCGGGTTTCATTTGTCCGTGCAAAATACTTATTGGCAAATCAGGAAACGCCCTCGCAATACTTTCGTAGCCATCCATTACATGTTTCAGGTCGAGCTTCTCGGATTCTTCGATAAGCGGGTAAACAATATAAACTTGTCGGCCTGCATCTACTTGTGCTTTGATAAAGGCATTTACTTTAAGGCGGTGCGAATCAAATTGATGCGTTGTTTTAATTGGCTTGCGCCCTTTGGGTAGCTCGTCTATCACAGATATTTCCAAATCGCCATACAAGGTCATAGCCAGTGTCCTGGGAATGGGCGTGGCCGTCATCACCAACACGTGTGGGTAAAAATCGGTGGTCTTTTGCCAAAGCTTAGATCGTTGGGCAACACCAAAGCGATGTTGTTCGTCAATAATGGCTAAGCCCAGTTTATTAAATTTTACTTCTTCTTCTAAAAGTGCGTGGGTACCGATCAAAATTTTTAGTGTGCCATTTTCTAATTGCTCGTGAATGGGCTTGCGCGCACTTTTCTTTACAGAGCCAGTAAGCAGGGCGATAGAAATCCCCATCAGATCGGCATACTTTTTTAAGTTGGCATAATGCTGTTGCGCTAATATTTCGGTGGGAGCCATTAGTGCCGCTTGTGCATCGCCACCTATTGCCAATAAAATTGCAATAAAGCCCACAATGGTTTTGCCACTGCCTACATCACCTTGCAAGAGCCGGTTCATTTGTTTACCTGATTTCATGTCGGCATAAATTTCTCTCACCACTTTCTTCTGGGCTTCGGTAAGATCAAACGGAAGATGCTCTTTATAAAATCGGGTTAAGATTACCGTATCGCCAAACACCAACCCTTTAAATTTGCCTTGCCTAACTAACTTCATTTTAATCAGGCGGAGTTGTATGAAAAAAAGTTCTTCAAACTTCAATCGCTGCTGCGCACGGAGTAGCCACTCTTGGTTTTTGGGGAAATGGATATTGATGATCGATTTTTTTTTGCCGATTAGATTTTGCTGTTGAAGCAAGGCGGTGGGCAACGTTTCTCTAATATGGTTAAGTGAACCTTTTAGCACTTCCTGCTGCAGCCTTACAATAAATTTATTGTCGATGTATTTGGTGCGCAATTTTTCGCTAAGCGGATAGACGGGTTGAAGGTATCCTCCCTTTTCACTTTTCTCGGTAAGCAATTCTATTTCAGGGTGCGCCATCTGCAATTTATTGCCAAAGACAGAAGGCTTTCCGAACACTACATAATTTATGGTTGGTTTTAGCTTTTGCATTATTCCGTTAATTCCCTGAAACCAAACCAACTCTATTTCGCCATACTCATCGGCTAGGTAGGCAACTAGCCTTCTCTTAAACTTATCGCCAATTAATTCGATGTCGGTTATCTTTCCTTTCACCTGAACGAACGGCATCAGTTCGTTTACTTCGTTCAAATTATAAAAGCGAGTTCTGTCTTCGTAGCGAAAGGGGTAATGCTGAATTAGGTCGCCAAAGGTAAACAGCTTCAATTCTTTTTGAAGTAGTGCGGCTCGTTGTGGGCCTACACCTTTTAAAAATTCTAATGAAGTATCGAAGAAGGACATTTTCAATTTGAAGATTTGAAAATTACTCAATTTGAAAATGCTATTCAAACAAATTCTAAGTAGGGGCTTGGGGCGCACCTTACATTAGCAAATAGAATTAATTGATCTCCTTCTGCGCTAAGGTATTTGACAGTAGCCGCTTATTCCTCAAATAAAGGATTATTAGAAAGCAATCTGCTTTTATGATGAACTGTTAAAATATCAACTCTATCCAAAGAAATTAATTGATAGATAATCCTATAATTTCCCTCGATCAATTGCCTTATGTGCTCTAACCCAATCTCTGGCACTATTCTTCCAATCTCGGGATGAGTTTCTAATATCTTAACTCTTTCAAAAAATCTTTCTGATTGAATGCGTGCGTAATACTCAGAATCCTTTGCGATAAACCTCGCTATATTCTCTATATCTTGGAGTGAAAGGCTCGTCCACTTTACTTCAGTAGCCATTTCTTGAGTTTCTCTCTTGCTTGTTGGGTAGAGTGTACCTGTCCCTGTTTTGACTGCTCCATTCCAATTTCAATCTTCTGCAAAAGAATAATCCTTTCAAACACATCGTCTATTGAAAACGAATCCGGCATTTCACGAATAGTTTCAATCAGTTTTTCTTTTGTTAGGATTACCATATTCAAAAATAAGAAAAATTTGTTTCTTTCTATTCCATCTTCAAATCAACGAAACAGCTAATTGTTTTTTTTCCACTCTAGCGTATTGATCAAATGCATCACTTCTTTTTTCATGAAGTCGATGGCGGGGGCGAGTGAATCGTTTTGAACTTTGGTATTGAAGTATAATGCACCGCGTAAAAAATTCGTTGTCGAGTCCGTCATAGTAAATTGAAATTGGCTTGGCACCTCGCCACTTATTTCTGCAATCAAAGCTGTTTTGCCGCTAGGGGTAACTACTTTTACTTCGTCAATTCCGTATGCTTTAATCTGTTGCTTAGAGGTAAGCCGGTAGGCATCGTTTAACATTTCTTTCAATAACTCGTTTCGGTTGTTTATTTTTTTGTACGTAATGTGTACGTTGGCTTTTAAAGTGGGGTAATAAATCTCTACCCAATGTTTTTCGTTTATCCACGAGGTATCGCGCAAGAGTTTTGCTGCTGTTGAATATTGAAATTGATAGGGCAGCGAGTCTGGTAGCGCGTGGTATTCTTCGTTTGGTAAAATCAATCTATTGTACCCTTTGGGCTTGGGCTGGTAGTTCGTAGTGCAACTTGAGAGAAGTAGGCAGTAGGTAACAAGAAAGAGGTAGGATAGTAAGGGCTTTGAACGTTGAACTTTAAACCTTAAACTCATAGTTCCTACAAATTAACTTTAATCTACTGTAACCCTTACTTTATTTATTTTTCTTTGATCAGCTGTAAGGATGGCGAATGTGAATTTTTCAAATTTTGCCTTGTCTCCTACTTTTGGCAACGAGCCATGAAGTTCCAGAATTAATCCACCGAGCGATTCGCTTTCGCCTTTCACATCATCAAAAAAAGAAGTTTCTACATCGAGTGCTTTGCACAAATCGTGCACGAGAGTTTTACCTTCAAATACAAATGTTTTATCGTCAATTTTTTGATAGCCCAGATTTACTTCGTCAAACTCATCGTTAATTTCTCCGATAATCTCTTCGATCAAATCTTCTAGCGTAACCAAGCCAGAAGTGCCGCCATACTCATCTACCACAATGGCCATGTGTACGCGCTTACTTTGAAAATCTTTCAGAAGGGAATCTAACTTTTTTGTTTCGGGAACAAAATAACCAGGGCGCAGCAGTTTTTGCCATTTGTAGTTTTCGCTTTCTTCTAAAAATGGCAGTAAATCTTTAATGTAAAGAATGCCTTCTATGTGGTCGAGCGATTCTTTAAAAACAGGTATTCGCGAGAAGCCCGATTTTTTTACCTGCTCCATCAGTTCTTTAAAATTCAACTCAACATCTACGGCCGAAATATCCATTCGCGATTTCATCACCCGCTTTACAGACAGTGTTCCAAAGTTTACGATACTTTTTAAAATATCTTTTTCTTCGGCAGTAGTGTTATCATTATCGGTGGTAAGATCCAATGCTTGATTGAGTTCTTCAACGGTTGTGCTGTAGCCTTTTTTTTCTACTCTGCGCTCAATTACGTTGCTCATGCTTAGCAACAGAAATGAAATCGGCCTCCACACATTTTCGAGTAGCAGCCAAAGCCCGCCCATCCGTTTGGCAAACGTCCAATTGTGGCGGGTAGCATATACCTTGGGGATGATCTCGCCAAAGAAGGTAATTGCAAAGGTGGCCGCGAATGTAACGATCCCTACCACCGCTTCGGTTGGCTTTCGGGTGCCCGCCATTTCCCACATTAAAAATGTAGAGATGGTAACTATACCTACGTTCACAAAGTTGTTCATGATCAAAATGGTGGCCAGCAACACACGTGGCTTCTTTAACAACTGAACAATGTTTTTATCCGATGGGTCTTCTGATTCGCGACATCGCTCAAAATCATCAGCACGCAACGAAAAAAAGGCTACCTCTGAAGCCGAAATCATGGCCGACATAAACAGCAGGATGGCAATGCCAATAAAACTAAAAAGGTAAAAGTAATTGGGCTCGAAAAGTATTTCGCCAAAAATTGCGTTGATAGAAATATAGAATGGATAGGTGTCCAACTTCAAAAGGCTAAACTAATTGAAATACTAAAAGGGGAGGTCATCAGATGTATTGGGTGGCGCGGTAAAGTTGGCCGCGGGCTGAGATGACTGTTGCGGTGCGCGATCTCCGCTAGTCGAACCTGCTGGCTTACTGCCTAGCAACGTCATATTGTCTCCTAAAATTTCGGTAGTGTAGCGAGTAACGCCTTCCTTCTCCCAACTTCTAGTACGCAACTTCCCTTCAATATATACCTGATCGCCCTTGCGTAAATATTTAGAAGCTATTTCGGCCAGTCCGCGCCACAGTACTACATTGTGCCATTCGGTAATTTCTTTACGTTCGCCTGTGGTTTTGTCTTTATATGTTTCGCTAGTGGCCATGGTAAAGTTAGCCACGGTAGCTCCATTTTCAAGGTTTCTCACTTCGGGGTCTTTTCCTAGCCTACCTAAAAGGATTACTTTGTTTACGCCTGACATGGTTGATAGATAATTTTGTTTGGGTCACAAAAATACCAAAAATTCCGTTGTCGGGTTTTTTATCGGCTTGATCAATGTCCTTTCTATGACTAATTCAAATAGCGTTCTATTAAAATCGGTTTGGGTATTTTGTCCATTTCATTCATTGTGTAGCAATCTAAATCAAGCACGCTTGCGAGTTTTAAAAATTCTCCGCTCGTTGCTATCTCTATTTCAATAAATCTTGTTTTTAATTGCTGATGCGAAAGCACGTGTATGATTTGCTGGCTCACACTAACGGACATATGCTTACGCAAGAATTTATCGTTGGCCAAAATAGTTTCTGGTTTTTGATTTCGTTCTGATTCTACCAAATAGAAATCGTATAAGCCTTGCCATATATCTTTATGGGTTCGCTGCTTCATTAAAATCTTTTTTTTGTGCCGCAGCACAAAGTAGTAAAAATACCTTTTCCTGATTTTTGTCTTTTTCGATTTGATAGGCAGCACCCCTTGCAAGTGATGATGCTTTGCTGCACACGCCTTAGCGAAAATACAATCTTCGCACTTGGGGTTTTGTGGCAAGCAATGCAGCGCCCCAAACTCCATCATGGCCTGGTTAAACAAGTCAGGATTTTGTTTCGGCACTAGTTCGTTCGCTTTCTCAAAAAAATATTTTTTGCCCTCGGTGCTGGTAATATCTTTTTCAATACCAAACACGCGAGCCAACAAACGATACACATTGCCATCTACCACTGCCACTGGTTCTTTAAAGGCAATAGATGCGATGGCTGCGGCTGTGTAGGGGCCAATACCTTTAAGCTTTTTCAGTTCTTCGTACGAATTTGGAAATTTCCCATCGAAATCGTCAACAATCGTTTTTGCACATGCGTGCAAATTCCTTGCGCGCGAGTAGTAGCCCAAACCTTGCCATAAACGCAATACATTTTGCAACGGAGCTGCAGCCAGTTTTTTTACGGTTGAGTAGGTTGCAACAAAACGTTGGTAATAAGGAAGGCCTTGCGCGACCCTTGTTTGCTGCAAGATGATTTCCGATAACCAAATTTTGTAAGCATCGGTTGTCTCACGCCAAGGTAGCTCTCTCTTATTTTGCAAATACCATTCAATCAATTTAGATGAAAAAGTCTTCCCAGTCATGTTTTAGAAATTAATCATGGCTTTTTTAATTTGATTATTACTACTTAAACCAAAGCTATTCGCAGCCTTGCAATTATCTCAAAAAAAATACATAATAAACTAAACCGACAAAAAACCGCTTTCAACGAAATCAATCCACACTTTGCCGCTTTTTTGTTATCCACATTATTGATAGTCAGTAAATTAATTTTGGAATTGAAGTAACTGCTTATAAATTTGCGATCCCAAAAAATTGAACACTTAACCCTTACTGTTGTGACTAAAGCCGATGTAATCAATCAAATTGCCGATAAAACCGGAATCGATAAAGCAGATGTTTCTGCTTCGGTAGAGGCATTTTTTAATATTGTAAAAAGCAATATGGCTTCGGGTCATAATATTTATGTGCGTGGCTTTGGCAGTTTCATCAATAAAAAAAGAAAGAAAAAAATAGCTCGCAATATTTCCAGAAATACCGCCATCGTAATTGACGAGCACTACATCCCTAGCTTTAAGCCAGCTAAGATTTTTGTGAACAAGATTAAGAACAGTGACAAGGTAAAACAATTGGCTGAAAAGTAATTCGTTGTTTGTTGCTAGGTTTTCATTGTTCGCTGCCTTTTCGAATAACCAACAACCTCCAACGAATAACCTTCTATCATGTTAAAGACTCGAATCATTCTTTTTTTTGCCTGCGCCATCGTAATTTGGCTCATCTTCTTATTGCCCAAAGCGGTGGTAGAAAATGAAAGTCAACTAAAAGCGGTTGATTCTACTCAGTCTTCAAAAGGGGCTACAGCCGCAGGCCATAGCAGTGCGCCTGTTGCTTTAACCAACGCCATCAAAAGCTTGAGAACCCAATACTTACAAGGTTCGTCAAATCAAAAAAATGCTATCTTTGCCGACTCTTTGCGAAATTTATACACGCAAGCAGGCCAATTTGATAGCGCTGCGTGGTATGCCGAGCAAGCAGCAACGTTCTTTAAAACTACTGAGAGTTTTTTGAAAACAGGTAATAGCTATTACGAAGCCTACACGTTTGCCTTAGCGCCAGAAAAGCAGAAAGCAATGGCAGAAAAAACGCAAGAATGGTTAGGCAAAGCTATTGAAGCAAACCCTAAAAATTTAGAAGCCAGAACAAAAATGGCAATGACTTACTTGAGTTCATCATCGCCTATGAAGGGCATACAGATGATGCGCGAAGTGCTGGCCGAAGATCCAAAAAATGAATTCACGCTTTTCAATATGGGCATTTTATCTATTCAATCAGGTCAATTTGATAGAGCTATTGATCGATTAAATGAATTGATTGAAGTTAATCCTAATCATATTCAAGGCCAATTGCTGCTTGGCGTTGCGTACATGAATAAGGGAAGCAAAGAAAAAGCAAAAACTCAGTTTGAAAAAGTAAAGAAACTAGATAATGATCCGGCTGTGCAGGCCACGGTAGATTCGTATCTGAAAGATTTAAAATAAATTAATTGTTAAACCCGTCCGCCTAGGCGGACAAAAACCAAAAAGCATTATGCCAAGTGGTAAAAAAAGAAAGAAGCACAAGATGGCTACTCACAAACGTAAAAAGCGTTTGAGAAAGAACCGCCATAAGAAAAAATAGTATAGTCGCATAATTATGCGCCTATACTCCTTACAAAGCAAAGCGCATGAGAATGCGTTTTTAACTTATTATAAACATCCAATTTTTTAAGTTTTGAGTAACGAACTAATTATTAGTGCGACTCAGGACGGATGTCGCATAGCCCTTTTAAAGGACAAGCAACTTGCCGAGTTTCATGAAGAGCAAGACGGAAGTAAGTTTGTGGTTGGTGATATTTATCTGGGTACTGTAAAAAAAATAGTGCCCGGCCTGAATGCCGCTTTTATTGATATTGGTTATGAGAAAGATGCCTTTCTTCATTACCTCGATCTAGGAGCACAGTTCGGGTCATTGCAAAAATTCACCAAGCTTGTTCGTTCAAAGAAAATCACTGGTGGTAAGCTGGATAAATTTCAGCTAGAGAAAGACATAGATAAGCACGGCAAAATAAGCCAACAACTTTCTAAAAATCTTCTCATTCCAGTACAAGTGGTTAAAGAGCCCATCTCAACCAAAGGGCCGCGACTTTCGTGCGAGTTATCCTTAGCCGGGCGATACCTGGTTTTGGTGCCCTTCTCATCCGGGGTAAGTATATCTAAACGGATTGCCAGTAGCGAAGAACGCAAGCGCTTGCAGCGCCTCATTCAATCTATTAAACCCGAAAACTTCGGTGTCATTATCCGCACAGTTGCCGAAGGTAAAGAAGTGGCTGAGCTTGATAAAGATATGCGCAGCCTCGTTAAAATGTGGGAAGACGGTATCGCCCGTATGGTAGATGCCAACCCCCGCGATAAAGTGATTGGTGAGTTGAATAAAGCGTCTTCCATTCTACGTGATGTACTTAACGAGTCGTTCGACAACGTAGTGGTTGACGACAAGAAAATGTATGAAGAAGTAAAAAGCTACATCCACAACATTGCCCCCGACAAAGAGAAAATCGTTAAGCTCTATACCGGCAAGGCTAAAATTTTCGAGCACTTTGGTGTAGAAAAGCAAATTAAATCTGCGTTTGGCCAAACGGTAAGTTTACGAGGGGGAGGTTATTTGATCATTGAGCATACAGAGGCGCTGCACGTGATTGACGTAAACAGTGGGAATAAATCCAACCGCGAAGAGAGCCAAGAAACAACGGCGCTATCTGTAAACATTGAAGCCGCCAAAGAAGTAGCACGGCAGTTTCGCTTGCGCGATATGGGCGGCATTATTGTAGTAGATTTTATTGACATGCGCGGCATGGATAATAAGAAGCTTATCTACAATACCGTAAAAGAAGAGATGGAAGCCGATAAGGCGAAGCACACCATCCTTCCACTTTCTAAATTTGGATTAATGCAAATCACCCGTGAGCGTGTGCGCCCGCAGATGAGTATTGCCACCAAAGAAGTTTGCCCTACCTGCAATGGCAGCGGCAAGATCGAGGCTTCCATTTTGGTGACCGATAAAATCGAAGAGCACGTGCGCCACCTTTTTGAAAACCAAAACGAGAAGAAGCTTACACTTGCCTTGCACCCATTCCTCTTTGCGTACTATACAAAAGGAATTATCTCAAAGCGCATGCGCTGGTTTTTTAAATACAAAAAATCAGTAGAGTTGATCAAAGATTCATCATTAGCCATCACCGAGTATAAATTTTTGAACAAGGATGGAGAAGAGATTGAATTGGCACAAGAAAAAAGCACTCCTGTGCTGGCGGGTGATTAAGCTTGTTCTAACGAAAACGAAAAAGCCGCTTTGAAGTAACAGAGCGGCTTTTTTTCTGCCACTCTGTCATTTCATGTAGAGTGGAGCAATATTTGAAAAGCGGATTATCCGATAAAAACTGAATCTATTATGCAAGAAAAAGGCACGATCTCCATCCACACCGAGAACATCTTTCCCATCATTAAAAAATTCCTTTACTCCGATCACGAAATTTTTTTACGCGAGTTGGTGAGCAATGCGGTAGACGCTACCCAAAAGTTAAAGAAGCTAGCTGCACTAGGCGAGTTCAATGGAGAGCTTGGAGACTTAAAAATCGAAGTGAGTTTCGATAAAAAGAAAAACACCATCACCGTTAGCGACAAGGGGCTGGGCATGACGGGTGAGGAAATAAAAAAATACATCAATCAAATTGCTTTTTCTGGCGCGGCTGAGTTTGTTGAAAAATTCAAGGATAAGGCTGATGCCAAAGATATTATCGGAAAGTTCGGACTCGGTTTCTACTCGGCTTTCATGGTTGCCGAAAAAGTGGAGGTCATCTCTAAGTCTTTCAAAGAAGGAACCGAAGGAGCGCGTTGGGAATGTGATGGATCTACTGAGTTTGAATTGACTTCTGATAAAAAGGAAACACGCGGCACGGATGTGGTTCTCCACATCAACAAAGATTCAGAAGAATTTTTAGACGAGTTTAGGTTGAAAGGCATTTTAGAAAAATACTGCAAGTTCTTGCCTGTTGAGATTAAGTTTGGAACAAAAGATGAAAGCGTTGAAGACGGTGTTGACAAAGATAATAAGCCAAAATATAAAACGGTAACAACCGATCGGATTATCAACAACACTTCACCCATTTGGGCAAAAGCACCACTGGAACTGAAGGACGAAGATTACTTAAAGTTTTATAAAGAGCTATACCCTTTTTCGGAAGATCCTCTCTTCTGGATTCACCTGAACGTAGATTATCCTTTCAATCTTACTGGAGTTCTTTACTTTCCAAAGATCAAAAACGACTTTGAAATCCAACGCAACAAAATCCAATTATATTCTCGCCAAGTATTTATTACCGATGAAGTAAAAGATGTAGTGCCTGACTTCTTGATGTTGCTACACGGTGTGCTAGATTCACCTGATATTCCTTTGAATGTATCGCGTAGTTATTTGCAGACAGATGCTAATGTAAAGAAGATCAGCTCGCACATTACAAAAAAAGTAGCCGACAAGCTCGTGGATATGTTCATCAAAGACCGAAAGGAATTTGAAAAAAAATGGGACGACATCAGCGTGTTTGTTCGCTACGGCAATATCAGTGATGAGAAATTTTATGAGAAAGCAAAGGAGTTCTCGTTGTTAAAAAATGTGGATGGTCAATACTTCTCGCTAAATGAGTATGCTGAAAAAGTAAAAGCAAATCAAACGGATAAAGAAGGTCAAGTGATTTATCTGTACACTACCGACAAAGGAAAGCAAGATGCGTTCATCCAAGCAGCCAAAGGAAAAGCGTACGATGTGTTGGTGATGGATGGCGTGCTAGACAGTCATTACATTGGCAACCTTGAGCAAAAATTAGAGAAGACCCAGTTGAAGCGAGTGGATAGTGATATCATCGATAAGTTGATTGTGAAAACGGACACTATCGCTAGCGTATTAAGCAAAGAAGAAGAAGAACAAGTGAAAGGCATTTTTGAAAAAGCGATCAATAACAAAGCGATGAGCTTAGCGATAGAGTCCCTTTCTCCTGATGATCTTCCTATCACCATTACCATGAGTGAGTGGATGCGCAGAATGAAAGACATGGCACGCACAGGTGGAGGTGGTGGCATGAGTTTTATGGGCAGCATGCCCGATAACTATAATGTAGCTATTAATGGCAACCACCACATTGTTCAAAAAATATTGAAAGCAGAAAGCGAAGAACAAAAAACCAAGTTGGCTAAACAAGCCTACGACTTAGGTTTGCTTTCGCAAAGCATGTTGACGGGCGCAGATTTGACTGCGTTTATTAAGAGGAGTGTGGAGCTAGTAGGGTAGAATACTATACCCAATCTCAACTTAAGCAAAGGCGTCTTCAAGACGCCTTTGCTTTTTACAATTGTCTAATTCTTAATTGCAAATGGCAGATCATTTATCAATTGCCATTGCCCCGCTACATTTTTTACCAAGTGATAATACGATTGAAAGGTCAAAGCCTTGCCTTTTAAAGATACTTTGACCGCGGCATTGTTCTCGGTAATGTCAACAGACAGGATTTTAACCGAGCGGCTATCGCCACCCAGCTTTCCTTCTTCCATCATCTTGATGTAAGAAGGCTTGGTTAAAAAATCCACATTCTCACTGCCAAACAATCGGTTCATTGCAATGCGGAAATCATCATGGAGTAATTTTTTGAGTTGGGCTATATCGCGCTGGTCGCCTGCTTTGGCAAATTGAATTACTACTTGCTCCACTAAGACTTTGTCTGTTTGAGCTTTGACTGCTACGCTTGTCATCATCATAAAGGTTAAAATGGTTACTAGATTTTTCATTGGTTTTGTTTTTTAGTTATAATTTGATTTTGATTGTTGTTCGCATGATAGAGTGGTGCTGAAAATCGTCTTCTTGACTAAAAGCCATTAGCACATAATATTCCTTGCCTTCATATAAGTTGTAATGAAATTTGTCATTCACCGAGAGAGGAATAGAGAAAGAGATAGTTGTAACATCATTCTCCTCTTTGCCTGATCTATGCACCAACGCCTCTGAACCCCCTAGGTCAATAATACTTCTGTGATCGCCAGGTTTCACAATGAAGCGGTCGTCAATAGTTACGTAGTCTTGCTCCACTGCCCCCATGATCAGATTGGTGCCACTCAATTCATCTTTGGTGTTGAAGCCAATCGCCACCCAACCTTTGGTTAGGGCAATGGCTCGGCATTGCAATTGCTCTTTATCAAACCGCCACTGAAATGTCATGCCATTGACGGTGATAGCTTTAAAATCTTTTTTCTGCACTTCTATCGAAAAGCTTTTTGAGATTAGTAATGTCATAAGAATTAGTTTATTAATTGATATATCAATCATAGCATCAAATTTTTTACTCTTCTAGGTTTTTAATCATTTTTGTGAGGAGCCTTTTGATCTGCTCTTTTTCAGCCTCCGAAAAATCAATGACCCCTTGCATACGCATGGATTTTACCATCCCTAGGACTTGTTTAAAAAACTGCTCACCCTTAGTCGTTAGGCTAAGCAAATAGTGTCTACGGTCGCCCTCTTTGGACTCCTTCTTTACTAGCTTCTTTCGTACCAAGATTTGAAGAATGCGAGTGATAGATGCAGTATCCTTAAATAAGGAGGTTGCCAACTCTACTTGATTAATTTCCTTATTGTCCCATATTTTCTTTAATACCAACCATTGATCAACGGTAATATCGTATCCGGCCTTGACAAATGCCTCTTGAGAATACCTGCGAGCCACTTTGTTGGTCTTGTCGATCAGGTAATACAGAACGTCTTCTAGTTTTTCGTCCACAGGCATTTTTCTATTAATTGATATATCAACGATATAAATTAAAGCAAAGTTTCTGACAATTGAAAATATTTTTTATTACATTTCGTTTGCTAGTGATGGGGTTCAACTTTTAGGAAATCCTATTGCCGCTTACTGTAAATGAAGAATAACATTTTACTCATTTTCATCCTCTCCCCGCTTACGCTCTTGGCACAAGTACCAGAGCCTACCGTGCACGAAGGTCAGTTTACATTTGATACCGACCGCCCGTTTACTTTATTGGAATTAGAAAAAGAAGAAGAACCAATCGTAACCAAAAAGAAAAAACCCAAGCGAAAAGTTTTTTATGGAATCAAAACCAAAAAGGGATTTGCCCGAAAAGGATATGGCGATAAAGTGACCCTTGAACTATTCTATAAATTAAAAAAATCGGTAGTACCCAACACCTTTGCGCGCGATATTTACTACTACGATTACAAACGAGCTGAGGTGAGACGGGTAGAGAAATTTGACATCACAAAAGGGGTTTTGCTGCATGGTCCTTACAAAAAAATGATTGGAGCTTCAGTAGTTGAAGAGGGAATTTTTTACATGGGTACCAAACATGGCCGATGGATGCGTCATAATCAGCAAGATTTGCTAGAAGACAAAGAAAAATATTACAAGGGATGGCCAAAGGAATCACGCATTACTTATTACGACCCGGCAGAGAAGAAAAAAATTAAAGAGATTATGCCTGTTGAGTATGGCGAAAGAGAAGGCTACTACTATATGCTTCATGAAAATGGCCAAGTGGCGGTGCGAGGAGAATATCGATTTAATGAAAAAGTGGGCGACTGGATTGAGCATTATCCAAACGGAAAAAGAAAACGGATTATTACCTATGCCAAAGAGCCTTTTGACAAAGACACAAAGCCGTTTTTAAGAAAAGAGTGGGACGAGAAAGGCAAAGAGATATATTCAAAATAGATTGAGTTAACAGAAGGCATCCTCGATGTGTACAATTTCAGGTTGCCCATTTTGCTTATAGATGGCCACAATATCGTAGCGAATGTTTCCCCTCCAATCGGTTTGAAAAATGTACTGCTCTGCTCCTTCCATAATTTTGGCGGCTTTCTTTTCGCTCACAAACTCTTCGGGGTAGCCAAATGCAATTGAGGTGCGCAGTTTAACTTCAACAAATACAAGGCAATTATTCTTTTCTACAATCAGGTCAATTTCTGATCGCTTGAATCGGTAATTTCTCTCCAACAGCTTGTAGCCCTTGTCGATCAGATACTGGGCCGCCAGCGCCTCGCCTTCGTTTCCTTTTTTGATTTTATCGCTCACAATAAATAATCTACCTTTGAAAATCTAAGATACTAACAAACAATGAAGAAATTGATCGAAGGTTTTACGCTACAATTGGCAAGCGCATTAAAAATTGGGCAGTCGGTAGATTTGGTAAGGCCTGGCAGCGACATACGCAATATATTGATTACGGGCATGGGCGGCTCAGGCATTGGTGCCAACTTAGTAGAATCACTAACCTTTGGAAGAGTGCCAATACCGATTACGGTATCGAAGGGATATAACATTCCACAATTTGTAAGCCCGCATACGCTATTCATTGCTTGTTCTTACAGTGGTGACACAGAAGAAACTTTGGCGGCCATTAACAAAGCGATGCTGAAACGCGCACACATTATTTGCATAACTTCGGGTGGTAAAATGCTTGAACTGGCAAAAGAATACAATTTGTTTTGGATTCAAATTCCAGCGGGGTCAAAAAGCCCAAGAGCCAACTTAGGTTACTTAATGGTTTCGTTGTTATCCGCGCTGTACCACACCAATTTGATTGGCGCGGCATTTATGAAAGAAACCGAAAACGCGATTGAGTATTTAGATCGCGGAGAAAAAGCCATACAAGCAGAGGCAGAACTGATCGCCAAAAAATTAAAAGGCAAACTACCCATTATCTACTGCGATGAACGATTGAAAGCAATGGCCACTCGTTTTCAAAATCAAATCAACGAAAATGCAAAGCAGCTAGCGCATATAAACACATTTCCAGAAATGAACCACAACGAAATTGTAGGCTGGCAATTCCCCGAAAATATTTTACCACAAGCGCAAGTAGTTTATTTATACTCCGACCACGACCATGAGCGCGTAGAGAAGCGCATGGAAATCTGTAGGCCCATTTTTGAAAAACGATCGAACCCGATTATCGATATTGTGGCCGAAGGCGCATCGCTCTTAGAACAATACTATTACCTTATTCATTTAACAGACTGGATCTCGTACTTCTTAGCAAAAGAAAATGGAGTAGATGCCGACACCGTTGAAGCAAGCGATTTTTTAAAAGAAGAATTAGGCAAGTTAAAGTAGTTGAATGAGGAAACTTCATGAAGTCGAAAATTGAACAACACCATAAATAAACAAATCCATTTTGCCGATCTTGGCCTGATTGACTATCAAAAGGCGTGGGATTACCAAACCGATTTGTTCAATCAAATTCTCGAAATAAAAAAGCAAAACCGCGAGCTTCCAATACCCGAACAACGAACAACGAACAACTACTTAATCTTCTGCGAACACCCTCACGTTTACACACTAGGTAAAAGCGGTGACGAGAAAAATCTTTTGGTAAAAAAAGAAGACCTACACACCATTCAAGCAAGCTACTTTCCAATTAATCGCGGAGGAGACATTACGTATCATGGCCCAGGGCAATTGGTGGTGTACCCCATCATTGATCTTGAAAATTTTTTTACTGACATCCATCAGTACATGCGGTTGCTAGAAGAATCGGTCATTCAAACACTTGCCCAGTTCAATATTATCAGTGGCCGAATAAAGGGACTGACGGGAGTTTGGATTGACTTTGAAAATGAAAAATCGGCCAGAAAAATTTGTGCGCTTGGTGTTAAAACAAGCCGATGGGTAACTATGCACGGTTTAGCACTAAACGTTGGTGCCGATTTAACCTATTTTAAGAACATTGTGCCTTGCGGGATAGAAGATAAGGCCGTAACCTCAATGCATACAGAACTAGCTAGTGCCGTTAATATGGATGAAGTGAAAAAAACCATGAAAGAAAAAATTACTTCTCTTTTTGGAATGGCACTCTTACCTTCGTAAGGATGAAGTCACTTCTACTCCTCTTTTCTTTTTCCATTACACAAATTGCTTTTGCGCAACTCTCTGATAAGAAAAAACAGAAAGGCGTTTGTTGGGTAGGTGGCCGCGAAGTAGTTACTGAAAAAGAAATTGCAGCGTTAACAAGATGCAATGCAAATTGGATTTCGCAAACACCCTTTGCTTTTCAACGCGATCCGTATAGTTCCAAGATCAGAACAAATTTTTCATCTGATCGGGTTTGGTGGGGCGAATCGGATGAGGGCATCAGTAAAACTACTGCACTCACTCGCAAGGCGGGTATTAAAACAATTTTAAAACCACATATATGGGTTGGCAAAAGTTGGCCTGGCGCCATTGAAATGAAAAGTGATACTGCCTGGCAACGGTGGTTCCGTAACTACGAAAAATTTATTCTGCATTATGCCGAGCTAGCTGAAAAAAATAAAATTGAATTGTTTTGCATTGGCACCGAACTTCATCTTACCATAAAAAAGGAAAAAGAATGGCGCGATCTAATTTACAAAATCCGATCGGTATACAATGGAAAATTAACCTATGCGGCCAACTTCAATAAGGAATATGAAGAGGTAAGGTTTTGGGATGCGTTGGACTTTATTGGTGTTCAGGCCTATTTCTCGCTAACCAAAAGCAAAGGCCATTCATTGGGCGAATTAAAAAAAGGATGGATAGATCCTATCAAATCTATTGATCGCATTCACAAAAAATTTAACAAACCTGTTTTGTTTACTGAAATAGGTTACCGAAGCGATACCAATGCAGGCATTGAGCCGTGGGTGTGGCCAAAAGAAAATAGCGGAGCAGAAATCTCAGATGACTGTCAAGCAAATTGCTATCGGGCATTTTTTGAAACTGTTTGGAAGCAGCCTTGGATGACAGGTGTTTATTTTTGGAAGTGGTACCCACATGGAGCTAACAGAAATGCCGCTATTGACTTTACACCTCAAGGCAAAATAGCAGAAAAAGTACTAGCCGAGAATTTTAAAAATTAGCCTTTCGATTCTGCTGCCAATTCTTTTAATGCAGCAATAAACAAATCCAGTTCGGTAATTGTGGTATAAAGGTTTGGGGTAATTCGACAACCGTGCACATTAGCCCCATCAATGGCTACCGTATAAATCTTGTATCTCTTAAACAATACCTCAGCCAACACACTTGGCTTCATTCCGGCAATACCTACATTGGCTATTCCGCAAGAGCGAGAAGGATCGAAAGGGGTATTGACAATTACATTTTTCAGGGTTCTAACTCTAGATGTCCAGTAGGTTTGCAAAAATCGTAGGCGTGATTCTTTCCTGGCCGCTCCAATTTTTTGATGGTAATCAATCGCGTTGATAATCGCCAAATCGGTATGCACCGGGTGCGTACCAGTATGGTTCAATCTATAAATATCATCTTGCTTCTTTCCTTCTTCACCAAACAATGGCCATAATTCGGCAATGATTTCTTTTTTTACATACAATATCCCAGCACCTAGCGGCACACTTAGCCACTTATGCAAACTCGCGCCATAATAATCGCAATTCAAATCAGAAATGGAAAATTGAATGTGGGCAAAGGCATGTGCGCCATCTACCATTACCTTCACGCCTTTGGTATGTGCCATCTCGCAAATTTTCCGGATCGGCAAAATCTGCCCGGTTATATTTATCATGTGACACACCATCAACAATTTTGTATTGGGTGTAATTGCATTGGCATAGAGAGTTACTATTTCTTCGTCAGACGCAGGGTGGTTGGGCACCGAAATTACTTTGGTTATAACTCTATGCCTTTTGGTCACTTGTTTAAACATATCCTGCATGGCACCATAGTCTTGCTCGGCCAGCACTGCTTCATCACCAGATTTCCAATTTTGCCCAGCGATTACCGTATCAAGCGATTCGGTTGTGTTTCGCGTTATGATCAACTCTTCTGAAGAACAGCCCGCCAAGGCAGCAAGTTTTGATGCTGCTAATTTTTTATTTTCCCATTGCACGGTGCGCATATAATACGAGCCTTGATAATTTACTTCGCGCACATGGCCAATAAAATTTTCTAACGTCTCTTGCGGAAGAAAACAATAGTACCCATTCTCTAAATTTATATAATCTGATTTGAGTTTATACCCCGCTCTTATTCCCTCCCAAAATGTTTCATCACTTGCCAGTTCATCTGGTTGAATAGTGTCGTGGGCAGAAATCCAATGGCCCAATGCATCTAATGGAAGTAGCCCTGCTAATCCAATAGCCGTGTTTTTCAGAAATGTTCGCTTATCCATATCACAATATAAACAAAAGATAAATCGCATAAACATCTATTTGAAACTCCGTGGTAATGATTATTCTAAACATTAAACCACTACTATCTATTCAAAAAATTATTATCTACGCAAAATGAATTTAACTTTGTCTAAATTGTTAAACCAGAAATGAAGAAAGACATTCAAATACCCGTTGTGGAAAATGTAACGCTAGCGGTTGCCCGCGAACTAAATTTACTTAACCAATTCGAGTGGAAAGTGTACCTGATCAACAACAATTCCTTCGCGATTGAAAATACCTTGGTGGCGAGTAAAGGCTACGGAGAAAAAGATGGAGAGACTCAACGCACCTCAACCCTTCGTCATTTTTTAGCGACCGTACCTGCTAACACCACCATTGTTATTGAGCCTATTGACCCCACGGTATTTCACTTAAACAACGAATATTGGGTTAGCTATTATATTGGCACTCAGATTTACGACAAGAAATTTGTTTATGTACCCGATACAATTTGCGAAGCAAACGTTACCTTTATCAACGAGTTACAGTTAGAAGGTGTTTTACATTCCTGATTAGATTCACCCAATATGAATCCTTCTCTTAAAGACATTCTTTTCTTAGATATTGAAACTGTAGGCTGCGTAGAAAAGTATGATCAGCTCAACGAACGCCTTAAAACACAGTGGGCACGGAAGGCCGCTTTCTTTAAGCGCGAAGAAGGCCAAACCGATGAAGATTTATTTTACGAGAAAGCAGGCATCTATGCAGAGTTTGGAAAAATTGTAGTGATAGCTATTGGAAAATATATAGAAAATGAAAAAGGGGAATTGAGCTTGCGCACTAAGTATTTTGCCGAGCATGATGAAAAGAGACTACTTACTGATTTTAAATCGGCTATAGAGAAACTAGATCCATCAACTAAATTGTGTGCTCATAACGGAAAAGAATTTGACTTCCCCTACATGAGCAGGCGCATGTTAGTAAATGATATTGCCCTGCCTAACTTACTAGACTTGGCAGGTCGCAGGCCATGGGAAATTCCACATCTCGATACGATGGAGCTATGGAAATTTGGCGATTATAAGCATTATACTTCCCTCGATTTGCTAACCGCCATCTTTCAAATTCCATCCAGCAAAGGAAGTATGGATGGCTCGATGGTGAGCAAAGTTTATTATGGCGAAAAAGAATTAACCAAAATTGCTTTTTATTGCGTAGGAGATGTAGTCGCAATTGCGCAACTCTACTTGAAGATGAAAGGTCAACCGATCATCCCGGATTCAAACATCATACGAACGAACTGAAGATTATTTTGTACTTTTATTGTTGAATTTACAACCCTACATACATCTTATCCCTCACGTCCCTAAACAATCCCGATAGCTATCGGGGAAACGCACCACTACATTGTGGCAAAATAACAAGGCCTTTTTTTTGGCTTAAAAAAATCAAATTGAACTATTAACGTTTTGGGATAACCGAGTGGATCCAAATAAAATAAAGCTATAACCATGAGCAAAAAAAAATTTAAAGAGAATAAGGAAAAGAAGCAAAAGAAAGAGAAAAGCGGCTTATACAGCTCGCTACTTTCCTTGTTAAACGAATCAGAAAAAGGCTATACCACACAACAGTTGGTCAAAAAACTTCAAATCAAGAAAAAGTCATTGATCGAAGATTTATATCGCCTGCTTGAATCGTTATTGGAAGACGACAAGATTGAACAACTCAGCAACGCAAACTTCAGAGCAAAGCGAACCTCCTCCGGCAAAGGCGTAGTAGGCATTGTAGATCACGTAAACCCACGATTTGCTTACGTGGCAACGGGCGAAGAAGGATCAAAGGATATTTATGTTCAATCGCGCGATCTAGGCTCTGCATTGCATGGAGACACCGTTAAAGTCGCTTTGTTGGGAAAGAAAAATGGAGCAAGTCCTGAAGGAAAAGTAATTGAGATTGTGAAGCGAGGCCGCAATCGGTTTGTGGGTAGACTTGAAGTTTCAAAATCATTTGGCTTTATCGTACCCGACTTTAAAAAAATATATAGCGATTTTTTTGTTTATCCAGAAAATATTAACGGAGCCAAAGCAAACGACAAGGTTTTGTTTGAAGTAACCAAGTGGGCAGAAGGAGACAAAAGTGCAGAAGGGAAAGTTGTTGAAATCCTGGGAAAAGCTGGAGAAAATAATGCCGAGATACATTCCATTATGGCAGAGTTTGATTTACCTTTCCGCTTTCCTGAATCGGTTTTAAAAGAGTCGGAAAAAATTCAAGAAGGAATAACAGCCGAAGAGGTGAAAAAACGAAGAGACTTTAGAAAAGTACTTACGTTCACCATCGACCCAGAAGATGCCAAAGATTTTGACGATGCCATTTCGTTTCAGCATTTACCAAACGGGAACTATGAAATTGGTGTACATATTGCCGATGTAACTCACTATGTACGTCCAGGTAACGAGTTAGATGCCGATGCTTTTGATAGAGCAACTTCTGTTTATTTAGTAGATCGAACAGTACCCATGCTGCCCGAGCGATTATCTAACGCACTCTGTTCGCTTCGACCTAATGAAGATAAACTCACGTTTGCTGCCGTTTTTGAAATGGATGCAAAAGGTAAAATCCACAAGGAATGGTTTGGCCGAACGGTGATTCATTCCGACAACCGCTTTACCTACGAACAAGCCCAAGAAGTAATTGAAAGTGGGAAGGGCATTTTTGCCGAAGAAATCAAAATACTCAATGCCCTCCATCTTATTCTTCGCAAAGAAAGATTTAAAAAAGGGGCCGTAAACTTTGAAACCACCGAAGTTAAATTTAAACTCGATAAAGAAGGCAAGCCGTTAATGGTGGTACCAAAAGTTAGAAAAGAGGCACACAAGTTAATTGAAGAATTTATGTTGCTGGCCAATCGGGCAGTAGCCACTTACATTTATAAAATGAAAAAAGGCGAAGAGAAAAATACATTTGTCTATCGCACACACGATTTTCCCAATCCCGAAAAAGTTGCCGACTTTGCCGTATTCGCAAAGCAATTTGGCCATACGTTAGATATTGAAGAATCAGCTGTGTCCCGTTCGCTCAACAAATTAATGGATTCGATAGAAGGCAAGCCGGAACAAAATGTTTTGCAATCACTCGCTGTACGAGCCATGGCGAAGGCTAAGTACACCACTGAAGCCAAAGCTCATTTTGGGTTGGCATTTGATCACTACACTCATTTCACTTCGCCCATTAGAAGGTATCCCGACATGATGGTGCACCGTCTGTTGCAGCATTACCTAGACGGTGGCAAATCAGTAGGCAAAAAAGAGTTTGAGGAAAAATGTATTCACTCTTCAGAAAGAGAAAAACGTGCGGCCGATGCCGAGCGTGCCAGCATTAAATACAAGCAGGTAGAATTTATGAGTCTTGCCGACAAAAAACCATACGATGGAATTATTACAGGCGTGACTGAGTTTGGGATTTTTGTTGAAATTGTTGAAACAAAATGCGAGGGCATGGTGCGCATGGCCGACATGAAAGATGACTTTTACGAATTTGATGAAAAGAACTATCGCGCCATTGGCCGTAGAAGAAAAAAAGTATACCGGCTTGGCGATAAAGTTGTGGTACAAATAAAGAAAACAGATGTGGATAGAAGACTAATTGATTTAACTTTTGAAATAAATATTTTCGAATAGCATGTTGAATACTTATAAAAAACTTATTGAAAAAGAAATCGCTTTTAAAGATTACGGAAGCCAGCCAAAATCACTTTACGAACCAATAAAGTACTTGATGACTTTAGGAGGCAAGCGACTACGTCCTTTGTTGGTTTTGCTTGCTTATTCTCTTTACAAAAAGAATCCCAAGAAAATTGTAAAGTATGCTGTTGCAGTAGAAGCGTTTCACAATTTCACGCTCATGCACGATGACATTATGGACAAAGCTCCTTTGCGAAGGGGAAAGGCAACCGTACATGAAAAATGGAATGTAAACACCGCCATTTTATCTGGAGATGTAATGCTAGTTCGAGTGTATGATATGTTCTTATCGCTTGAGGGGAATAAATTAAAGCAAGTATTAAAAGCCTTTAATAAATGCGCTGCTGAAGTGTGCGAAGGCCAGCAGTGGGACATGGAGTTTGAGACAAAGACAAAGGTCACAGAAGAGCAGTACCTAGAAATGATTAGACTAAAAACTGCCGTTCTTCTTGGATTTAGTTTAGAGCTTGGCGCCATCTTAGCCGATGCCCCCAAGAAAGAACAAATAGCCTTGCGCAATTTTGGTGTTAACATCGGAATCGGGTTTCAGCTAAAAGACGATTTGCTGGATGTTTATGCAGACGATGAAAAATTCGGAAAACAAGTAGGCGGAGATATCATTGCAAATAAAAAAACCATGCTTCTCATTTTGGCTTTGAGATCGGCCAAAGGCAAGCAAATGCAAGAGTTGATTAAATGGATTGAAGCTAAAAAATTTAATAAAACCCAGAAAGTGAAAGCCGTCACAAAAATTTATGATTCACTCCGCATTGCTGCCCTTACCGAAACCAAAATAGAGCAATACTTCAAAAAGGGATTCAATAATCTTTCTACTATTGCCAAAAATAAAAAGTATTTAGAGGCATTTACAAAAGACCTTATCGGCAGGCAAGCCTAATTTCGTTTATAGAATAACAGCTTTCCAAGTGTATCATTTACCTTTTCGCTAAGCGTATAATATCCGCTTCCGTTTCTTGCCCACGCAATTGCTTCGCCTTGCAATTCACCATCGTATTGCAAAATTTCGTGCTTTGTAACTAGGAGCTTATCGAGCGAAAGATTATCGGTGTTTTTCCAATAGTAGACGTAGTCATAATCTTTGAGCAATACTTCTTTTCCATCTACAGAAAAATCTCCGGCCACTATTTTATGGAATGGGAGTGTAGCCACTTTTTCTGCTGTTATGATTCCTTTTGCAAAAGGATAGGCAATACGGTACAGGTTCACCGAATCTTCGAGTTTAGAAACGATGTACATATCATTATTAATCGGGTCGATCAGCAATGTTTCTGAATCGCGCACTCCATCGGGCAATGTTATTTGCAATGTATCAAAATCAGTAATTAACACTTCGGTGTTATCAAGCGATTCAGGCTCAGCAAATCGATAGATTAGTTTAACTGGGTAGCGAGCTTGGTTATCACCAATATCAGCAACATAGATGTATGTCTTTGAGGAGTCTGGGCCTTTTCCCAGTGCAATGTCTTCAAAGTCTCTATTGTCAACATCTCTTAGTTTACATGTCATTTTAATTTTTGCGGTGCTATCAAGCAAAAAAACCTCGGCAGGATTACCACTGTCGTTGAGAGTCCATAAATGACTTGCAAACTGTTTACTTTCTACTAGGCCTGAGGCCTCGTGTAATCGGTTATCGACAATGCCTCGCGAAATTCCAGCCTCAAACAAGTTGGCTACTTGATTGGCTTGTTTGTTTGCGCAAGCAAACAGTTGGCTTAGCGCGAACACTGCGATGATCAATCTACTCATGTCTTTCTATTTACTTTTCTAATCTTACCGATATGATTTGATCTCCAACCTGTAGTTGGTGTACTACCTCCATACCCTTTGTAACGATGGCAAAAATAGTGTATCGCCCATTTAGGTGAGGAGTTGGCGAATGTGTAATAAACCACTGTGTACCTTCGGTGTCTTTGCCAGCCGAAGCCATACCCACCGAACCTTCGGTATATCTTCGTAAGGAAAATTCGGATCGAATTGAATAGTCTTCGCTTCCAAAGCCATCGCCCCGGTTGCACCCAGCTTGAATTACAAAATTAGGAACTACCCGATGAATATATTTTCTGTCAAAATATTTTTTGTTGGTTAAGTCCACAAAGTTGGCAACTGACCCCGGAGCCTCTTCTACCAACAAGCGAAGCAAGATGTTTCCCTTTGTAGTTTCAATTTTTACAAATTGTGCTTTGTCAATTTTTTGAACCTCATCCCAGTTAATGGGATGGTTAAATTCATTTTTATTTGGGATTGGTTTCTTAATTCCTTCAAAATATGCAATGGCCGCTTCGAGTGGTTGCAGGGCTTCAATATCTTTGGGCAACGAAAGTTTTGATTTTGCTTTTTGTAAAAAAGTATAATCGTTGATTACTTTTTTAAAGCCATAGGTTGAATCCGCCAATGTAGCGGCAACGATTCCAATTACACCGGGGTCGCCCTGCTCAATCATTTTTTGAAAGAGTGGCGCAAGGGAATATTTCAATTTGCTATCACTCAAGTTCGATTGCAGCATGCTCGCCAATACCAATGCTCCTGCAGATTTTATCACCAATGCTTTTGAATGGATTACCTCCTCAGCAACAAATTCGTACGATTTCGTAGCATTCACAAAAGAGTTTAGCAAATGTGCTTTGCTATACTCATTGCTGGTGCGTTGATAGAGCCGCGTAATTTCTTCAATCACTTCTTGTTTTGGATCAATAGATACGACCGTTTTGTACAAATTACTTTGAATGCGTGTATTGGTTGCCATTCGTGCGGCCTCTAGTAGTTTATCGTAAAGTTCGGCCACTGGCTTAAGGGCTTCTGAAGCAGCAATGCCAACCGCTTCATTTTTATCGTTCAGCGATTCGATTACTTTTCGTTGAGTATTTACTGATTGCCAGCTTGCCAACGATCGCACCGCGTTCACTCGCACACGGTAATCCTTATCTGTTACTGCAACAGCCAAGATTGGAATGGCAACAGCTGAATCTAATTTTCGCATAGCACTAGCAGCGGCCATCCTCACAAAAGGAGAAGGATCTCTCAGAATTGCCGCTTCGAGCGGTTGATACTCTTTTCCTATTTTTAATTTTGACGATCGGCTAAAAAAATGTGCGGCTCCTAATCTGGTTTGAAGCGAAAAGCGTGGCTCTAAAAATTGCATCGCTCTTTTTGCAATAATCGAATCGGCCATTGACCGTAAGCCCAACTGATAAAAAGCCCACGCCAATCCTTCTTGCGCAAGAGTGTCTTTCGGGTTGAATTTTTTTAAGATCGGTAAATCATATTCTCTAATAGTTTTGCCCAGCGCCTCTGTCACTTCGCGAAGCACCATTCCCTCTTTGTCTTGCAGCGCAGGTATCAATGCATTTGACGAAGCCGAGCCAGGGGTTTGGCCAAGCGCAAAGGCGGAAGCCGCCCGTGCTTCAGCTATAGGGTCTTCCAATAGCATAGATCCTAATTGCATTGATGCGATTGAGTCTTGAACGGATGCCAATGCTTTGGCTGCGTCAATTCGATAGGTTGGATCTTTACTAAGTAGGTAATGGATAAGGCTATCGGTTTGCCTTCTATCTTGAAACTCGCCAATCTTTACTAGTGTTGCATCAGAAAATTTATTGGGGTGCGATGAACATCCCCAAATAAAAATAAGTATGAAACCTAAAATTTTTGAAGAAGGCATAGTAAAAAGATAAAATTGAAACTACCAGGCGAATGAGTTGCCCGCTAACTTTTAGAGGCGCGCGCTACGACATCATTAAATTCGATGTCGGCCATTTTAATGGAATATAAAAGCAGGCGTACTTCTTTGACATGGACTGTTCCATCTGCTTCTGACATCTTGTAAAGATGCACAAAGGCATCAAGCTTCTCTTCGTCTGTGCATTTGTTGATGAACTCAATCCCCTTTTGGTAAATATCGCGATCTTTCGATTTTTGCACTTCTGCCTTAAATGCTTCAAATACATTGGCAGGTATTTGCTCTTTATCGCAAATTGCTTTGAGTTGTTTTTCTTCGCTATCATCAATCACACCATCGGCACTTATTAATAGTTGAACCAAATAAAGTAAGCCAAGCTGGTAGTTAGTTCCGTGAGCCATGCAAAAGTTATCTAATTTTAATTAACGGATTAAATATAGGGGTAATTGAATAAAGAAAAAACGCGCTTTTGCGCCAATTGCCTTCACGTAAGATTTTCTTGAGAAACTCAAGACATAATTTGAAAGACGATAAAAGCCGAAATGTAGGCAAGGCCTGTCATGTAGGCCAATTGAATCATCGGCCACTTCCATCCTTTGGTTTCTCTTTTTACAATCGCTAGCGTACTCATGCACTGCATGGCAAACGTATAGAAAATCAGGAGTGACATGCCAACCGCTGGTGTATACCGCAAGCCACCCGTTTCGGGGTTGATTTCGCTGCGCAGCCGTTGCTTTATGGTGGGCTGATCTTCGGCACTACCAATGCTATAGATGGTTGCAATGGTGCCTACAAAAACTTCGCGAGCAGCAAAAGAAGTAACTAAAGCAATTCCAATTTTCCAATCAAAGCCTAATGGGCGAATAATGGGTTCTATGCTTTTACCCAACTTGCCTGCATACGAGTGTTCAAGTTTGTAGGATGCTATTCTGTTTTGAATTTGCGCCTCCGATAAGTTCAAAGCCAACGCCTCTTCTTGAACCACTTTTTTGGCCGCATTCATTTCGTCAACCGGGCCATAGCTTGCCAGCACCCAAAGTATAATTGATATCGCCAATATTACCCGACCTGCTTCAAACACAAATGCTTTTGTTTTTTCTACAATAGTATAGCCCACGTTACTCCACTTGGGCATTCGGTAGGTGGGTAGCTCCATCATCAAAAAACTGCGTTCGGTGGTTTTGATGATAAACTTCATTGCCCAAGCTGAAAGAATAGCAGCTAAAAATCCAAGTAAATACAAACCCATTAGCACCAGACCTTGGAAATTGAAAAAACCGAGTAGCTTAACATCGGGAATAATGAGAGCAACCAAAATAGTAAATACAGGTAGGCGTGCCGAGCAACTCATAAACGGAGTTACAAAAATTGTAATCAACCGCTCTTTCCAATTATCAATGGTGCGGGTTGCCATAATTGCCGGAATGGCGCACGCCCAGCCCGACATTAAAGGCACTACGCTTTTTCCATTAAGGCCAAACTTTCGCATTACCTTATCCATTAAAAAGACAACACGCGCCATGTAGCCGCTCTCTTCTAAGGTGGCAATAAATGCAAACAGAATGGCGATTTGAGGAATGAATATAACAATGCCGCCAATGCCGGGCACAATACCTTGCGAAACCAATTCAAAGAAGGGGCCTTCGGGCAACTCGCGCGCCAGCACATTGCTAAGCTGCGCAAACGATGAGTCAATAAAATCCATGGGTATTTGCGCCCACGCAAAAATGGCCTGGAAGATGAGAAACAAAACAGCGAAGAAAATAATGTAGCCGCCCACTTTGTGCGTAAGCACTCGATCAATGCCGTGCGATACTCTTTTCCAATCGTTAGTAGATGGTTTCACAATAGCGGTGTTCAACAGCTGTTGAATAAAGCCGTACCGCATTACGGTTTCGGCACCTTGGTATTTATGTGGAAAAAAATGATGCTCTTTAGCTACCCCTTTTAGATAAGAGCGATCGTCTTCACTTAAAAAAACCAGGTTGTCGGTTTGTTGAAGAAAATGGTAGGCTTCGTAATCAGTAGCTAAGTTGAAATGCTTTTTAACAACGGCAATCACCTCTGCCATTTCTGTATCGATTTGATACACCGATATGGTAGATGCCTCCTGTGGCTCTGCCATCAATTGTTTTAGCTCAAACAGTCCGTGGCCTTTTCGTGCGTTGATCATCACCACGGGCAAGCCCAACGATTTAGAGAGTTTTTTTACATCAATACTAAGCCCCGATTTTGCCGCTAAGTCCATCATGTTTAGTGCCACAATGGTGGGGATTCTCAAATCAATTAATTGAGTGAGCAACAGCAAACAATTTTTGAGGTTGGTTGCATCTGCTATCAATACTACCTTATCGGGATAGAGATTATTTTTTTGATCCGAAAATATTTCGGTAACAATTTTTTCGTCTAGCGTGCGCGGATATAAACTATAAATGCCGGGCAAATCTATGATTTCGGCTTGCGTGTTGTTATCAAGCTGACAAAAACCAATTCGTTTGTCAACTGTAACGCCTGGAAAATTTCCAATCTTTTGATTGAGCCCTGTAAGATGGTTGAACAGCGATGACTTGCCCGCGTTGGGCTTACCCGTAAGTGCTATTCTAATTCGGCTTTGTTCCACTAGTTGATAATTGTAATGGTTGTTGCCTCTTCTAAGCGAAGCGATAAGTCTACATCAGAAACGCTCACACAAATCGGATCGCCAAATGGGGCAGTAAAATTGAATCGGATGGCCGTGCCAGGAAGTAATCCCATTTCTAGTAATTTCAAACCAGTCTGTTCATCTGTAAAGCCAGCAATGACTGCTGTTTCCCCAGGCAACATCTCCGCCACATTTTTAGACATCTATTTAGACTGATTTTAAACTGTGCGAATATAGATGGCCAAGTAATGCAAAACAATGATTGCAATCAGTTTATCAATAACGTTACTGTTTCTTAATCTGGGCGGAACTTGGAATTTTTCAACATCAATTGTGGGTCATTCATCTTCATTAACTTGGGAAGTGTGGATGCCGATGGATTTTGTTTTGCAAACTTATTTACAATTTGCCAGCCTATCCAAACACCAACCCTGCCAGGGCATTGGTCTCCAATCTCAATAGTTGTGGGCCGCTCGTCTAAATATTTTTGCTTCATCAACTTAGAGGTACTGAAAAAGACTTCTCGATCAATCAAATGTTTCCAAATCACATCTTGATTTTCGCGCGCTCCATCCATTTCTGTTGACGTGTAGCCAATAAAAACACTATCGGGCACGCAAGGCAAAAGGTGCTTGGCAAAATAATACGCTTTGCCATAAGCAATCATATCGGCTAGCACAGTGCGATCGTTAGGATTTATGATATTAATCCGGCTGTCAATGCCTAGCAACAACATGGCCGATGGCACTACAAACTCTTTAGTATACCTACGCGCCATGTACTCGTACATGTTGAGTTTATAGTTGGAGTTTTTTCCTAAGAAGTGATCAAGTCCTACTATAATCAGCGTATCGCTTACAAACAAATCACTCTCTAAGCCAGTGATTACCGTTTCAATGCGAGGCAACTTAAATGCTGGATAGTAAAATCGAAGATTAGTAAACGCGTCTGAGAATTCTTTATTCAATGCACTTTCATCGCCAAATACTTTCTTAGTGTCCATCAGTAATGTATCAAACGATGGGTTGCTAAAACGTTGATAGAGTTCGTTAATAAAAACCGAATCGCTTGGGTAGCCTACCCGGTTGAAGAATACATCACGCATAGTAGTATGCCGGGCAAAAAAATCAACGAGCTCCTGCTTGGTTTTAATAGCCACGATTGAATCGGCTAATGAAGTGAAACTCAATTCAATTTTTATGTTGCTTGTTTCGGGCTGAAAGGCGCACTCTTCCTTTGGGGACTTGCAAGCAGCCAAAAATACGATGGCAACAACAAACGAAAGGCTCAATTTCTTCATACTACAATTTATACAATTATTTCTCTGGCGCGAAGATGCTGAGAATTTTACAAAGTTGTAAACGAATCTGAATTAGCTACATTATATAAATCGCCATAAAAAGCCGACATTAGCTAATTCAACTACTGAATTTATTTTGTGAGTAAACTTAAACACATTGCCATTGCTGGTAATATTGGTTCTGGTAAAACTACCCTTACCGAAAAACTTTCCAAGCACTATGGATGGTTGCCGCTATACGAATCGGTTGACCACAACCCTTACCTGCGCGATTTTTATGAAGACATGACGCGCTGGGCGTTTCATTTACAAATATATTTTCTCAACAATCGCTTCAATCAAGTTCGTCAAATCCGCGAAAGCGAAAAAACAATTATACAAGACCGTACCATTTACGAAGACGCCCATATTTTTGCAGCCAACCTGCACAATAGTGGCCACTTGAATAACCGCGATTACCAGAGTTACCTCGATCTGTTTAATTCGATGACTAATTTCGTTCAACCACCCGATTTGCTTATTTATCTCAAAGCCGATATTCCAAAGCTTGTTCAACAAATACAGCAACGCAACCGCGATTTTGAATTCAACATTAAACTTGAATACTTAAAAACACTCAACCAGCATTATGAAAAATGGATTGGAAATTACAAACACGGAAAGTTGCTGGTGATAGATGTGAATAAAATTGACTTTGTGGCAAACGTGGAAGACTTCTCGATGATTGTAGGAAAAGTAGATTTAGAATTGAATGGGTTGTTTGGGTAAGGCTTGATAACAAGCAAGGAGTAGGCAAAAAGAAAAGTTTGTTAAATTTGTAACTGCTATGATATCTACAAGCCAAAAAAATATTTATACAGAGCAGCAATACCTTGAATTGGAGAGGAAAGCCGAATACAAAAGTGAATTCTTTCAAGGTGAAATTTTTGCGATGGCGGGCACATCGAACGCACATAACATTATTACTGGAAATATTTACGCGTTCCTGCACAACCGATTTAAAGGAAAAGGTTGCCAGCCCTATAGCTCAGATATGAGAGTTCATACTCCTATCAATTCACTTTATGCCTATCCCGATATTAGCGTAGTGTGTGGCGAAAAGAAATTTTTAGATGATGTGTTTGATACGTTGCTCAATCCTGTTTTTATCTGTGAGGTGTTGTCTAAATCTACAGCCGACTACGACACAGGTGGAAAATTTATGCGCTACCGTTCTATCGAATCGCTAAAAGAATATTGGGTGGTGTCTTCTTTAGAATACCGATTGCAAAAATTTGTAAAACAGCCCAATGGGAATTGGTTACTGTCTGAAACCATCAACTTAGCTGATACGGTTGAAATAGAATGTCTATCAACTGAAGTTCCGTTAAAGGAAATTTATTTTGAGGTCGAGTTTTAGTGATTCTTCACATATCCCTCCCACTTCTCTATCACTTCTTTAAAATCGAGCGGCAACTCTGAATCGAATTGTAGAAATTTTTGCGTGGCCGGATGCACAAAACCCAGCGTTTTTGCATGCAGCGCTTGGCGCGGAATAATTTTGAAACAGTTTTCTACAAATTGTTTGTACTTAGAAAACACAGTTCCCTTCAGCACTTCGTTTCCTCCATAAGTGGCATCGTTAAACAAGGTGTGGCCAATGTATTTCATGTGTGCCCGGATTTGGTGCGTGCGCCCAGTTTCTAGTTTGCATTCTAGCACAGATACATAACGCAAATCCGTTAACAACTTGTAATGGGTAATCGCTGTTCTGCCAAAATCTCCTTCGGGAAAGGCCACGGTTATTCTGCGATCTTTTAAACTGCGGCCCACGTTTACATTAATTGTTCCCTCGACTGGTTCTGGCACGCCCCATACAATAGCGTTGTAAGTACGTTCAATGCTGTGATCAAAAAATTGCTTAGCCAACGAAGTCATTGCCAACTCTGTTTTGGCGATGACTAAAAGCCCCGAGGTATCTTTGTCGATGCGGTGTACAAGGCCTGGGCGGCCTTCATTGCCTTTCATTTCGGGCAAATTTTGAAAATGAAAAGTCAATGCATTTACCAACGTGCCGCTCCAATTTTGATAAGCCGGGTGCACCACCATACCAGCTTCTTTGTTTACCACCAGTAAGTGCTCATCTTCAAACACAATGTTGAGCGGTATGTTTTCGGGCTTAACATCCGTATCTCTTGGTGGCTCGGGCAAAACTACGGTAATAACATCTAGTGGATGAACTTTATAGTTGGGCTTAATCGCGTTGTCGTTTACTTTCACAAACCCATCGCGGATGCCATTTTGCAATTTTGATCGGGTAGCATTGGGCAACCGATCCATCAAGAATTTGTCGATGCGTAAAAGACTCTGCCCTGCATCGGCTACGATGCGATGGTGCTCAAACAATTCGTCATCTACTTCTTCGATCTCTTCGTGTACATTCATCTAGTTCTATTTTAGCGGCTGGCGTTTCGTTATTAGGCCGTACACAAAACTAGTTTATTAATCGGGTGTTACCTTATTCTGTTTAAAAGATACAAGCTAACGAAGGTGCGCTTCAAACAATTTTAAAATTCGCTTGTATTCATCCGTCCAACTGCTGGGTTCTACAAAGCCGTGATCTTCTACTGGGTAAGCGGCCAATTCCCAATTATCTTTTCCTAATTCGATTAGCCGTTGAGACAACCTTACAGCATCCTGAAAGTGTACGTTGGTATCTACCATTCCATGGCAAATAAGTAAATGCCCTTTCAGTCCTTCGGCATGATAGAGCGGAGAACTTTTCGCATACGAAAGACTATCGGTGGTTGGCTCGTTTAAAATATTCGCTGTGTACGGATGATTGTAGTGCGCCCAATCGGTAACTGGCCTTAGTGCTGCGCCCGCTGCAAAAACATCGGGTGTTGTAAACATGGCCATCAAGGTAATGAAGCCACCATACGAGCCACCATAAATCCCTATTCTCTTTGAATCAATTCCGTGCTTATCTACCAACCACTTGGCGGCATCTTCATGATCGGTCAAATCTTTTCCACCCATAAAACGATAAATGCCTGTGCGCCAATCTCTACCATAGCCAGCACTAGCCCGATAGTCAATATCTAAAACAGTATACCCTTTATCGGCAAGCAAATTATGAAACATATATTCTCTAAAGTAAGAGCTCCACCACTTGTGTGCGTTTTGTAAATAGCCTGCGCCATGCACAAAAATTACAGCTGCCCCATTGGGCTTTGTTGGTTTATAAACGCGTGTGTACACATCGGCACCATCGCGAGCTTTAAAGGTAGTTACCTCTGGGTCTCTCCAATTGTATGATTTGAATTCGGTACGCAACGAGTTGGTGAGTTGCTTAGGTACTGCCCCCACTTTGTTTTCTTGGAGGTAAAGTTCCCACGGTTTGTTAGTATAGGAATAGCGAATTGCCAACCATTTTTCATCTGGCGAAAGGGTTACTTCATTGGCACCTGTAAGGGCAGTTATTTTCTCGGCCTTGCCTCCGCCAACTGGCAATTTGTAAAAATGTTTTTCTCCGGGGTGTACTTCGTTTGTTGTCAGGTAAAAGAACTTTTTATCGTTTGATAGTTGTGCTTGCTGCACCTCGTACTTGCCCGAAGTAAGTGCCTTCTTTTTTCCAGTAGTTACATCAGCTGTGTATAGGTGCGAATAGCCCGACTCTTCTGAGTGAAACCATACGGTTTTATTATCGGCCAGCCAACCCATATTTGCTGCTCCAAAAAATCCGCCTGTGCCGGGGCCACCTATCCAGGCTTCGTCATGCTGGTGATCGAGAAGTGTAAGTTTCTGTGTAGAAGGATCGAGCGATACAATCCAACGATCTTTGTTGTCTTGCGACCGAATAGAAAGGGCGTTGTATTTTCCATCGGCAGACCACACAAGTGATTGGAATGTGACTGCTCGCACGATAGCTTTTTCCTTCTTTTCTAATTTAGTGGCCGTTGTGTAATCTTTCTTGTACTCTGGTTGCTGCGTGATAGATGCGAGTTGGTCTGTTTTAACTAAGAACACGGTATCGCGCTGAATATCATATACAGCAAGTTCGCTGGTGTTTTGCAAGGCTCCTACTTTTGCCCGTGCGGGTATATCTTCGGTAAAGCCCGACTCGCTTACATAATTTGGAACGATGGTAGATTTATTGGTTGCACTTTTGGTAAGCCTGTAAATTATAAACTTGCTATCGGGCGAAAGCATAAGGTTATCAACGCTTTTTTCTTCCAAGTAAATTTCTTTGGGTCTCTTAGGTTTGTCAGATTTTTGATTTCGCTCTGCTAATTTGCGGTGCTGACTCCGCTCGCGCAGCACTTCAAAATAAGCGAGCTGATCTACCTTTAACCATTTTTCTTGCTCTGAATTTTTAGTCTCGGCTTTTTTTGTTCCTTTTTTGAAGTCGGTTAGTTGTGTAAACAAACCAGTAGCAATTGCCCAACTAAACAAATTTCCGTTTGCATTAAACACTATTTTCTTTTCATCGCCAGAAAAAACAGGGTTGGCTTCCCGGTCGGTGGTGTTAGTAATTTGAGTTAGTTGCAGCGTGGCAATATCTAAAAGAAAAATATCTCCATTCTTTTCAAAGATCTTTTTTGTTCGTGCGCCATTGTACGATCCGAACTGAGAAGAAAGTTGCCTTCGGCTGGTAGGGCTCACCTTTGTAATTTTACTTTCGGGCAACACAAAGGTATAGAGTGAGTCGCTTATCTCGTTGTCCGGATTCCAATTGAAGTAAAGCAGTTTGCTGTTTTCGTGCCAAAACACATTGCTGGGAGCCACACCGATCCACTTAGGGTCGCGCATGATTTTATCTACTGTCAATTCGCCCAACTGCTGTGCGAAAGAAGAAGAACTTATCAATAGTAAGAGCAAACACTTTTTCATTTTAGAAAGTTTAGGAATGAAAAGTAAGACAAAGCAACTATCTGTTCGTATTGAAATTATACGAGTGGCAAATCAATCTCTTGCTTTCTTTTCTTTGAGAAGGTCGTTGATAATGCTGTTAAAGATGGACATGATTAAACTAAAAGCCAGCGCCCACCAAAAGTCTTTTACATCAAAGCCCGAAACAAAATAATCTACCAATAAAATAATAATGGCGTTGATAACGAGTAAAAAAAGACCCAACGTCATTACAGTAATCGGAATGGTAAAAACAATAAGAAGCGGTTTGATAATAACATTGGCAATCGAAAGCACCAAAGCAGCAAGCAAGGCCGTTTGGTAGTTGGTTACGTCTACATTGGGCAATAAATAGGCGGTGGCCAATACGGCCAGCCCGTTCAGTAAAAAGCGCAGAATTATGTTCATAATAAATTTGATTTCAATTTCCACTTTTATGTCCATTAATCAAACTGTACCTTGCAAGTATGTATGCCATTGTTGATATCGAGACCACCGGAGGCTACGCTGCTCATCACCGCATTACCGAATTGGCTATCTACCATCACGATGGCACGCGCATTACCGATCATTTTCACACCTTATTGAATCCGGGTGTTAAGATCCCATACTTTATCACAGGACTTACGGGTATTACCTCGCAAATGGTTGAAGACGCTCCTCGTTTTGATGAGATGGCCGATGAAATTGTCGGTTGGTTAAAAGATCGGATTTTTGTGGCGCACAATGCGCATTTTGATTTTAGCTTTTTAAAGAAAGAATTTGACGCCACAAACATCAATTGGCAGCCCAAAAAGTTGTGCACGGTTCGGTTAAGCCGTAAAATAATTCCAGGATTAGAATCATATAGCCTCGGAAGGCTTGCTGAGAGTTTAGGGATTGAAATCCCTGATCGGCATAGAGCCCAAGGCGATGCGTTGGCCACCGCAAAAATATTCTCGCTGTTGCTTCAACGCGATACCACTGGCGTGATTGTAAAATCGCTGAAAAGAAATTCGGGAGAGACAACACTACCACCCAATTTACCCAAAGCAGATTTCGATAACTTGCCTGCCAAAGCGGGTGTTTATTATTTTTTAGATTCGCACGGCCAAGTTATTTATGTAGGCAAGGCATTAAACATTAAAAAGCGTATTGCCGGGCACTTTACAGGGCAAGCACGCGAGTGGAACCGCTCGAACATACGGAACGAGATCCACAACATTACTTTTGAGTTAACCGGCAGCGAGTTTATTGCGCTGATTTTAGAATCGCAAGAGATACGCAGGCTGTGGCCAAAGTATAATCTCGCACAAAAATACAAAGTAGAAGAATGGGGGATTTACGATTACGAAGATCGCAATGGTTATTTACGCTTTTGTGTAAATGCTATCACGAAAGGAGCCAAGCCATTGATTACTTTTTCTTCAAAAGGCGATGCGTGGAATTTTATGTGGGAGAAAGTGAAGGAGTTTGAACTTTGCCCCAAGTTAAGTGGGTTGCAATTAGCAAAAGGGCTTTGCTTCAGCCATCAGTCGGGGGCGTGCAAAGGGGCTTGCCAAGGTGTAGAAACGGTAAAGAAATATAACAAGCGCTCGCAAAAAGCAATCGACTCATTTTTTGAGACGGGCGAGTCGGTAGCGATTGTTGGCCAAGGAAGGAGAGCCGAGGAGAAATCGGTAGTGTTAATTGAGAACGGAAACTATATTGGCTTTGGCTTTGCGCCAAAAGAAGAAACTGTTGGCTCGATTGATTCGATCAGAATGTTTATTAAACCAAGTAAAGATAACCGGGTGGTGCAGAACCTTGTCAATTCGTATTTACTAAACCCGCGTGGCGCAGAAGTGGTGAGTTTGTAAGCACAACTTTACAACTACTCATCCTCTTTTAATATTCCCCACACTAATTCCGACTCGTAGCCTTTACTAATTACAAAACGCGCAATAATATTTTTTCTTTTAAACGGATTGGTTTCAAAAGTCTGTGATGATTTTTTTTTGATAAGTGCCTTTAACACTTTGTTATAATCTGATTGATCGATTTCTTTTAACCCGATTGTCACGCAGCGTTTAGTAAGGCCTAGCATTTCTAATTCTTGCTTAATTTTTAAGCGACCCCATTTTTTAATTCTAAACTTTCCGCCTGCAAAGGCTTTGGCAAATCGCTCTTCGTTCAAAAAACCTTCTTCAATTAATTTGCTTATCAACTCGTCTACTTCGCTGGCATAAAGCCCGTAGCCGAATAATTTATTTTTTACTTCCCGATGAGAGCGCTCTTGATACGCACAGTAATGTTGTATTTTGCCGTAGGCAACTGCTGCCGATAGTCTTATTTTTTTTGAAATGGGCTGTTCGTCAAACACAATTAAAAAGGATCAGTTATCTTTATTTTATAAACGATTTTTACAATGATCGAAAAACAACGTTGTCCGTGGTGCTTAGGATTTGAGCAATATATAAAATATCACGATGAAGAGTGGGGTGTGCCCGTGCATGACGATCGCATTCATTTTGAGTTTTTGATTTTGGAAGGGGCGCAAGCGGGGCTAAGTTGGGCCACAGTTTTAAAAAAACGCGAAGGCTACCGAAAGAATTTTGCCGATTTCGATCCAGCAAAAGTGGCGCGCTTTACTGAAAAGAAGCTAGAAAAGATTCTTCTCGACCCAAGCATTGTGCGCAACCGCTTAAAAGTTTACGCGGCCGTTACCAATGCCAAGCAGTTTCTTAAAATCCAAAAGGAGTTTGGCAGTTTCGACAATTACATTTGGCCATTTGTGGCTGGCAAGCCGATTGTAAATAAACGCAAAACAATGAAAGAGGTGCCCGCCACTACACCAGAATCTGATGCGCTAAGCAAAGATTTGATCAAGCGCGGATTTAAGTTTGTTGGAAGCACGGTTATTTATGCGCACATGCAAGCATGCGGATTGGTAAACGACCATTTAGTAAGTTGCCATCGCTACAAAGTGAGCTAGCTTACCATTAATATCATTCTAGTTAGCAGCCGCCTTTGCGAGGGACACTTCTATAAATTACTTTACTATCTCGTTCTACATAGTTGCCCGCTACAATTGGATATGAATACTTTGGCGCGTACGATACAAAACGGCTTCTTATAATTATGTTGTCGTTCACTTTTAGGCTACGCAATTGCTGGAATTCATTAGACTCTTCTAGTCCAAAACTAAGAATATAATCTTCGCTATTAATCTTCACCATTACTCCGAAACCTAATCGCGAGCCTGACGGAAGAGAAATGGAGGTGACAACAGCATCCATATTGGTAGAATCACTTATGTGGTTCTTTATTTTAGCTGCACTCGCAAGCACCTTTTGACCTTTAGGAGACGCCTCCCATTTTTTGAAATTTATGCCAGCAGGGGTAGCTTCCCATTTTTTCACTGAAGCCTTTACATCGGCAGCAGTGAGTGACTTTGGCGTTGATCTTTTAGAAGTTTCTTTTATGATTTCGCGACTAACAAATACTAGTCCACCTACCACAACTAGCGTTAAGACGAGTACATAAATAATCTTTTTCATATTTCTTGTGGGTCTAATTATTCAAACAAAGCTACCAGTCTTTGTGCCTGGCTTAGTAAAACGCTTGTTAAAAAATGTAAACAAAATGTTAAAGTTGCTCCAAGAACAAACCAAGGCGGTGCGGTGATAACACCGACCGTAGGCAAAATGGTTTAATCTTCATCGCTCAGTTTTTCAAACTCAGCCAAAACCTCCAAGGAATCCTTGGCAACGATTTTCGATTCCTTATTCAACTGCTTTGAAAGAAGTCTACGTCTATCAAGTCCTTTGTAGAATTCGATCGCTTCGTTGATATACCTATTCCTGTTCTTTTTTACTTTGGTCACGATTTTTTTCAGTCTTCTGAAAAATGTCGTCCTAATGATAGATTTTTCATAGTATAACCTTTATTCAAAGTGTATACATATTGGATATACTCAAAATCTGTCGGATAAGCTCACCAGAAGGAGGCTAACGGTTTCGGGCTTTGCGTTGGTGGGCTTTTGAAACCGAAAACTGTCCGCCAGCACCAACGTTTATTAATTGCACAAATGTTTCTATGCGCACTTTACGCCCACTAACGCAAAACCCGTGTTAGCGGTAGTAATTTCTATCTTTCGTTAAACCAACTTCCTTTTTCAACAACTTTATCTAAGTGTCCCAGAGTCACGTCCGGTCTTAGGTATTTTCGTCTGTCCTTGTTAAGTATATTTTTTAACCAGTTCAATGGTCTTGGTGCAAAGTCAACGGTTCTGTCTACATATAGGTCAACATCAAAACTTTCAGTATTCTTAATTTCAAATTCAGAAAAAAAGCTATCGATAAATGAAATTGCGTCTAACCCATAATAGCCGATGTCTTCCGCTAGTCTCATTTCTGGTCTAATGTCGCTAGCTTTAAGATGAGTGTTCTTTACTATTAAGTCAGTTAATTTTGGATTCATGTCTTTATTCCGCTAACTTTTGACTTGCAACTAATTTACACCGACTTCAAACTCAAATCCAAACTCTTCACGGAGTGGGTTAAAGCTCCTATCGAAATATAGTTGACACCACACTCGGCCACATCCCTTAACGTCAACTCGGTTATTCCACCGCTAGCCTCGGTCTTGTATTTTCCACCAATCAATTCAATGGCTTTTTTCATTTCATCGGTAGTCATGTTATCGAGCATGATTATATCCACTCCACCTACCTGCATCACTTGCTCTACCTCTGCCAAGTTGCGCGTTTCGATTTCTATTTTTAACGGTTTGCCTTTCTCCATCAAGTAAGTACGGGTGTTTTCTATTGCCTTGCGTATTCCGCCCGCCATATCAATATGATTGTCCTTTAGCATCACCATGTCGTACAATGCATATCGGTGGTTCTGCCCTCCGCCAATAAGTACTGCCCACTTTTCCATCAACCGAAAATTGGGCGTTGTCTTGCGCGTATCGAGCAACTTGGCCGATGTGCCTTCAATCAGTTTACAAAGCCGATGTGTATACGTGGCAATCCCGCTCATGCGCTGCATGCAGTTCAGCACTAAGCGCTCGGCTGCAAGTATAGATCGCGCGTTACCCTTTACTTCAAAGGCAACTTCTCCTTTAGTAATTACATCGCCATCTTTTTTTAGGAAACTCAATTCGAGTGAAGGATCGACCTGAAAAAAAATTTTTCCGGCCAACTCAACGCCTGCTAAAATTCCTTTGTCTTTGATAAGAAGTCGGGCGGTACTTTTTGTGTTGATGGGAATTGCCCCAATCGAAGAGTGGTCTCCATCGCCAATATCTTCTGCCAATGCTGCTGCAATAAAAGATTGTATGGCGGCATCAGTAAGATAAGCGGGCCGCATTACTCTTTAATAAAACTGATTTCGTGAACGAAGAATTTTTTATCTGACTCTTTTACGCGCATCAGTACGTTGTAGCTCACTCCTGCGCTTTGATACTTACCGATGGCGTATTTTAGTCCGCTGGGCGAAGAGCCTGTGTGGGCAATGGTAAAATCGGTAACGGGGTGCTTCTTGAAGAAATCGCCCAACACAAACTCAGCCTGTGCCTTGCTATAATTGTTTACTTCGCCTTCTATGTTAATATCTGCCGATTGATTAAAATATTTGACAGCCTCTTTTGCGTTGTTGGCTTTAATTGCTTCTTTAATGGGTGAAAAAATTTCTAGTTGAGCCATTCCTCGCCCGGAAACAAGCATACACAGCACAACGGCAATCCACTTTATCGTTCTCATAAGCTACAAGGTTAGGCCAAAAGTATGCCATTATCGTCTTTTGTGAAAAGATTTATTTATTAATAATAGCAATGGCTTCAGGCCATAAATCACTCCGAAGGAGTCCTTTGGACAGGCTTCAAGCTAGTAAGTTATCATCAATCTGCATGAGGCATGTAGCCTGTAGCCATTTCACCGAATGCCCCTATATTTGCACTCTATTTTAAAACGCCATGAACAAAAAAGTACTCTTGATGATCTTAGATGGATGGGGTATAGCCCAAAATCTAAAGGTTTCCGCTATCGACAATGCACAAACGCCCTACATTAATTCTCTTTACAAAAAATATCCGCACAGCAAGTTGCAAGCATCGGGACTAGCGGTAGGCCTACCCGATGGACAAATGGGAAACTCGGAAGTAGGCCATATGAACATTGGAGCGGGTCGTGTAGTGTACCAAGATTTGGTTCGTGTAAACAAGGCCGTTGAAGAAAAAGAACTTGACACTAATTCTGTATTGGTTGAAGCTATCGAGTATGCTAAGGCCAATCAAAAATCAATACACTTAATTGGCTTGGTTAGCGATGGAGGTGTGCACTCTCACATCGAGCATCTAAAAGGGCTGTGCACCATCGCTAAAAATAAAAACGTAAAAAATCTTTTCGTCCATGCCTTTACGGATGGAAGAGATACCGATCCCAAAGGGGGGCTTGGCTATTTAACCGATTTGCAAAAACACCTCTCTGTAACAACGGGAAAATTGGCAAGCATTGTTGGCCGATACTATGCAATGGACAGAGACAAACGTTGGGAACGGGTGAAGCTAGCGTATGACCTGTTGGTAAAGGGAGTTGGAGAGAAGTCCACTGACCTGTTGACTTCCTTAAAAAAATCGTATGAAGCAGATGTTACTGATGAGTTTATAAAGCCGATAGTAGCTGTAGATTCTAATCAAAATCCGATTGGCACGATTCAAGAAGGCGATGTGGTTTTATGTTTTAATTTCCGCACCGACCGTGGCCGGGAAATAACGATGGCGCTTACTCAGCAAGATTACCCCGAGCAGGGAATGAAAAAGCTAAAACTGCATTACATTACCCTTACTAATTATGACGATAGCTTTCGCGATGTAAAAGTGATTTTCGATAAAGATAATTTGGCAAACACCCTTGGAGAAATTGTTTCAAAAGCAGGGAAAAAGCAAATCCGCATAGCCGAAACTGAAAAATATCCACACGTTACATTTTTCTTTTCGGGCGGAAGAGAAGATACTTTTGAAGGAGAGTCTCGCTTGATGTGCCCCTCGCCAAAAGTAGCTACATACGATTTGAAGCCTGAGATGAGCGCCAACGATATCAAAGACAAAATCATACCCGAACTAGAAAGAGGGTCGGCCGATTTTATCTGTTTGAATTTTGCCAATCCCGATATGGTAGGGCACACGGGTGTCTTTTCGGCTGCCGTAAAAGCAGTTGAAACAGTTGATAAGTGTAATGAAGCTGTAACTGAGGTAGCTCGTAAAAACGGATATGCTGTTATCATTATAGCTGATCATGGCAATGCAGATATGATGATAAATGAAGACGGGTCGCCAAACACTGCACATACCACCAACCTTGTTCCTTGTATTTTGGTGGACGATTCAAAAACCTATTCTACGATTAGCGATGGGAAATTAGGCGATCTAGCTCCCACTATTCTAACGTTAATGGGCATACCCATCCCAAAAGAAATGACAGGCGCTATACTCGTTAAAAACTAAATGGCAACCATCTATCGAGGCACACTCGTTTCTGTGTTTGTTGGTTTGCTGATTAGCTGTAGGCCAGCTAATCTAAAAGACTACGATAAACCATACGTTGATTTTGATAGCCTTATCAATAATCAAATTGCTCAACTCGCACCAGTAACAAATTCGATTCAAAAAATTTCTAGTCTGGATGCCGCGGGCGATACGGCAACTTTTAAAATTGATAGTACCCTTCTTAGCAACGAGTGGGATGTGTTTCGTCAGCTAGATGTAATCAACAAGCCCATCTTCAAAGAAAACTATAAAGTAGAAGAGCGTGCAGACGAGAAAAGTAACTTAACGATTCGATCGTATACCTTTATTGGAAACACAACACTTAAATCGCCTGTTCCCTTTGTTCGATTTTACTATCAAACGAAGTTTAGCAATCTTAAACGGATCGAATCAGAATACGAAGAGCAAGATGCCTTGTATTATACCAATCGCAAATTGAATTTATTTTTTAACCAAACTTCAAAATCAAACCTTATTCATTATTACACCATAGAGGGTTCGCAAAAAATGATTTTTAGCAAAGCCATCAATTTATCAATTAAAGGGACATTTGTTTTTTAAGATGGCCAAAAAGAAACTGTTAGAAGAAGCTGATAAAAGGAAACTAAACAAGGAAGGCATCCGAAAACTCCTCGGGATTTTTCGTTTTGTAATGCCTTATCGCGCAACGTTTATTTTGGGCTTGGTAGCTTTAGGTCTTTCGAGCGGCACATTGCTGTCATTCCCTTTCTTTGCCGGAAAGCTACTGGATGTTGCCCAAGGCAAAGGAGATTTTTTTCTCACCAGCATCAACCAAATTGCACTTGCGCTAATCGGTATACTGGCTATTCAAAGTGTGTTTTCGTTTATTCGAGTTTACACGTTCACCATCGTAAGCGAAAAATCATTGGCCGATTTGCGTCATGCCGTTTACAGTAAAATGGTTTGGCTCCCGCTTTCATTTTTTGATAGCCGCAGAGTAGGTGAGCTTACCAGTCGCATTACTTCTGATGTAGGCACGCTTCAAGATACTTTTACGTTTACCTTGGCAGAGCTGCTTCGGCAGTTGTTGGTCTTGCTGATTGGCATTCCGCTCATCTTCATTCTTACTCCAAAGCTTACGGTGTTTATGCTGTTAACTTTTCCGGTGTTGGTTTTATCAGCTTTGTTTTTTGGAAAATTTATTCGAAAGCTGTCTAAGAAAACACAAGACCAACTGGCCAACGCCAATGTAATAGTCGAAGAAACCCTTCAGTCCATAGCTGTTGTAAAATCTTTTACCAACGAGTTGTTTGAAATCGGTAGGTACAAAAAGTCGCTAAGTGAAGTAGTGAAAACCGCCATTCACGCATCTAAGTACAGAGGGCTTTTTATATCGTTTACCATTGTGGCGTTGTTTGGTGGCATTGTGGCGGTTAGTTGGTATGGTGCTTACCTTCTACAAAATGGACATTCTACTGTGGGCGAACTTTTTTCTTTTATCCTCTACACCTCGTTTATAGGCGGCTCGATTGCTGGGCTTGGTGATATTTATAGCTCGTTGCAGCGCTCTATCGGTGCTTCAGAGCGAATACTTGAGATTTTAGATGAGCCCGATGAGACTACACAGTCAACTGGAAAATTAAAACTTAGCGGAAGTGTAGAATTTAAAAATGTTTCCTTTAGCTATCCAACACGCCCCGATTTTGAAGTGCTAAAGTCGATTTCGTTTTTTGTGAAACCCGGGGATCGCATTGCCTTAGTTGGCCCAAGCGGATCGGGCAAGTCTACGATCATTAATTTGTTGATGCGCTTTTACCCTGTTAGCTCTGGCACAATTGAGGCAGATGGCAAGAGCAGCGATGGCTATAACTTAACCGATTTTAGATCGAACATTGGCATTGTGCCACAAGAAGTGATCTTATTTGGTGGAAGCATTCGCGAAAACATTGCGTACGGAAAAGCCAATGCCACAGAGCAAGAAATTGAAGATGCCGCACGGAAAGCAAATGCGTTAGAATTTATCGAGAGTTTTCCCGAAAAGTTTGATACACTGGTTGGCGATCGGGGGGTAAAACTTTCGGGAGGCCAAAAGCAGCGGGTGGCCATTGCCCGTGCCATTTTAAAAGACCCATCCATCTTAATTTTAGATGAGGCCACCAGTTCGCTCGATGCGAAATCAGAAAGCTTGGTGCAAGAAGCCCTCGATAAGCTAATGGAAAACCGTACTACCATTGTTATTGCCCATCGACTAAGTACCATACGGAAAGTAGACACCATTTTTGTGATTAAAGAGGGGGCAATAGCAGAATCAGGATCGCACGACTATTTGAACGCCAATGAAAGCGGCATCTATCGTAATTTGCTCAGATTACAAGTGGAACCAAGCTAATTACTGCGCAAGATTAGCAACTAAAATTGCCAGAATTGAGGCTTTTTGGGTTTCCTTTTGTAGCAAAGAACGATGTAGTTGCTCAGGTAGGTTTTTAGTCTAAAATATATTTGTAAATTTGCAGATTGTTTAAAATATGGCAAGTAAAAAGCCCTCTACTCTTCCTGAAACCAATCTTTAACTAAGTAATAGCGGGTGATGCTCCTCTTTTCTCTGTTTAGAAATCAAAGCCATGAAGAAACTATTCTTTTTGGGGTATTTTCAGTTGTAATCTTGGTTTTTTTGCTGGTCGACCTTGGCGTATTCAACAAGTCGGCTCATAAAATCACTACTAAGTCGGCACTGTATCAATCCATTTTTTGGGTTCTCGTAAGTACTGTATTTGGCTACCTTGTCTATCTATACGATCCGGGCAAAACCGATGCAATGGTCGAGTATTTCTCGGCTTACTTAACAGAATATGCTCTTTCTGTTGATAACATATTTGTCATACTTCTGATCTTAAAATATTTCTCAGTCAAAGAAGAGTATTACCACAAGATATTGTTCTGGGGCATATTAGGTGCGGTTGTCTTTAGAGGTGTTTTCATTTTCGTAGGCGCTTACTTTATTGCCCAATGGCATTGGATTCTTTACATCTTCGGTGTATTCTTAATCTATTCGGGTATCAAAATTTACTTTGAAGACAGCGATGAAAAAATCGACCCAGAAAAAAACCCGGTTTTAAAACTTTGCAGAAAATATTTGCCGATTACCAACGATGAAATGGGCGGAAAATTTCTGGCCAAGATCAATGGTAAGTGGATGTTTACGCCCCTGTTTTTGATTATTGTTTTAATTGAAACTACGGATTTGATTTTCGCAGTAGATTCGATCCCTGCTGCGTTTGCAATTACTCAAAACGAATTTCTGATTTATACCTCAAATATATTTGCCGTGCTTGGCTTGCGAGCGATGTTCTTCTTGTTATCGGGCATTATCGACAAGTTTTATCTTTTGCAAAAAGGTCTTTCGATCATACTTTTCTTCATAGGGGCAAAAATGCTCTTGGAAATCATTCACTACCAAATTTCGCCACAGCTTTCCTTTGCTGTAATTCTGGTAACGCTTACCTTCTCGATCATTCTTTCTGTGGTAGTTCCGCAAAAGGAAAAAGCAGAATCGAAAGAAATTGAATAGCTGTTACTAAACGTTGCTTACTGAACTTCGGAGAAGAAGTTGGAAGGTAGAATCTTTAGTAAAATGGGTAACGTTAAGAAACGTTGCGGCAGCGAGATAATAACAAAGGTTGGTATTGATTTCAACACGGCAATAAGCAACTCTTGCATCCGTTTTTTTTCAAGTTCGCTCATCTCATTGGCCTTTGCCTTTTGAAGTAGCTCCATCAATTCTTTACTCTCTTGTACTTCTTTTAACAATCGGTTTTTATTGTTGGCAGTTACGGCTGACATACGCTTGATAAATCGCTCGCTTACCTGATTGTAGTCTTGTTTATTTTGAAGCGAACTCAATTGATCCCAATGCTCTAGCACAAAACCTTCAATGGCCATCATACTATTTTCTAAGTCATCGGCCGAAAAACCCATGTACACACAAAGTCGATTTAGAAAATCTTGCTCTTCGGTTTCTACACGCTGATCGGCCCAAATGGTAAGTATGGCCATTTCCAAAAAGTACTTTTTGAGAATCCACGAGTTATTGGTGGGCAAATTGATCTCTTCGATGGCAATGCCTTTTTCAAAAATGGCAATGGCTTCTTTCTTTCGATCGCCTGTTAAGCCAGCGCTGGTTAAGAAGAAATCTAGCAACTTCCGCTCTTCAAATTCTACAGTACGGTTGGCATGAGCTGCGGCTGCTATTACTTTTACAACCGAAAAGCGAAGCTCTTCGCGTTCGTATCTAAAGAAATCAGAAACGATCTTATCAGCATTGGTGTGTATCCATTGACCAAAAATAAAAATATCTAAGAAGAGTAAGCTGTTATGAAAAAATTGCACCCAAAAATTATCATTGTACTCTGTGGTAAGTTCTACTCTTTTATCTAAGATTCGCTCGGCCAGTTCTAACGGAGTTTTCTTTCGTCCGAAAAGTGTTTTGGTGGGCGTGGCTAATTCAGGGAAAACGTTGTTATAAAAATTGCCAATGCTTTCCAGTGTCTTTACGATTACTTCAGAAAGCTCGGCAGGGGTTTTTATTTGCTTATCGAAAAATAAAAGCGAGCTGCTCACCAAACTCTCGGCAAGCAATATTTTCATTCGATCTTTATCATTCCAATCGGTAGAGTTGGGATGGTCTAATGCTGTAACCGATTGGCCATACATAAGCCCTGTTGGCTGGATGACTCTATATAGCGATTGCTCGGGATGCGAAGCCTTCTTGCTTTCTACCGTTAGCTCTTTCAGCAACTCTTGCCGAAATTCTAGGTATTCTTTTAGCCAACCACTTTCGTCCGGCTTCATTCGTTATTTTTTTGGATGATGTAGCCCGCATACCGCTTTGGCAAGCAGCCACTAAATATCAATTGAAGATACTAGTTAATTTGGAAATGTGCTACTGAATTTCTTTCCAACCCTTTTTCTCTAATAAGTTGAAGGATTCTTCTACCTTTTTTCGGAGTTGAACTTTATACCGATCCAGTTTTTTAGCTATTGATTTATGGCTTGTGCCAAGTATCTGCGCGGCCAAGATGCCCGCATTTTTTGCTCCGTTCAGGGCCACGGTGGCCACTGGCACACCAGCGGGCATTTGCAAAATAGAAAGCATAGAGTCCCAACCGTCAATAGAATTAGATGACTTGATGGGCACCCCTATCACTGGCAGCGATGTGAACGAAGCTACCATGCCAGGCAAATGAGCGGCTCCGCCAGCCCCCGCAACAATTACTTTTAACCCACGGCTTCTGGCCGATGATGCATAAGCCACCATGCGCTCGGGTGTGCGGTGTGCAGAAACCACGGTAAGCTCGAATGCGATACCCAATTCTTCGAGAAACTCTGCCGCTTCTCTCATAATTTTTAAATCAGATTGACTGCCCATAATGATGCTTACTAGCGGCTTGCTCATGCTATTACTTTTAGTGTTTGTTTAACAAAGTTGGCTTTCTTTTTAAGACTTTCCACATAGGCATCTACGATCGTTACGTGCCCCATTTTACGAAATGGTTTTGTTATTTTTTTCCCGTAAAGGTGAACGTGTGTTCCAGATAACTGCAACACTTCTTGCAAGCCATCGTATTTAGCTTCGCCTGTATAGCCTTCTTCGCCCAGCAGGTTTACCATTGCGCTAGGCTGATAAGCTACGGTGCTGCCTAATGGTAAATTTAAAATAGCGCGTAAATGCTGTTCGTATTGTGAAGTAACATTTGCCTCAATGGTTTGATGACCGCTGTTGTGTGGGCGCGGTGCCACTTCGTTTACAAGTACTTTGCCATCTTTGGTTACGAACATTTCAATGGCCAGCAACCCGACCATCTCAAGTTTTTGTATAATATCTTTTGCTATTCGATCTGCTTCTATCGCTATGGTTGGCGATATGGCCGCAGGCGAAAAAAGATACTCTACTAAATTGGCGGTAGGGTGAAAAACCATTTCTACTGCGGGATAGGAAACGATTTCCCCATTTTCATTGCGGGCAACGATCACAGCGATTTCCTTTTCAAAGTCGATGAGTTTTTCCAATAGTCCAGATTTATCAAACGCTTTGTTTAAATCTTGTTCTGTGCGAAGGATTTGTACACCACGACCATCGTAGCCCTCTTTGCCCAATTTGTTTACGGCTGGTAAAAACGAAACATGATTGGCAACTTCTTCTTTGTCTTGAACTAAAAGAAAATCAGCTGTAGGGATATTGTTCTTTTTATAAAATTCTTTTTGCGTTCGCTTATCTTGAATGAGTTCAATAATCTCTGGCTGCGGAAAAACTTTTTTGCCTTGCCTTACTAATTCTTTTAAGGCATCGACATTTACATTTTCTATTTCGATGGTGATCAAATCACAATTCTTTCCAAAATCAATTACTGTTTTATAGTCGGTTAGTTTGCCTTGTGTGAAATTTGAAATAGTTTGACAGGGCGCACTCGCATCAGGATCCAATACAGAAAAATTAATATTGATATCGATGCCCGATTGAATAAGCATACGGCCAAGTTGGCCTCCGCCTAGGATACCGATATGCTGGTTTATAGATTGAGGCATTGTGATATGTACGATTTGCGATGTAGGAAGTACAATTTAGCTACCTTATTTCGAGCTTCGTAAATCGTACCTCCAACTTAAACTTTCTAATTTTTCTTCAGCTGATCGAACTTTGTCTCAGTTGGCTTTTTAGGAAACACGTTATCGCTTAAGTTGATATCCGCTGTGGCACCGGTTGGGTCGATCACCACATTGCTTACTTCCTTTTCTTTCAAAAATACTTTTTTCACCTCCCATTCATTCACGCGCCAAATCTCCGCAGGAATAGTTTCTGTTTCTTTGCTACCGTCTTTATACGTCCACTCAATGATAACAGGCGTTACCAAACCGCCCTTGTTTTTTAGCGTGATCTCGTACAGATTTTTGTCGGCTATTTTCTTGCGCACATCGCCATCGTTTATTTTATTTTTAAACTCTCCGTAGGCTCTGTCGTCAGTGTTGATCATGGTTATTTCTTGTGGCCCAGAATTAAAGTCAGTCTTTTTATCGGCTGGTTTTTGGTTTGGTGCTAAGTCTCCCGTCTTCGCTTTCACATTTTTATTTTCGAGGTCTTTTTGTTCGGCTTTTACCTTAAACCATTTTACTTCGTCTAATTCTACATCTACATTATCAACCGTGTAGAACCAACCTCTCCAAAACCAATCTAAATCTACTGCCGAAGCATCTTCCATAGTACGGAAAAAATCCGCAGGCTTAGGATGTTTAAATGCCCAACGTTGAGAATACTCTTTAAACGCTTTATCAAATAGCTCAGGTCCCATCACAGTTTCGCGAAGAAGAGTAAGTGCAGCGGATGGTTTGCCGTATGCATTAGGGCCAAAGTCGTTGCCTGGAATATTATCAGAATCCCACATAATGGGGCGCATCATATTTTTATCGCCTTTCATATAGCCAGCCATTCCTTTTGGTGAGCCCCAGTTGAGGCTCACATTGGGATAGCGCTCGCGTTTAGTTTCTCTTTCCAAAAATGAATTCAAGCCTTCGTCCATCCAACTCCATTGGCGTTCGTCTGAGTTGACGATCATCGGAAAAAAATTATGCCCTACTTCGTGAACAATAACTCCGATCATTCCTTCGTAGGTTCGCTGCGAATAGGTTCCGTCAGCCTTAGGTCTCCCGCCATTGAAGCAAATCATGGGGTATTCCATTCCTTGATTGGCAGTATGTACTGAGTAGGCCGTTGGGTAAGGATAATCAAATGTGCGGGCTGAATAAACTTCTAATGTGTTTTTAATTGCCATGGTAGATTCCTTTGCCCACAGTGGATTACCTTCTTTTGGATAAAGTGATTGCGCCAAAGGTGTTTTATCATTTACCTTCACGGCCATGGCATCCCAAATAAATTTACGCGAAGTCACAAAGGCAAAATCGCGCACATTCTCAGCATAAAATTCCCAGGTGCTCTTTTTCTTAGAGCGCTCTTTCTCTTTCTTTTTGGCCTCCTCTTCGGTTACAATAAATACAGGTTTGTCAAATGTTTTTTTGGCCGTTTCAAAACGTTCAATTTGCTCTTTACTCAATACGGCCTTTGGGTTTTGTAACATACCCGTTGCCCCAACAATATGATCAGCAGGAACGGTAATGCGCACTCTATAATTTCCGAACGTTAGTGTAAACTCACCTTGCCCTAAGAACTGTTTGTTTTGCCAGCCTTCGTAATCATCGAACACGCACATGCGTGGAAACCACTGCGCTTCTGTGTATAGATAATTTCCGTCTGTTGGAAAATATTCATAACCACCGCGTTCGCTAAACTTCACCCGATCTTTTTCATTGTAACTCCATTCTATTTTAAAGCCATACTTATCGCCTGTTTTCATGGCCGATGGTAAATCTACCCGCAGCATAGTGTTGTTGATAATGAACGGAAGGGCTTTTCCGGTTACCGCATCAGTCACTGACTTGATCTTAAAGCCACCTTCGTAATTGTAGGTATCGCCTACCAGCGGAAAAAATTTTGCCGGCAAAGAATCCCTCATGGAATTGTTTTCGGTCTTATCGGTCATATTGTCTTTCGACAAATTATTTTGATCGAGTTGCAACCATAAATAGCGCAACGCTTCTGGTGCATTGTTGAAATAGGTAATCGTTTCTTTACCTATTACCAGTTGTGTGTCATCGTTCAGCTCAACGTCAATATCGTAATCGGCACGTTGCTGCCAATAGTTAACCCCGGGGGCACCCGATGCCGAACGGTAGCTATTAGGAGTTGGTAAGGTTTGGTCGAGTTGCTCAAACTTGCCTTGCCATTTTTGCTGAGCAAATGTAGGCGTTACAAAAACGATAAGAATAGCGATAACCAAGTGCTTCATAAGAAATTGAATTTTAAGGCCTCAAAAGTAACTAAAGTTGAGAGAATGGCGAATGATTATTATTCAGCTAAAACTTTAGTGAAAAAGACTATTGCCTACTAAAAATATAGCCAATAAAATCGCAATCCGTTTGCTGAAATTTCGATCGCAGGGGCAGGGCATTTTACGATCGTTAATGGATAGGTGATTACTCGCAACCATTTACTGGAATAATGAAAGTAGTGAGGGTTTAGATCGACTGAGAACAAAATCTTTCGATAAGGGGATAAGTCCTGGGCTTCATTCTGTGCGTCTCTTCCATAAATCATACCTTCAGCTCCAATGCCAATGGCAACTGACAAAAAAGAAGGCCACCATTTTTTTTGTGGCGACCAACTGTACCAAAACGTTTGTCCGTTGTAGTCTTTCAAAATTTCCTGAAAAAACCCATCGCCCAGCAGACTAGGGCGCAGCACGGCAAACGAAGTAAAGTGAAAAGAGAACTTTGGAAATATTTTTATGCGACTCCATAATTTAGTCTGCAAAAAAAAGAGGGTTGCTCCAATCGCATTGGCCAGCAAATCAAAAACAGAAGCACCGTAGCCAACCGAAAAGCCATCGAGTATTTCAATCGAAGAAACGATAATAAATCCTGCGATTGTTCCAACTTCTAAATAGCGTTTCAATCCGCCCCAGCGCAAAAGGCGGCCGGCCATGGCACACACATGAAAAGCCCAAAGTGCATGAGCAAACTTATCGAGTTGTTTCCACTCGGGTAGGTCGTTAAAGAAATGAAAAGGCTGCACCATTTGGTCGGCATACCAAGCTTTTGCCAATGCTACCACCAATACTAAGTACAGCAACAGCATTAGACCAATTACCCAGCTAAGCTTTGGTGTTTTCATTAAAATGGACTGTGGCTTTACTACTCACGCCACAAGATACAAAGTATAGCAGGTAAGCATTGAATATTTTTTATTTTTGACGATAGCTAATTTTCTATGATCCGCAATCTTTCATTGCTTATTGGAGCGATACTTTTGATTTCTTGTAACGGTGCCAACCGACCACGATTAGATTCGCTGCCACTTATTCCGAAGCCAGTAGAAATAAAATCTTCATCAGGAAATTTTGAATTGGTGGATAATACCGAAGTCTTTGTCGCGAGTGAGAGTAAAGAATGGAAACAGATTGCGACATCGCTCGTCAATCTACTTCGGCCAGCAACTAATTTTAAATTTTCGATAAAAACAGGAACTGGCAGTGAGGGCATTTACTTTAAATTTATAGCCGATAATGAGTTGGGTGAAGAAGGCTATCGCATTTCGATTGAGGAAAAACTGATTACTATTTCTTCTGTGAAACCCGCAGGTGCTTTTCGCGCCATTCAAACCCTTCGACAACTGCTTCCTGCTTCTATCGAATCGACAACTGTGCAAAAAATGAAATGGACAATTCCGTGTGGAGTGGTTCGCGATTTTCCGCGCTACGAATACCGCGGGGTGATGCTCGATGTGGCTCGCCACTTTTTTTCGGTTGAGGAGGTAAAAGAATTTATTGAGCACATCGCTATGTATAAAATCAACTATTTGCATTTGCACTTATCTGACGACCAAGGCTGGCGAATCGAAATTAAATCGTGGCCTAATTTAACCTTGCATGGAGGCAAGACAGAAGTAGGTGGTGGCGAAGGCGGCTACTACACGCAAGAGCAATACAAGGAGATTGTTACGTACGCTCAAGAAAGACACATCACCATTGTGCCCGAAATTGATATGCCCGGCCACATTAATTCTGCCTTAGCTTCGTATGGCGAATTGAACGGAGGAACGCTTGTGCCTGTAGAGGGTAGACTTCCCATAGTCGCAAATACCAACCAAATTTTAGATGGTAAGTCAAAGCCTACTGAACTCTATACTGGTATAAAAGTAGGTTGGAGTACACTTCGGCTAGAGAAAGAAGCAACATTTCGTTTTGTGAACGATGTGATAAAAGAGATTTCTGCTATTACGCCTGGCCCTTATTTCCACATTGGTGGTGACGAAGCTCAGGTAACAAAAAAGGAAGACTACATTCAATTCATAAATCGCTTTCAACAAATTGTAAAGGCCAACGGAAAGAAAATGATGGGCTGGGAAGAAATTGCTCAGGGAGAGATTGAGAGCGATGCGATCGTTCAGCATTGGAACTTACCTAAGTATGCACTAATGGCGGTCGAAAAGGGAAGCAAACTTTTAATGTCGCCAGCAAAAAAAGCGTACTTAGATATGAGCTATGATTCTGCTTCTTTGTTTGGGCTTCATTGGGCTGCCTATATTGAAGTAGATAGTGCCTACAATTGGGATCCGGGTTCTTTTTTGTCTGGTATTTCAGACGACAATATTATCGGTATAGAAGCCCCGCTTTGGTCAGAGACCATTTCTAACATGGATGAAGTTGAATACCTTCTATTTCCACGGTTGCCAGGCTATGCAGAAATTGGATGGTCGCAAGAGGAGGCGAGAAACTGGGACGAATACAAGATAAGGCTAGGCAAGCAAGCCGAACGGTTTAAGGTAATGCAGAGTAATTTTTATCGTTCTAAAAGAGTGCCGTGGGTAGAAGTTAATCCCTAGGATTTGTTATTATAATTTAGGCAGATAGCGCGAAACAAAAATGGATAACCCCACAATACGGATTTTATCCTTTGTTGCATAGTCTACTTCAAAAGGGGTAATAACATAAACCTGCGATGGCTTTAAATCGGCAATTGAATTGTAAAATCCCTTTTTTAGAACGGGGGCTTTACTATACTTGATTTCAATGGCTGCTTTAACTTGTTCTCCTTTGGCTAGCACTAAGTCGCATTCGGCTCCAGCATGTGTTCGGTAATAATAGGCATCAAGCCGATTGTCTTTGGCATACAAAATCTGACTGATCACGTAACCTTCCCACGAAGTTCCGATTGACGGGTGATTGACTAAGTTTTTCTCGGTATGAATATCTAATAAGAAGTGAAGAATGCCAGAATCGTTGATATAAATTTTTGATGCCTTAATCAAACGTTTGCCTGAATTTCTAAAATAGGGTGCAAGTCGTTTCACAATAAAAGCGCCCTCTAGGAAATCGATATATCTTTTTAAAGTGGTTCCCGAAATATCTAACGAATTCCCAACGTTTTCTGCATTTAAAATCGCTCCGTTTATATGTGCCAACATACGCCATAGTCTCCTCATTACTGACGGAGAAAATTTTACATCAAACAGAAGGGGCAAATCGCGCTCTATATAAGTAGTTATAAAAGAATCCATCCAGTCTAATCGATTAGCTGTTGTTTTCATTAATAATGGGTTTGGAAACCCTCCGCGAAGCCAATGTTGTTTCAAACTAATTTTATTAGGCAACTCGTGCAGCCCTATCGGATTGAGGTAACAATACATTACTCTTCCAGCCAAACTCTCAGAAGCTCCTTTTAATAAGTCAGGTGACGCAGAACCAGTAATAATAAACCGACCTGGTGTTCTTTTCTCGTCAATCAACGATCGTAACAATGGAAACAGCTTAGGGATGCGTTGCACCTCGTCAATAATTACACATTGTTGCTGATAGGAATCAAAATATTCTTCCGGATCGCGATTAACGGCAGCTACAGAACTAGGTCGTTCTAGATCGATATAGTGCGTTTGCTTTTTTAACTTAGCAGCAAGTTGCTTTGCCAAGGTGGTTTTTCCTACTTGCCTTGGCCCTAATAAAACAACAGCTGGGAAGGCTGTTAAGCCTCTTATAACAGCACTCGCTAAAGCCCTTTCGATCATAACTTAAAGGTAGCACTATCCTTGAAATATTCAAATGCGATTTGAATATTTCAAGGATAGGCTATGAGAGCAACTGCCTTTAATTCTTTTTCTTCAACTCATCAAATTTGCTTGGCTGTGCTACTTTCGGAAACACGTTATCTTCTATTAAAATATCGGATGTTTCTTTTTGTGGGTCGAGTACAACACTCACCACTTCTTTTTCTTTAGAAAACACTTTAGTCACTTTCGTTTCGTTGATTCTCCAAATCTCAGCGGGTAGTCTTTCAATTTCTTTGCTACCATCTTTAAATGTCCATTCTATAATTACGGGCATCACCAAACCACCTTTGTTGGTGAGGGTGATTTCGTAGAAATTTTTATTCTCCATTTTCGCCATCACTGCTTTGTCGTCAATGCGATTGGCAAACTCTCCGTACATGCGATTGTCGGTGGGGATCACGCTGAAGTATTCAGGACCTTTGCTAAAATCGTTTGGCTTGTTGCCATCACCTTCTTTTGGCAAATCGCCTTTGGTCACTTTCTTTTCTTTGTTTTCTAAATTGATTTTGTCGGTGCGAAGCTTAAACCACTTCACATTGTCGAGCGACATATCTACGTTGTCAGTTGTGTAGAACCAACCTTTCCAAAACCAATCGAGGTCAACAGCAGAAGCGTCTTCCATGGTGCGGAAAAAATCAGCAGGCTTTGGGTGCTTGAATGCCCAGCGCTGCGCATATTCTTTAAATGATTTGTCGAATAATTCTTTGCCCATTACCGTTTCGCGCAAAATGAAAAGCGCTGTAGCTGCTTTTTGATATTGCTCCGATCCAAAGGCAACCACCTGCTCAGAGTTAGTCATCAACGGGCGCATGATTGTTTTGTCGCCTTTCATATACGGAACTAACCCTGCCGGTTTGCCGCGGTTCCAATCTAGTTGCGGGTAGCGCTCTAACTCGGTCAACAACTGCACAAAGCTATCAATGCCCTCATCCATCCAAGTGGTTTGGCGTTCATCATTATTGATGATCATTGGGAAGAAGTTATGACCCACCTCATGAATCACCACTCCCAGCATACGTTGAAGTGTAGTGTTATCGTAAGTGCCATCTTTTTTAGGCCGGCCGAAGTTGAAGCAAATCATTGGGTACTCCATACCGATGGATGCCGCGTGCACCGAAGTGGCGTGTGGGTACGGATAGTCGATGGTATATTTTGAATATACTTCGATGGTATTTTTTACAGCAATAGTAGATTCCTTTTCCCATAGTGGATTTCCTTCTTTGGGATAGTACGACATGGCCAATGGAGTTTTATCACCAATCTTCACGGCCATAGCATCCCAAATAAATTTGCGCGAAGACGCGAAAGCAAAATCGCGCACGTTGGTAGCTTCAAACTGCCACGTTCTTTTTTCTGTCGACTTTGTTTTTTCTTTTGCTGTGGCTTCTGCTTGGGTAACGATGATTACGGGCTTGTCATAAGTAGTCTTCGCCTTTTCAAATCGCTCCAGCTCTGTTTTTGTAAGAACTTGTTGAGGGTTTTTTAATGAACCCGTTGCGCCCACCATGTGGTCGGCAGGAACCGTGATATTCACTTTGTAATTCCCGAAAGGCAAAGTAAACTCGCCTCTTCCTAAAAATTGTTTGTTTTGCCAGCCCACTACATCATCATACACACACATGCGTGGGAAAAATTGTGCGATGGTGTATACATAGTTTCCATCTTCCGGGAAAAACTCTAAGCCGCTACGGCCGCCATACAAATTGCGGTCGTTGATGTTGTAACTCCACTCTACATTGAAAGAAACTTTTGCGCCCGATTTGAGTGGTGTGGTCAAGTCTACACGCATCATCGTTTTGTTGATGGTGTACGATAATGCCTTGCCCGAAACATCGGTAACGGATTTTACTTTATAGCCTCCTTCGTAGTCGTAGAGGTCAAATTGCCCGGCCATGGATTTTGCGGAAGACGAATCGCGGATAGAATTGGTTTGTGTTTTTGTGGTGTTGCTTTCTTTGTCCAAAATGTTTTGGTCGAGCTGCAACCATAAATATTTTAACACATCGGGCGAATTGTTAGTGTAGGTAATGGTTTCTTTACCGCTCAAACTTTGGTTAAGGTCATTTACTTCTACTGACATGTCATAATCGGCTTGTTGTTGCCAGTACTTTGGGCCTGGTGCACCTGAGCCAGAACGGTATTCGTTGGGTGTAGGTAATGTTTGATCAAGTTGCTCAAACTTTCCTTGCCATTTGGGGGCTTCGGGCTTTTGCTCTTGGGCGAAGGCGCACACTGAAAAGATGAAGGGAGTGAGTAGTAGAAAGTGTTTCATAATTTTTGAGAAGAAGTTAGAATATAGAAGTCAAAATTTAGGAGTTAGTAGTTAGCAGAATTAGATTTAAGATTTAACTGAAAAGAATATAGAATTTAGAAGTCAGAATTTAGAATTTTTCTTTTAGCGTTCTTTGCGACTTTGTGTGCTGAATTATTAAAAAAATCTTTCCTTAATCAATATCAAAGCAATCCCAGCAATGGCTGAAGATAACACCAAGTTCCAATCGCGCCTAGCCACCTGTAACCATTTGACCAAAATATAACTGATGCCGAGGAAAAGAACTACCACTATTATTTGACCAAACTCTAGGCCTATGTTAAAGGCTAATAGCGGTGAAAAGATATTGCTCTCTTTGCCCAATATCGCTCGCAGATAGTTAGAAAACCCCATCCCATGGATTAACCCAAAGAACAGCGCAAACCAGTAATTGAGTTGCACGGTTTTAGTTTGCCCCAATTCTACTTTCTTAAATAAGTTGCTAACAGCTGTAATGAAAATAGTAATGGGAATGAGCAACTCTACCAATTCTGTCTTTACGGAGATGAGTTGCAGTGTGGCAAGTGCCAACGTAATAGAATGACCAATCGTAAAGGCTGTGACTAAAATCAAAATCTTCTTCCAATCTTGGATTACGTACAGTGAACAAAGCGCTAATACAAATAAGATGTGGTCATAGCCATTGACATAATCAAGAATATGATCCCTGCCTAAGCCAAAATACAAAGAAAACTCGTTCATCAATGACGATAGAAAGATGCAAGTATAAATCTAATTTTGAATTAGGGCAATTAGAAGTAGTTTTGCGGTATGAAGAAAACCGTTATTAGTTATTGGTTGTTCGTTATAAGCGTTGCCTCATTTGCGAATAACGAACAACCAATAACGAACAACCAACTCCACCCCATCCACCTCTCTATAACCGAAATCACGTATAGCGAGAAAGACAAGGCACTTCAAATTACCTCGCGTTTATTTATCGATGATTTAGAACTCGCCATCCGCGCACAGCGCAAAGAAGCCGAACTGGATATTTTAGAACCGAAAAACAACCTCACCACTCAGCAACTTGTTATCAACTATCTTAGCGAGCATCTTAAAATCAAGCTAGACGGCAAGTACACTAAATTGAAATTTTTGGCGGTAGAACGTGAAGATATTTCGTTAATTGCTTACATCGAAATTGAGGGCATAAAAAAAATGAAAACACTAGAAGTTTTTAACGATGCCATTATGAGCATTCACGAAGATCAATCAAATTTAGTACACGTTACCTTCAAAAGCCCAGTGAAAAGCGTACGGCTTACGGTAAATTCGCCTTCTGAAAAATTTAATTTTGAAAAAAACGAGAGATAGAAATGGCGTGCAGCATGTAGCCTGAGGCTTGTGACCTAAAGACAAAGCATTATCAAAACTAACCCCCAAATTATGCGTCAAAAAATAGTAGCTGGCAATTGGAAAATGAACAAGACATTAGAGGAAGCACACATCTTAACTGCCGAGTTGATGGGCATGGTAGCCGATGAGGTAAAAGGGAATGTGATCACGGTATTGTGTGCCCCATTTCCTTATTTGCTTCCCATAAAAAATCAGTTAGGTAACTCGTCTATAAAAGTAGGTGCGCAAAATTGTAGCGAACACGATAGTGGTGCATATACCGGAGAAGTTTCTGCAACGATGTTAAAGTCAATGGCTATCCCTTATGTAATCATTGGCCATAGCGAACGCAGACAATATTTTGGCGAGAATGGAAAATTACTTGCCACTAAAGTAGATAAAGCCTTGGCAAATAATGTTACTCCCATTTTCTGTTGTGGCGAGCCGCTAGAGATTCGTGAGAAAGGAACGCACGAAGCATTAGTAAAACAGCAAGTAGAAGAAAGCTTGTTTCATTTGAATCAAGAAGCTATCCAAAAAGTAGTAGTTGCCTATGAGCCTGTATGGGCCATTGGTACAGGCAAAACAGCTACCTCACAACAAGCACAAGATATGCATGCGGTAATCCGCCAGCACATTGCCGCAAAGTACGGTTCGGCTACAGCCGATAAAATTTCAATATTGTATGGAGGCAGTGTTAAAGCAGACAATGCAAAAGAATTGTTCGCTTGCGCGGATGTTGATGGAGGGCTAGTGGGCGGTGCTTCGTTAAAGTCGAGAGAGTTTGTAGAGATTGTTAAAGCGATAGGATGATTTGCCAATTCGTTGATTCGGTAATTGCATGATCCGATGATGAAAGAAGCGTATCAGAATCGAATTAGCGCACATACTTCCCAGTTCAAAATCATCAACGAATTAAGTCATTAGCAAATCACTGAATCAATATGTACTATACCCGCCTTCAAGTTGTTTGCGATCCTGCGTTTTCGGAAATACTGATGGCCGAAATTGGGGAAGTGGGCTTTGATACCTTTATGGAAAACGACAACGGATTTGAAGCCTATGTCGAAGAACAAAAGTTTAATGAGCCACAACTTGAAGCGGTAAAAGAAAAATATAAAACGGTCAATCCATTGCTCTTCTTTTGGGATAAAATCCAAAAACAAAATTGGAACGAACAATGGGAAAAAAGTTTGGATCCCATTGTCGTAGACGATCGTTGCCTAATTCGAGCAGAGTTTCATAAAATCGAAACAAAATATCCTTACGAAATCATCATCACACCCAAAATGTCGTTTGGTACTGGTCATCACCAAACTACTTACCTGATGATCAAAAATCAACTCGATCTAGATCACGAAAACAAGCGCGTGATGGATGCGGGGTGTGGCACAGCCATACTATCGATCATGGCATCAAAGCGAAAGGCACGAGAAGTGATTGCTTTTGATATTGACGAGTGGAGTGTAATAAATGGCAAAGAGAACATTGAAAACAATGCGTGTACTAATATTGAAATCTACCAAGGAACGATTGCCGAAGTAAAGCCTACTGGCTCGTTTGAAATCATTCTCGCAAACATCAATAAAAATGTACTGCTTAGTGAAATGAAGCGCTATGCCGATTACCTAACTCCCAATGGCCATTTGCTATTAAGTGGATTTTATGTAAAAGATATTGCCGATTTACTGGCCGAAGCGAAGCAACATCAACTTACCGAAGTGCACCGCAGCGAGAGAGAAGAGTGGGCATCATTGCTTTTAAAGAAATAATTACCCGCACTTATCGTTCTTGTCCATTAGAACTTTCGCTATTTATTTCCGAATTTTCGGTTTAGCATTGTGAAAACCCGCTTCTCAACCTTTATATTGGCATTGATGGCTTACCTACCAGGGTTCGCCCAACAAAATGTCCAAGATGCAGCCTATCAATTGGGGTTTCAAGATAGCATTCGGGTGCTTTACAATAACACAAAAGCCATGGAGGTAATGGCAATTGGTGATGGCTTTGCAGCTGCTTGGGCAAATCTCGGCCCCGAGCAACAGATGCAAATTAAAAGGCAATCTTTTAGAATGAAAAAGAAGGGCTATAAGTTGCGTTCTCATTTCATAAATTATTTCGGCTCTATGGTGGCAGCCTTGGCAACCGAAAAAATGGAAGCCAATAAGTTCGGAGAATTTTTAACCGTTGTCGATAAAGTAATAGCAAAAGAAAATAGCAATCAAGCCAACGTATTCTTTCAACAGGCGCGCGATTTTTTCGAGCATCACTCGCTCACCTATCAAAAGTTTTTTCGGTTGCACGCCCTTGATGATAATTACTCGTTCGTTTACCGAGAGCCGGCTATTCCAGATACTGCTCAAACTTATTCGCCACCTGCAGAGCCAGACACTACTTCCATTTTATTGCCCAACTGGAAGCAGCCCATTGTGCAGCCCGAAGTTTTTGGTGCTGCGATTGAGTTCACTAAAGTCACATTGAATTTTGTTACGCCCTATGATTCTGCTTTTCTCAAAGAAACTAACGGCACTTTTTTTCTGCGAGATAAATTATTTCTGGGCGAAGGAGGTCGTTTTGATTGGACTACGGCCGGTCTGTCTGCCGATTCGGTAAACTGCGAATTGAATAAGTATCATTTCAAAACCACACAGCCCAACCTAAAGGCAGAGCAAAGCAAGCTACTATACGTTGGCAAACTTGCTGGGCGTGTTTCGGGTGTATTTGAATTCAAGAGCATTAATCATAAAAAAGGGAAACCGACTATCTACCCTCGGTTTAGATCGTACGAAAACAATGTGCCTATTCTTGGGCTTGGCTCACCGTATTTGTTTTATAGCGGTGGTGTAGGCATGGCGGGGGCAACCATAAACAGCACATCAGTAGCAGGAGATATAGCCACACTTGAATTGCGTGGCGAAGCGGATAAACGATTTAAAGCGCAATCACTTTCTTTTGCCTTTAAAGATTCGGTTATTCTTTCTTCAAGCGCCAAGGTGGCAATCTACCAAGACAACGATTCACTCACGCACCAATCCATGCAAGTAAGATTGGATTTGAGCAAGCAGAAAATCACTCTCACAAAAGATAAAACCTCGCTACGGAAAGCCCCATTTGTCTCATCTTATTTTGGCATTGAGTTTACGGCCGATGTGATTGATTGGAATTTGAAATCCGACAGCCTTACGATTAATGTTGAAGGAAGTGGCGGGGTATCACCGATGGTTATCGAATCAAACGATTTTTATGATCCATACGATTACGAGCAATTAAAAGGCGTAGGCTTTGGTTTCCATGCACTCGCCTACTTTGTTAATTACGCCAAACGAAACAACACGCAAGATTTTTTTGTGTATGATTTGGCCGATGCTACCCGGAGCACAGAAAAAATTAGAATGGCCGCAGATTTTCTATCGCAAAAAGGAATGATCCTTTACGATGCGCGTACAGGCAAAGTACACCTGAAAGATAAAGCCTTGCACGTGGCCGAATCGGTAAAAGGCAATGCCGATTATGATAACATGAAGTTGCACTCGTTGACTGATACGGTCTCTAATGCCATGCTAAGTCTAAAAGAACGGAGCATGGTGGTGCATGGCGTAGAAGAATTTAATGTGAGTGATTCGCTGAACGTGGTGATAAAGCCGGACAGTGCTGTTGTAAAATTTTTGCGAAACCGTGATATAAAATTCAATGGCACGATCAACGCGGGCAACTTTGAAATTACCGGAAAAGATTTTACCCTCAAGTACGATAGCTTCTTTATTAACCTCAATCATATCGACTCAATTCGGTTTTATATAACCGAAAAAAATGGGACTCGCAGAAGGGTAAATAACTCGATGGTAGGTGCCGATTCTACTGCGGCTGCAGCGGGCGGCCTCCAAACAGGTGCCAACAAAACTTCGGGAACTCTATTTATCAATCGACCCGATAATAAATCGGGGAGGGCAAAGATCCCTAACTATCCGCGCTTGGATGCTACTGCTGGTGGTGTGATTTATTTCGATCGTGAAGAAGTGCTGGATGGCGCATACGATAAGTCTGTATTTTTTGTAGTGCCTCCTTTTAAGTTAGATAGTTTGAACGATGCCGATCCAGGCTCTATCAATTTTGAAGGCACATTTATTTCAAGCGGAATGTTTCCGGCATTCAAAGAGAAACTGCATACCATGCCCGATAAGTCGCTTGGGTTTACACACGCAGTACCCGTGAAGGGATATAATCTCTATCAAGGAGAAGGCAAACTATTTGGAGGCATGAATTTAGACAATGCCGGCATCCACGCAAGTGGAAGCATTGAATACCTAGCTGCTAAAGTTAATGCGGATGACTTTGTGTTTTATCCTGATTCGGTGCTCTCGAAAGGAAAAACAGGTGAGATAAAAGAGAAAAAAGTAGGCAGTGTTAATTTCCCTCAAATGAGTTTTACCGATTATCATTTGAAGTGGTTTCCCAAACAGGATAAGTTCAAACTCAAAAATTTAAAAGAACCTTTTTCGCTTTACAAAAACACAGCCACACTAAACGGCATTGTTACGGTATCAAAAAGTGGTGTGGCCGGAAGCGGTAAGTTGAGTACGCGTGGATCTGAAGTGTCTTCAAGAGAAATGACGTTTGCATCGAAAGATTTAGGTGCCAGACACGCACGGTTTGAAGTGAAAACCGGAAACCCCGATAAGCCCGCATTGGCCGGTAGTGATGTGCGCCTGAAATTTGACCTTGCTAATAATACTGCTACGATTAGTCCTGAGATAGAAGGCGTTGCCGCAATTGATTTTCCGTATGCGCAATTCAAAACGTCTATACCTCAAGCAAAATGGGACTTGACCACACAGAAAATTGTAATGACCAAGGCGGCTGATGTGCCTATTGAAAATTCTTATTTCTACACCACTCGCAAAGAACTAGACTCGCTAAATTTTAGTGCGGAAAAAGCGGAGTATGATATTCAAACACAACAGCTAAAAGTGAGTGGTATACCATTCATTATTGTTGCCGATGCAAAAATTACTCCTGAAAATAATGAAGTGCTTATTCTTGAAAATGCTAAAATCGGGCAACTGAAAAACACCACCATTATATTAGACACACTCAATGGCTACCATCGCCTTATCAACGGTGTGGTAGATATTGTATCTAGAAAGGAATTTACTGGCTATGCAACCTATCAATATGTAAATGCCGCTAACGATACGTTCAAAATTAAAATGACCGATTTTCATTTGGAAGCAATTGAGACGGAAGGGAAATCACGAAAGAAAAATGTTAAGGCTACACAGCAGACTGTTGGGAATGGGGCCGTTGTTGATACCGATAAAATATTAGTAGCCCCCCGCATATTTTACAAGGGCGATATGGTTATGTATGCCACCCGCCCTGCGTTACAATTAAAAGGTTTTGTGAAGCTCGATTTAAAAAAACTAAAAAACTATAATACATGGCTTAGCTACAACCAGAGTGGTGACGAGAAGGAAATTTACCTCGACTTTGATAACACCACCACGGACGAAGGCAAACGAGCCACTGCGGGATTGCACTTTGCCCAAGACAACAGTCTTTACATCACCTTTGTTTTTGATAAGAAAGACGAAGGCGATGATGATTTCTTCTTACCGAGCGGCTCGCTATTTTTTGATAAAGAGAGTGGTCAATTTAAAATTGAAGACAGACAGAAAGCAGCTGGCCAAAAGCTATCAGGAAAAGTATTTGCTTACAATGAAGATAAGCAAGAAGTAAGCTTTGAAGGCCCAGTTACATTTTTTAAAAATCAGAAGGAATTAACACTGACAGCTTCTGCTATTGGTTCGGGAAGTTTGGCAACCAACGATATAAAAATGAATACGTTGGTCATGACAAAGATGAATATTCCTGATGCCGCGTATCAACTAATGGCCACTAATTTGCAAGAGGTAATTAAAAACGAGGGAGCTAACGAAGGCTTGGGCGATCAAACGGAATTGCTTTACAAAATGGCAAACCTTGTGGGTGAAAAAGTTACTAAAGATTACGAGCAGAAGGCCCAGCAGGGTTATGTATCGTTGGGCACGGTGCAAGGATTCGTTCAGCCGATTGTATTTTCAAACGTAAACCTGAAGTGGTCGCAAGATAAAAAAGCCTTTTATAGCGAGGGAGCTTTAGGGATTAGCAATGTAAATCGCAGCGATATCAATGGTGCATTTGAAGGGTTTATGGAGATTAGAAAAAATGAAGATGGGGCACCGGTGTTTCACGTATTCTTTAAAGCATCGCCTGATGCGTGGTACTATTTTGGTTTTGAAGATAATCGCTTGATGGTTCACTCTTCTCACCAGCCATTTAATGATTTAATTTCTAAGAAGACCAACGCCAGCAAGGCGAAAGTAGGCGAGTTAGTATTTATTCCTGGGAGTGATGATGAAACACTTTCTTTTATAAATCGATTCCGAATGAATTATTATGGAATAGAAGCTCCCTACGATTTATCGAGTGGCAGCGAATCTGCCAAGAAGAAAGAAAAGAAGAAAGAAGAAAAGAAAGAAGACGATGGATTCTAGTTTATCAAACCTCAGTCTGTAGCATTTTGATTTTGTTCTGTCAATTTTTTTCGCTCTCTATCAACATGCCTCCCATGAAAAATCATAACAGGCGTATATAGAAAATAGGTAAAGCCCCCGAGCATACCCGCGAGCCAATGGCCTCGAAAGCAAAATGCAACAAGAACAGAAATTAGTGGAATAAGACTCATCAATAAACTCGACCTTACTTTTACTTTTGTTTCAAACCGTTCAAGTTCACTCAGGTCTAATTCATCTGCTTGTTGATGCGCATAGCGATACATAAGCATCAAGACAAAAAATACACCAGAGGCACCGAGTCCATAAATAATCATCAGATCGGCCATGTCTTCGCCTCGAATCATTTTAGCCAAATCGTCCATAATCGATTGTTCGTTTACTAAGTAGCCAATTGGGTATAGGATCAGCTTGGTAAGAAACTTTAAAGGATAAACATAGAATAACACAATCACCAAGAATAAGGTGTTGAGTACAATGATCTTTCCGTTGCGTAATCCGTATCGTAAGAAATAAACATAGTGCTCGTGCCAAATTGAAATAATCAAAGCGATGCAAAGTAAAAATGGAATTAGCTCAAACGAAAAGCGTTTTATCTGTTCAAAATTAGTTGGTGGTGTTGTAGAGATAAGTAAAAGAGTAACGGCCAAAGCAAAAACTGCATCGCTGAAATTTTCTAACCGACCCGGCTCTTTGCCACGAAACCGAAACCCTTCATTAGTTGCTTTCTTATTATTTATAATTAGTTCTCGCATCATCTTATAAAATAGATTCGGGGTAATCGATAATGTTTTTTTTATAAAATAATTTCAAGAAAACGAGTACTAAGCTAGTAGCCTCTGCATTGTTTCTGCTCTCAAAAAAATAATCTAAATCGGAAAACCCTGCCAGTGATTGAAATTCGTGATCGCCTAATCTTTTGAAGCCCATCGCCCAGTCTTTAAAAATTCGCTCTTCCGATTCGCCTTCCATCACCATCGTGATTTTTTTGTGCCGATCGTCTTGTTCAATTTTAGTATAGAGGTTATTGACAACCGACTTTTCCCCTTCTAGCACTTGAATGAATTTACCTCTTGTATGTATCAACATTCCTGTGATGCCTATTTTCTTATTTGTCCCTCGACTTTGGTTGAGCAGATCAATTAGATCTTCTTCAGAAAAATGGGTGACGGCAGTGCTTGTATAAACTAAGTAATACATAGATCGAATTTACTAAATAGCCAGCTAGCAGCCAAAATTCTATTCTGTAGATTTATTGATAAAAGGGGATGCGTCTTGATGAATGCGCATAGCTCTTCGCGATAGGAATACGCCAATGCTGAGCGATAGTATAGCTCCGATCCAAATGCCAGGCACATACGAGATAAACCAAAAATAGTCATAGGCTCCATGGAAAAGTGCAGCAACGCCAAGCGCATAAATTGCATAGTGCGATTTTCTATGTTCAAATTTTGCTTTTCCTAAAAAGTAGCCCATCAATACACCAAACGTAGCATGAGCAGGCACCGCAGTAAACATTCGTAAAATGGCAGTCTCAACTCCACCGTTGCTGATGTATAAAATGTTTTCGAGGCCTGCAAAACCTAAACTCACAACTACCGAGTATACAATTCCATCGTACGGCTCGTTAAAATTTTTGTTGGGATAGAGAATCCAATAAACAAAGATGAATTTACTGAACTCTTCAATTAAAGCAACCAATAAAAATGCGTGTACGGCTTGTTGACTAATACTAGTTGGATCGATTGGAATAAAATGATTAATGGGCCAACTCATTAATAATGTAATAACCGTGCTGATAGCACCAAAGAAAAAACTTTGAATCAAAAGCCCAATAGGCTCACGCTCGTGTTTGTCTTTAAGATAAATATACAAGCCAATGGCCGCACCGGGAGCCAATGCGAGGGCGAGCAGAAAAAGAATATTCATGCAACGGTTGATTGATGTTCAAAGGTACAATAACGGATTACATTAAAAGATACTGGATACTAGATGCTGGAATGGTGCTAGTATCCAGTATCTAGAAACCAGTACCTAGAAACTATTTAAATTTTTACCCGCTCCCCAATATACCTCAACCCATCTAGTGTCAACTCTGGATCGATGGAGTGGAAGAAATCTTTCAAGGGTGAAATCACAAAAGATAAACCACCCGTTGCGATGGCTGGGCAATCTTCTTTCAACTCTTCGCGAATGGCCGACACCATTTTTCTGACCAAGCCTTCATAGCCGATTACAATTCCAGATTGAATAGCGGTAACGGTGCTGGTGCCCAAGGCTGACTTCGGAATTTCCAACGGAACATCAAATAGTTTAGCTGCATTTTGAGTGAGTGCTTTCAATGCCGTTCGTAAGCCAGGTACAATGGATACACCTAAAATTTTTCCTTCCTTCGATATAGTCGTAAAGGTAAGTGCTGTGCCAAAATCAACCACAATGCAAGTTTGATGGTACTTGGTATAAGCACCCATGGCATTGGCCACAAGGTCTGACCCAATTTCGTAAGGATTCAAAATTTTAATAGGAAGCTGTTCATAAATCTTTGGCCCTACCACTATTGGATCTTTTTGAAAAAATGTTCGCACCACACTTCGTATTTTATCAGTAAGAGCTGGCACTACGCTGCTTAGCACAATTGTGGTAACCTGTTCGGGTTCTTCAGACGACTCCAAAAAGTAGTCGCGCATTTTTACGCCATAAAATAATTCTGGCTGGTCGGGCTTGGAAGGAATGCGCCAATGGTATTTCCATTTTTCACCCGACCATAACCCGATGGTGATATCACTGTTGCCAATGTCGATTGCTAATAGCATGCAGCAATCTAAGGATATTCATCAAAAAATCGAAAATTTTAAAAAAACCGTAACGCAACTTTTGCGCCCCACCAAGAAGCAAGATTGTAGGTAGTATCTAAGGGCTGATTGTAGAAGAATGCCGGCAGATAATGTGTGAAGACTTGTGGTTTCTCTGCTGCTGAAATTTCGGTAATGTACCCATTAAGTGTTACACCTCCGTAAATCCAAAATTTTCGCGCCAGCTTAAAGTCAAGACCGAGATGAAGTTTGCTTAATAAACTCATAGACGAGGTAAAATCTCGAGCTGAAACATGTTGTGAAGTAACATCGATATTGAAGTGAATTCCAGACGAAATTCTTCTTGCAGTACCAAGGCCATACCCAAATGTCCAATTATAATTAGTAACACTTAGTTGATTCGGTTGAATGCCTACTAGGATGATATTATAAAATTTGCGAACACCCGTACGAAAGGCCAGGTTTGAATAAAACACCTCGTCTGCTGATAACTCTAAGCGATGATATCCATGATTTACATAGCTGATCACCCCAATCGGCATACCACCCAAGCTATCGGCATAGTTTACTATTCCAATTTGCGTGCCTCGCACATTTTTACCATAATTAAACGCTGCTGAAATTTGAGAGCCTCTTACTTTTTTTGTAGCAATGTTACTGACTCCTGCAAGTTGAGATCCCGAAATCTTTCCAGTCACTACATTTACAGCCCCCGCCAATTGCATTCCATTAAGTTGCCCTGTCATAATATTTGCTCCTGCTGCAATTTGAAGTCCGCGTGATCTTTTGTTTGCATAATTTGCAACACCAGCTATTTGCAATCCGTTGAGCGATCGTAAGCTAGCATTTCCAAAAGCACCAATTTGTAATCCATTTGTTTGACCACGATTGCCATTGAATGACGATAGTTGCAAACCAGTTAAGTTGCCGCCATTAATATTGGCAAAGCCCGAAGCTTGAATACCTTCTACATTTCTACCAACCAAATTACTAACTCCGGCTATCTGTAACCAACTCACATCGCCTCTATCAATATTAAAGAAAAACCCCAATTCAATTTCTCTTGTGCCCAGTGAATAGCCTCCTAAAAAATTGATAGAATAGTCATTAATCATATTTCCACTTAACCCTTTGTTTGTGCCTATGTAAGGAAGGAAAGAAAGTTGAATGTCGCGATAAATAGTATCGCTTATGTTTTGCACGTTTGGGTTTGATTCATACGGAAGTTGAAATGGTTCTTCTTGTTTGATTGAATCCACTATCAATGGAACCTTTATTTTCTTGGGATTCAATCTAATGTTAATTGAGGTTTGGCTTTGAGGCGGTAAAACCAATATGCTATCTACATATCCACCCTTACTTATCGACAAATGAATGGAGTCGGTTTGCTTGTTGAACTTCATGTAAAAGTACCCCCATTCATCGGTTAAAACAGAGTTGATTAATTCTTTATCGTATACACTTACATCTTTTAATTTTTCACCAGACGCAGCATTTTCTACAAAGCCTGCCATTATAAACTGCGATGGCTTGGGAGCAAGTACTACCTTCTTTAAAATAATGTAACGCTCTTTAGCTTTGAAACTTACCGATCCGTTAAATAAGTCGGTAAGAATAACACCAATGGGACGATCAATGGCGTACAGCGTAACCAATTGTGTGTCGGAAATAATGGAGCTGTTATACGTAAATGAAAAATTGCCTGCCTTGCTAATTTGATTCAACGCCTCTGGCATTGTTACTTCCACTACGCTAATGGATATTCGCTTATCTAGTAACAAAGGCTGTGCTCCTGCCGGATATAAAAATAAAAACAAAATGACTGCGCACGCTATCGCCTTCATAAAAACAGGTTAGTGAATGTTGCAGCCTAACCCCTCCAAATAAATTTTATCATCCTTTCTATTGATGGTAAGATTCATCGTTTCGGCAATCACTTCCATAATGGTGTTAGGGTCATCTTCAAAAAATTGAGCCGTTAGTTGACAATCTTTAATAGCCGTGGCAAGTGAAATGTTAGTATTGTATATTTCGTTTAGCAGCTTAATTACTAACTTCAATTCTGTATTCTTAAAATTAAAAATCTTTGTTTTGTAGGCAAGCACATTTGTGTCTGATTTCATTAGCCGATGAAATTCTTTTCTAGATTTAAGGTAGAGCGCACTTTCTCCAGTTTTCAAATTTAAGCCAGCATTTTTTAAGGTATAAAACTGAACTTCACCCTCTGTTACTGTTATCTCTATCGTGTCTTTTTCAGGATATGCCTTAAGGTTAAACTGTGTACCAATATCGCGGACCAACACATCGGCTACTTCGATAACAAACGGACTTGCTTCCTCATGTTTCACAGCGAAGAAAGCCTCGCCTTTAAATTTTACTTTACGCTGGCCAGAAGTTCGATTAAACGAAAAACTAACTTCCGACTTCTTGTTCAAAAAAACCCTAGACCCATCGGGTAACGTATCATTTTGTGTTTGGGTAGATGAAGAAATAGTAATTATGGGTAACGTTTTTTCGGTGGTGAGATAAAACAACTCACTTACACCTACAACCATCGCTATTACTGCGGCAATTCGCCAATCGAAATGAAGTGCTCTGATTTTTGTTTCTTTATTTCGACTATTCAATCTGGATTTTACATTGAGCCATGCGGCATCGGCATCAAATTTTTCGCTAATCGAAGCGTTTGTGGTAGCATCAAAAATCAGCTTCAAGTCTTGAAAATATTTTTTATTGCCCTCACTTTCCATTAGCCACTGATCTAGCTGTGCTTGCTCACTTGGGGTTGCTTCGCCAGCTAGCACGTTGGCAATAATTGTATCGATATCTAACTGATCTTTCTCCACTAATAATTACTGGTTTGATGTATAAATAGTAAAGTCAATACGAGATAATCCTTTAACTGAAATCGCATTATTTTTAACGCCTTTCCCATTTGGTTCTCCACCGTCTTTACAGATATTTCTAGTTGCGCTGCGATCTCTTGATACTTTAACTCTTCAAAGCGACTTAACTGAAATATTAGCCTACATTGCGCTGGTAACGCTTGCATGGCTTCAACTATTTTCGACTCTAGATCAGTTAATAGTATTTTTTCTTCAACTAATGGTCGAGAGGTTTCGGCTGCGTATGTATGATCTTGAGCAAAATGCTTTTTCACTTTTTCGTGTTTTATTACATTAAGGCACTGGTTTCGTACCATACTATAGAGATAAGCCTTTGTCGAATCCGTTATCTCAATTTCTGATTTTCGTTCCCATATTTTCACAAACGTATTCTGTACTACCTCTTCAGCTTCGGCTTCATCGTACAAAAAAGAATAGGCGTAATGGCACAAAGGTTTATAGTAAATTTTAAAAACCTTTTCAAAAGCTAGCTCACTGCTTATTTCCAGTTCGTTATCTTTTTTTGTTTCGTTTTGCATCTGTCTATGATGACAGCGCAATGTACGTTTTACTTTAGTTTTTAGTTACTTGAGTGCGTAATGGACGCCCGCCCCACCATGATTCCTTTATGAATATCTGCCGAGCCACCTACTTCAATTTCGGGCTCGCCAAACGAAGTAATTCGAACTTGATTTGTTGCGAACAACCTTACTTTCGCTTCTCCGTAAATTGACGTAAAAATTGTTTCGCTGTTAAGTGCGCTATTGTCTACTCGATTTTCTCCGTAGAGTCGATACGTTTGTTGCCGCGCTACACCGCTCGCAACTTTTAGTGTGTTAACACCATATAGTGATATCGTGAAATCGATTACATTCAAACTATCGAGCGTAATTTTGGTTTCTCCGTAAGCTTTAAGAATAAACTCGTCTCCGATGATGGGGCTATTGCACACAACGGCTTCATCGCCACGAACGACCAATTTCCGTAGGGCTTTGTAAGTTACATAAGCCATAATTTGAGCCGTTCTATAAACACTTACTTTGCTTCGATAATTATCATCATTTGCATGTTCGCGTTTGTCTAAAATTCGAGCGCCATCTAAGTAAAGCTGCAATGTTTTGCCCGATACACTGGCGTGGATTTTTTCTTTGTGAACGCCCGCATATACAATCCGTACACTTTCCTTATCGCCTTGGATAAGGACTACATTGATTTTGGGAGAAACCACAATTTTGTCAAACGAGGGTAAATCGCGCGAAAATTCTTGGGCATTCGCGTACGTCAACGCTAAGCAAAGGAAAAGGGTAATGGGTTTCATATCTCTGGGTTTTGGAGATAAGACAACCCAGAAGAGGTTAACCCCTATTCGAAAGAAATTATTTTTTAGGAGAGATTGCTACCTCTAAATGAAAAAATACCTAATCAAATGCAAGGCTACTTTTTATGCCGTTTCAAAAAGTCCCACGCTACACGTGCTCCTTCCATATCTTTGTTTTGCTTGCCAAGTAATGCTTCAACCGCAGATGATACCGGATTGCTAATCGATGGCATTACGTGGCCACCGCTATTCACAATATAGTATTCCACTTCTTTGGCAGGGTTGGATGAGCCAAACGAACGCTTCAAAACAGTGCTATTATCAGTAGTGTTTATGTCAGGCAAGTTTGTGTCGATTACATCGCTGCTGCTAACTCCATTTGTCGTCAACCAAAAATCCCGGGTGGCTGCGGCCGTTTTTACTGAGCCATTTCCTCCATCTACCGCGCCACCGAGAAATGGCATTTTTGGGTCTAAGGTTCCCACACAAAACATCATCGGCATGGTGACTGGTGTCCCACAATCGCTAGGGTCTGGTTGAAGTGCAATGAATGCTGCGATGGCAGCAATCTTGGCGTTGAGTTCTGTGGCCAATCGGTAGCTCATCATTCCACCGTTCGATGCCCCCGTTACATAAAAGCGTGTGTTGTCAACATCAAAAGATTTTTTCGTCCACTCAATCAATTCACTGATAAAAGTAACGTCATCAGCCCCTGAGTAGCCATTGCCAGAAGTAATCACACGGCAATCATTCCAATTTTAACTGTCGCCATTTGCATCGTTGGTCGTGCCGTTTACACCATTGGGTGCTATCAGCAAAAACTTTTCGTCATCAGCCACCTTCGTCCACTCTTGTGATCCGCCTGCACCAACATTGAAAATCGTGCGCATGCTTGCGTGCCTCCATGAAGCAAAATAACAACAGGCGCTTTGGCTGCTAAACTCGCAGGTTGATAGACCCTGAAATATCGGGCTTGGCTACCCATGTTAATGGTCAGGTTTTCATTCCAGCCGTTGACAAAAGTTTGGGTAGGAGCGGGGTCGCTTTTTTTATTACACGAGAAGATAAAACCAAGGCATGCAATCAAGCAAATGGAAAAGTATTTCATAAGTTACTTTAAATAGGCTTGCAAAAATCGAGTTTAGATTGCCCGAAACAAAAGGGTTTAATGGCTTCCCACATTTGCCACAATATTTTTTAACGAATCGTTAGTTACTTATTAATCCTACTTCTTCCACTTCTGCAATCTGTTCAGATAGATGTACGACTCCACAAACGCACGATGCTCGAGACTCGTCATTTTTTCTAGTAGGATTAATGATGATACATAGCTCGCCAAGTTGCCGTTGGAAGAACTGAACTTGCCGTCTTCTACAAACGTCACCAGAGAGTCGTCTTGCACAAGCAGGTTTGGGTAATCAATTTTAAGCTGCTTGCCGCCACCAATCCACGTCACGATTTTTTTTCCGTCTGCGATGCCCGATGCGCCAATCAGTTGCGCCCCGGCACAATTGCTCACGGTGTATTCTGTCTCCTGATTTTTTTGCTTGATGAACTCTACAATTTTATTGTTGTGCACCTGCGCATACATATCATATGCACTGGGCACGAAGAGCACGGTCAGCTTCGGGCAATTTTCAAATGTATAATCCGGAACGAGCTTAAGGCCTTCTTCGGTCACGATTGGTTTTTCCGTTTCGGCAATGGTGACCACATTAAACAGTTGCTTTCCTTCCTGAGTTGCTTTGGTAAACACATCGACTGCTGCCGTGACCTCTGTGGTGAGCACACCGTTGTACATCAGCAAACCAATTGTCGGCAACTCGGCCTTGAATGGTTTCAAGTGTTTGGTTAGCGTATCAGTCGGGCTTACTACTTGGATGGAGTTGGATGAATTCGGATTGCAACTGAACAGTATCGCTGAACTTATTGTGGCAACTAAAAGCAGTTTAGTGGTCATCATAAAATATTTTATATGCAAAGGTAGAGGAAATGTCAGATCCCCAGTTCTGTCTTTGTTAGATTGGCAATGGCTTTATGCCAATTTTCATACGCTGCCCAAACGGATTCACACCATTTTTGAATCATCAGGTCGCGTGGTTCGCCTGCCTCGGCTTGTAGTACATCACTGACGGTGATGGTGCCTCGATGCTCGGGCAACGCCAGTGAAGGCCACACTTTTTTGTTCTGCGATAGCTTGACGTGCGCGTTCTGCACTTGCTTGCCAGTGTATCCTTTCTCTAAAAACAAGTAAAGGCCAATGAGGCCAAAGGTTAGTTTAATGGGTTTGGTGTTCTCATCAGCGGTTTGTGCTGCGAATGCATCTACAGCATGTTGATGGATAAAGTAACTCTTGTCAGGGTGGGCGAGTGTGTAGAAGGAGACTTCGTGGAGTTGGTGTTCAGACATTTGCGAGTAAGCGTTAGCAAAATAATTATCTATAAATTTACCATATATCCATGTAAATGATGAAGCCACTAACAGTAAGTATTCCTAAACGACAATTTGATGAGTTTCTATCACTTGAGAATAATCATAGAATCATTTTCTCTGGAATCTTTGGTAACGGCAAAACCACTTTCTTAAAAGCATATTTTAAAGAAAACAAAGACTACTTAGCTATCCATCTGTTCCCCACTAATTATACAACAAGCAAGAATGAAGATGTATTTGAACTAATAAAGTTTGATATCCTTTACGAAATCCTAAAGCTTCACCCAGAGTTAAGTGAATTCAAATTTGAAAAAGTCTATGCTGCCTATTTGGCTGTTTATAAAGGGCCAAAACTGCTTATTGACCCAATTTCGTCACTAATGGAAGGTATATCCAAGATTGGCAAACCAATAGCTACTATCTTACAGTCTGCCTTTAATTTGAATGAGGCTATAAAAAAGGAGATTGAGGAAACAGAAGCTAGTGACAGTAAAGGAATACTTGCTTTTGCAAAGCGAATTTTTGACAAGATAGGTAGCCCTTACGAAAATGACTTTTATACTGAACTGATAAAAAAGTTACTAGAGAGCATTAGTGTTAAAAATTCTAACAAAAAAACAATTCTAATCATTGATGACCTTGATAGAATCGACCCCGACCAAATATTTAGATTACTAAATGTGTTTTCCGTTCATTTTGATGTTGATGGCTCTGAAAATAAATTTGGATTTGATAAGATACTATTCTGTTGTGACGCTAATAATATTAGAAGGATTTTCCTGAATCGATTTGGTGCGGATGTAGATTTTAATGGATACTTCGATAAATTTTACAGTAATGAAATATTCTATTTTGATAACAAGTCAGAAATAAAAAATAGAGTTAACGAAATACTTCTAACAATTCAACCACTTAAAGGTAAGCTGTGGGATAAAAAGCGGGTTATTCCTGCTGAAACAATGAGTTTTGGATCAATTCAATATTTTATTGAAAGCATGATTATTTCTGAAACATTCAATTTGAGACAGTTGATTCGACTTGACAACTATAATTACGAAGAAAGGAAGTACAAAATGCGGGATTTGTTTAAAAGCACATTTTCCAATCATAACATCTACATGGCTATTACTTTTGATTTTTTGATTTCGATTTATGGAGGTATTGATGGCTTCTTAAGCGCATTAAGACGAACAAGGTTTTCAAAGAAGGATCCTGTGGGAGATTATGTAATCGAACGACTTGTTGGGGATTTAATCTTGCTTTCCGACTATAAGAATAATAAGTTTCAGCCAAAACAGGAGTTCAAGCATTTAAAATCTGAGATAAAATATACTATTGAATCACAAGCTCATGATCCATTCTATTCGGTATTCTTCGCAAGAGTCATTAAAGGAGATAGAGTAGATTGGATTGATTCTGTTGACTTAGACGGCTTGATTATAGACGCTTTTCTAGCCTATGTTTCTTTGAGAGGTGAGACCATCCATGAATTTTGATGGATATAGTGAAAAGCCTTTAGCGGATATTCACCCACTTTTTTAGGAAGAAATCGTAGTTCCGTTCTTGAAAAAAGATGGTTCTCTTATCGTTGCCACGATTATAGATATGGTAGAAACTGTCTTCAGTGAACTGCATAAATCAAATATAATGAAGGTTTCAATCTTAGGTACTTCATTAGTCATGCCCCCATAACAACCAGTTTCAGGCGTCTTGACACCTTGGAGGTGTCTTGACGCCTTTTATAATCCGGCTGCGTGAGCGATAGAAGCGGAAATCCTTTTTGCAAAATGGATTGGTGCGCGGGCGCAAAAAGATTGTAGCGAATAGCGCGACCCCGCGATAATCAAAAGTTATTTAGGTGTCAGACACTTTGAAAGTGTCATGACACCTTACAATGAAAACCTCGTTCGCGGGGACACGCCCACATCATCCAAAACTTAAGACTTTTAGGCGTCTGACACCTTGGAGGTGTCTTGACGCCTTGATTCCATCAAATGGCGGGCAAGTGGCGGGTGAAAATGGCAACTGCTGGTTTACTCATGCTCGTTAAACGCGTAACATTGTGCTTCAATAAAATAGTTATGCAACAACCAGAACTGGGCAGGCGACTGACCGCCTTACGTAAAGAAAAAAACCTGACGCAGGAAGAGTTGGTGGAAAAAAGCCACGTGAGCGTGCGCACCATTCAGCGCATCGAAGCGGGTGAGGTATTGCCGCGCACGATTACGGTGAAAATTTTATTGGAAGCACTTGGAGAGAGTTATGAGTCATTTTCAACCAAACAAAACCAAGTGATGGGAACACAAAAAAACTTACCTAGCACCAACCGAAACACGTTATTAATAGCCGTGTTGGCGGGATCGGTCTATTTGATTTCTGAAGTTATTCTGAGCGCCATGGACATCTCGTGGTTCGCAGGTAGTCGTGACTGGGGGTTTCGGATGAATGCAATTTACGCAGGCCTAGTTGTTGTGATGGTGGTTTCACTTGTACTATTTGCGCGCGGGTTTATTGCCTTGAGTGTGGTATTTGAAAACTCGTTGTTGAAGGTGGCGGCCTACTTGCTTATTGTCGCCACGGTGAGCAAAGGCATTTTAGATGTGAGTTCGCTTTCGGTAGATGATATGGAGAGCCTTTGGATTCTCTATGCCGTGATTAGTGTAGTGATGGGTGCGGTGGGTATTGTATTTGGCGTATCGCTTATACGTTTACAAGACAGTATGGGTGAACTCTCGCGTGTAGCGGGCATTTTGGAAATTGTGATGGGCTGTATGCTCATTACGGTAGTGATGTTTTTCATTTCCTATGTGGTCTTCATCCCTGCCGTGATTGTAGAGATTCTGGTGCTTTATCGTGGGTATGAATATTTGTCCTGGCCAGCAGAGACTGCTCCAACTGCTTAACTAAATCTTTTTAATCATCGTAGGCGTCAAGACACTTTGAAAGTGTCAGACGCCTAAAACAAACTTCTTTTTTATGAAAATGAAAATTGCTGGGATTGCTGTGTTGTTTTTGGTCGTCATCTTTTTCTATATGGGTTGGGGCACCCCTTCCTTATCGGATAATCATGGAAAAATGGATACGCGTTTATATTTAAGTGATGGTGTGAAGCAACCGTTGATTGTTGCGTTTGGGGGTGGCTCAGGCGGGAATGACTGGGAGCGAAATTATTTGAAAGACAAACGCGATTCATTGTTGGCTCATGGGTTTGCTGTATTGGCAATTGGTTACTTCAAAACAGAGAACTCACCCAG